>JBMDWN010000392.1:0-3190 GCA_048595275.1 Olivibacter sp. | reverse complement strand
GTATCTGCTATCTATGCACTTGTCATTCCACGCCTGAGCCGGCACTACAGCAGAAAGAATATTTACAGCATGTCCCTGCTACTGGGCGGGCTCTCCTTGCTATCGTTCGTCTTCATATCGGAGGCGGAGCACCTGATTTGGGTTATGGTGGGGGTTGGCGTTGCCTGGGGAGGAATTCTTTCGATGCCTTATGCGATCCTGGCTTCCCGTTTACCGGCGACCCGCATGGGGCTGTATATGGGACTTTTTAATATTTTCATAACGCTGCCCCAGATTGTCAGCGGATTGCTGACGGGCTGGCTGCTTCATTATGTCTTCGATGGACAAGCGCTTTACATCCTTCTTCTGGCTGGCTTTTCTCTTCTACTGGCTTCTCTGGCCGCATGGCGCATCGGTAACCTATAAAATCTTTTTGTTTTAAACTATATTTTTAGTTAATATTGCTTTTGTAAAACGGTTGGTTATGAAAGCTCTATTTTATGGTTTCTGCATGTTCTGCCTGAGCGCTTCGGCTATGGCGCAGCACAGCTACGATAGTGACACCTTACTGAATTTGTATCAGCAGCGCAACTATAGCGCCGCTTTGGGCTACCTGGAACGATTTGCCGATAGTAGTCTAGAGACTAGTCCGGCCTTACTGAGCCAACTGGCTTACGCGAGTCAGGCGGCCGGGCATTACCAGGAGGCAGAGGAGTATTATAACGAGCTATTGCAACGGGACAGTTCCGATATCCGGATTCTTGGTCAGCTGGGAGCGCTTTATAGTCGACAGGGTAAGATTCCTGAGGCTGTCGGGACTTTCCGGAAAGTTCTAAGCCTGGATTCCCTCTCTATACCCACCCTGCAGTCGCTGGCCGCTGTATACGAAGAAAGCGGGGAACGTGAACAACTGCTGAAAACATTGGAGGAAGCAAACAAAATTAATCCCTCACATGCCGACATCAGTTATGAACTGGCTTCGCTGTACCTCGCTTCAAAACGTTACCAGGAAGCGGATTCCATTGTACAACTTAGTCAGGACAGCAGCCGGCATCTTATACGCATTCGCGTACAGGCGCTTTACGGTCTGAAACAGTATAGCGAGGTGGTATCCGTTGGTGTCCCGCTGCTTGAAGGGGGAGACAAGTCGGAGCTGCTCATACAAGCCCTGGCCCCGTCTTATTATATGATGAGGAACTATAAGGCTTGCATTGACTTGTACCGGGAAATGGAAGATGCTGGCTTTGAGCTGAACGAGTCTGCGCTTTATTACGTGGCTATGAGCTATAAGCACCTGAAGCGTTGGCCCGAAGCCGATGCCTATATTCAGAAGACCATCGAGACAGCTATCTCACCAAATACGGCGCACTATTATTTTGAGAAAGCTGGTATAAACGAAAATCGCGCTCATTTTATCACGGCTCTGAGCGCATATCAGAAAAGCCTGCAGTTTAAAATCAGCCCTTCGACGTATTATGCGATGGGCGTCTTATACGATTATCGCCTGGGAAAGCCGACAGAAGCTAAACGATACTACCGGCTGTTTCAGAAAAATGAAAAGGATGAGGAATCCAACCGTACTTATCTTGATTTTGTTGCCAGCCGGCTGAAGGAAATCGGAAACTAAATATCCTATTCCCGCATACCCAGAATTCGCTCGACGTATTTACCAATGATGTCAAATTCCAGATTCACGGTACTTCCTGTTCCTACGTCTTTCAGGTTCGTATACTCATAGGTGTACGGGATGATGGCTACCGAAAAACGGTTTTTGCTGACATCAAACACCGTCAGGCTGATTCCGTTCACCGCTATGGATCCCTTTTCGACAACGAGATTAGATGGTCTTTCCTGGTAAGAGAACGTGAAGATCCAGCTTCCACCTTCCTGCCGGACGGCCTCACATAATCCGCGCTGGTCAACATGGCCTTGCACCATGTGACCATCCAGGCGCTCTCCGAGTACCGTACAACGCTCCAGGTTCACTATACTGCCAACGGTTAATTCACCCAGATTGCTTTTTTCGAGTGTTTCGTGGATGGCGGTTACATCGTGTGTACCCGAATTAAGGCCCACCACCGTCAGGCAGACGCCATTATGAGATACACTCTGATCAATCTTCAGTTCGTGAGATATAGGAGATGCGATTGTATAGGTAATGTTTTTCTCCGCCCGTTCTATTGACTGGACGGTACCGGTTATTTCAATAATACCTGTAAACATAAGCTTTTGTATTCCCCGCAAAAATAGCAATTTCAAGTAACTTCCGGATCAGGCTTACTAATTGTAACATGTACACCATTAAAATTTAATTGTTTTGGTTAAGTAGGTGGAAAAATGTATTTTGCGCAGCTGTATGTACTTAGCAAACATCAAACAAAACCATATATGATCATTATTGCTGATGGTGGATCGACCAAGACAAATTGGTGCCTCATTAATGACGCTGGAAAAAAAATTTATTTCAATACAGAAGGATACAATCCTTATTTCGTAACCAGTGATTACATCGTTTCTTCTTTGAAAAAGGGGCTTCCGAAGGATTTACCATTTCAGGAAATTCAGGAAGTGAATTATTATGGTGCCGGGGTGCACAACGACGAGAAGGCTGCTATTGTGGCTATGGCCATGAAACAGGTCTTTCAAAGCTCGCAGGTTTCGGTAGGTCACGACTTATTGGCTGCTGCACGGGCTCTGCTCGGAGATAAAGCAGGCTTTGCCGCCATTCTTGGTACGGGCACCAACACCTGTCTTTACGACGGCAACAAGGTTACGATGAATATTGATTCGGCAGCCTATATTCTCGGAGACGAAGGTAGCGGCTGTTATATCGGTAAAAAATTGCTCACTGACTATATTCGCGGATACATGCCGACTGATGTTCGAGAGGTATTCTGGGATACCTTTAAGCTGACGCCGGATGAAGTTACGGATGCGGTATACACTAAGCCTTTGGCGAACCGTTTCTGCGCGAGTTTCAGTAAATTTGTTTACGACATCAGCGTGAATATGGAATATTCCAGGAATATCGTAAAGACTTCTTTTGAAGATTTCTTCCGCAACCTGGTGAGCCATTATCCGGATTATCAAAAGTATTCATTTAACTGTATCGGTTCTGTGGCTTATAATTTCCGTAATGTGCTGGAAGAGGTAGCTTCGGAGTATGAGATGTCTTTTGGTAAGATCGTCCGTTCGCCTATCGACGACCTGG
>JBMDWN010000391.1:0-3609 GCA_048595275.1 Olivibacter sp. | reverse complement strand
TTCAAATCCACCAGAAAACCATTGACCACTGCGTAACGGGGTTTATCTTCTTTAAACAAAAAGAAGTTAGCCTGATTTCCTAGCGTTGGGCTTCCACCGCCTAACCTTGTTTTGTTCAGCACAATGATGGGCAGATCATGATCGTTCGGATTTTGAATGTTGCTTACCTGGACGGCAATATAACCTTGTCTAAGCAGTTCCATAGCCTTCTCCTTGGAAAGATTCTTTATGCTGGCAAAAGGCTGGGGGTAAATTTTACCGGCCTCAAAACGTAGTCCTTTCGCGTCCAGCTCCTGGTAGCCATAACTGTCCTGTAAATCTCCGACATCATCAATACGGCCGCGAAAGAAAAAGCCGCTGTCCGGAAGGTTGATTTCATCGCGTTTGATGGCCAGGTCTACCGGGTAGCTCAGGGAATCCTTCTCTGCCGTAATGTTGCGGATCAGCAGATCGGAAAGTTTGTTGGCATTCTCCGGAATCTGTTCATATTGCTGAGCATCGTATTGAGGATAGCTGTGCTGCGCGATCTCGATAAGCGAGTTCAGGATGATCATGAAATTGAGTTTCCGGATGTATTGTTTCTCCGGATCGTTGCGGTAACCACCTGACTCGATGAGTACCGTGCTGGCTCCCCATTTCTGAAAATTGTCGCCAAAACCCCTTGGTTCATGCGTATCGTTATAACGGGCGACACCATCCGGTATGTATTTTTGAAGCAGGTTGTTGATGCCCACGATCAACTGCATGGCGCCCTTTCGAACATCGTTGATTTCCCGCTCATGATTATAGGCAGGAGCGAGCACCGATATGGTCGCCGGGTTGGACGTGCCCGGCACATTGTAGTAGATCTGCTGATCGTGCAGGTTAAAGCCGTAAGCCGGTTTAATCCGCTCGGCAGCGGCTTTTAGAATTTTTGATTCCGGGCTGGCCGTTTGGCGTGCATCCCTGTTCAGATCAATGTCGAGCGCATTGCGGCGCATAAATACCTCTGCGCCATCCGGGTTGATCATCGGAAGAAAATAGAGGCTGGTCTTTTCTTTCAGCAAATTCCGAATGGAATCGTAATCATCTCCGTTTCCTTCCAGGAAGTTAAATAAATCGAACAGGGCCATGGTTGCCGTACTTTCATTACCATGCATCTGCGACCAGAGCATAATCTTTTTATCGCCCTTGCCATAATGAAGCTGGTATAAGGAGCGCCCTTCTACCGATTTACCCAATTCTTGCACTTCAAATACCGAACTGTCTTTGCGCTTCAAAATCAGCGGCTCTATATCACGGTGTTTAAAGCGTCTGTCTTCTACGGTATTTTCCCTGAAATTTTCAAAGGCAATTTCGAGCATACTGGTGTCCGGTTTATACGTTTTTACGGTTTCTAAGGGTATTTTTCCAGGTTCACAGGCGGCGATCATCACGGCACACACTGCAAAATAAATCAGATTCTTCATGGGCATATGTTATCAATCTTTTAAAGCATGCTCCAGCATGGTAATGCTCCCGGCTCCGGCGTCTATCCGGACGCGGGCCCCCACCGGCAGGAAGAACTGGTTGCTGATGTGGCCAATCCGCGCGCCTTTGAAAGCCGGTATTTTAAGTGGTCGAATGTAATCATCGATGATTTCATCAATCGTCAGCGATCCATAACCACCGTCAGGTTCGCAGTTCGTACAGTGGCCAAAGACAAAGCCTTTTATCTTCGTCAGAGCTCCGCTCAGTTTCAACTGCGCGAAGAAGTTGTCCACGCGATAGGGCTCTTCATCGACCTCTTCCAGGAAAAGGATAGAATCTTCGAAGTCCGGGAAGAAAGGACTTCCCGCAATACCGCATAAAACGCTGAGGTTACCGCCGAGCAAAAGACCTTCTGCCTGGCCTTCCCGGATGGTCAGGATCCGGTCATTGCGCTGGGTGAGGTTTCCGCCGCTGTTTTCCGGGTTATGAAATTCCAGTTCCTTTTTTTCGAAGAACAGCTCGCGGAACGTACGCCCGAGTTCATTACTCCAAGTGCTTAAACCCACGGGACCATGGAAGGTAATTAGTCCTGTTTTACGCTGTATAGCGTTGAGCAGGGCGGTTATATCGCTGTAACCGAGAAAGATTTTTGGATTCCGGGCAATCAGTTGATAATCCAGACGGTCGAGTAGCCTGGCAGCGCCAGAGCCGCCCCTCAGGCAGACAATGGCTTTAATTTCCGGATCCTTAAAAAAAGTATGAATATCTTCCAGCCTTGCCTCATCCGTGCCGGCCAGATGTCCCCAGCGGTCGCGGGAATGTTTCCCCCAGCGCACGTTAAGTCCCAGTGCCTGAAAGCTTTCTTCTGCAAGCAGAAAAGGCAATTCCCCGGCAATAGCGGCAGAAGGGCTGATGATCCCGATGTTGTCTCCCTCCTTAAGTCTGAAAGCTTTCAATGGAGTCGGATTCCCACCGTTTAGTACCCCGAAAGAATCCTGATCGCGGAAGGAACTCAGGCCTAAACTCAGAGAACCTGCACCGAGGTACCGGAGGAACGTTCTCTTATTCATTTTCGACAGCTGTCCGGTCAAAACTAAGCCGCATTCCATTGGTCCCCTCAATCAACTTTCCCTCTCTGAAGACCATGTTTCCGGAAACGATGGTATGCGTGATAGACGAGCTGAAGCGATGCCCTTCAAAAGGAGACCACCGGCATTTGCTGAGGAGGTTCTCTTTCGTGACCAGGTAAGGTTTGTTTAGATCGACCAATACAAGATCTGCATAATAACCTTCCCGCAGATAACCTCTTTTTTCCAGCTGAAAGCAAATGGCAGGGTTATGCGCGGCTTTTTCCACCAATTGTTCTAGTGTGAAAACCCCTTCAGCGCTAAGATCGATTAAAGCCTGCAGCGCATGCTGTACCAGCGGTCCTCCGGAAGGAGCCTGGGCGTATGGTTTTTGTTTTTCAGCCAGGGTATGCGGAGCGTGATCTGTTGCGATGACATCAATGCTTCCTTCGATCAGGGCATGGCGGATAGCCGCCCGGTCGATGCTGGTTTTCACCGCAGGGTTCCATTTAATGAAATTGCCCTTCTCTTTATAATCCGTGTCGCTAAACCAGAGGTGGTGGATACAGGCTTCCGCCGTGATTCTCTTTTCAGCCAGCGGTATATCTTTATCAAACAGCGTCGTTTCTTTGGCCGTTGAGATGTGCAGAATGTGGAGACGGGTGTTATGCTTCCTGGCGAGTCGAACAGCACGGGAAGAGGACTTATAACAGGCCTCCTCAGAACGAATTTTCGGATGCAGGTCGATCGTCATGTCCTCACCGCAAAGCTCTTTGTAATGAGCAAGGTTAGCTCTGATTGTTGCCTCATCCTCACAGTGAACCGCAATCAGCATGCGTGAGTGCTGAAATATGCCATCCAGCGTGCTTTCGTCATCTACCAGCATGTTTCCGGTAGAGGAGCCCATGAATACTTTTATGCCGCAGACCCGTTGCGGGTCGGTTTTGAGTACTTCTTCCAGATTGTCATTCGAGGCACCCATATAAAAGGAGTAATTGGCGAGCGACTTTTGGCTGGCCAGCTCGTACTTTTCTTCCAGTAATTCCTGCGTCAGCGTATTGGGAACCGTATTTGGCATTTCCATAAAGCTGGT
>JBMDWN010000390.1:0-1537 GCA_048595275.1 Olivibacter sp. | reverse complement strand
GAAAATCCAATTTATCCGCACTGGTTAATTTACCTTTCACGCTATAGGTTCTCCCGTCGCTTGGGTTATACAATTTTCCACCTGTATATTCGCCATTTTCGTAGGTCAGATCGGTAATATTCACTATTCCCTTCCTTGATCTGCCCTGCAGTTTTTTGTCTGGGTTGTTAAAATCTTTTTTAGGGGTTTTTCCATCATCTTCGTACATATTTGAAGCCCAAATCAAACGGCCGAAATATTTACTATCTTTTTCGAAGAACTCAAACCTCAACTTCGGATCGGTATCGGTACTCTCCCAGGTCCCAATTATTTTCCCTGCAGGCAATTCCTGTGAAAAACTGATTAAAGATATCGCCATACACAAAAACACTAATGTTAACGTCTTCATTTTTTCTCGTTTTGGTTTCCTGCTTTCCACTTCTTGAATTCTCCGTGCCCTGTTTTCAACAGCAAACCGGGGGCTATCCTGCTCATCGACTTCATCACTTTGATCAGAAATGGTTTGAGTTCTTTTTTGTCGTTCAACATTCCTTTGATAGCTACCGCTACCATCTTATCCGCATCCATCATCATTCTGGGATTGGGCTTTACAGACCATTCATCCTGAAGATTCGTATTTACACCCGGGGGGATCATTTCGAAAACCTTCACAGCCGTATCTTCAAGCTGCAGCCTCAACGCCTGCGTATAAGCCCGCACTCCTGCTTTTGTGGCACTGTACACCGGGGCGATGGAATAAGGCATAAAAGCAATACCGGACGAAACGTTAACAATAGCGGCTGATTTTTTAGTCAGAAGATGAGGCAAAAATTGATGAACCATCTGAATAGATCCGGATAAATTTGTAGTTACCTCTCGGGTGATGTTGTCTAAACTCAGAGACACATCCTTGACGTCAATCAACCGCATCAGACCCGCATTGTTAATAATTATATTTAAGTCCGGAAATTGCTGGGTGACATCTGCATAAAGTCTTTCAATTTCCTCCGGCCGGCTGACATCGCTTTGGAAAACTTCAATCCCGGGAAACATCTTCTTTGCTTCCTCGAGCGCATCCAATTTACGCCCTGTGGTAATTACCCTCGCCCCCAGGGCGCTCAGTTGCTTCACGAACTCCAGGCCCAGTCCGCTGGACCCGCCCGTAATCAGAATAGTGCTGTTTTTTAAATCCATAATACAAAGGTCAGAGAATGTAGAATTACTTATGTAGTGGAATGTCTCAATTGTGTAGCCAAAAACACATAATTATAAAAAAAGCTTAGAAAGCGTACTTATCGTTCCTGACCAGCTAGGGACCAACGCTATACCTTCTTCGCTCAATCTTCGATTCCGGATCCATCTGATTTCGATTCCATTTCGATTCGGGGTCGATTTGAATTCGACACCGAATCGAAATGGAATCGAGCCGCGCTGGTAAAACGACTGGAGTTGGTATAGCGTTGGTCCCTAGCTGGTCCGTCTATTGTCCGCTAAAGTCAAACCATAAGCTTATCGGGTACGATTCATCACCACGACGGGAGGATATTTCTCCTTTTTG
>JBMDWN010000389.1:0-3662 GCA_048595275.1 Olivibacter sp. | reverse complement strand
TATTTATCGATATGATGATGCCTCAAATGACCGGAAAACAACTGGTAGGGGCACTGTCAGATTTACGGTTGTCTGAGCCTCCAAAAATTATCATGTTGTCTGCAGTTCGGGAGTATCGATTAATTAAAGAAATGTTATTGCTGGGGGTAGATGCATATCTCAATAAAAGATGTACAACAGAAGAGCTATTAGCTGCTATTGAGCACACCCGGCAAAACTCAGGTCGCCCTTTTTTGAGTGAAGATGTAAAGGAGCTCCTGATTGAAGGCGATCTGAATTCGTCAACAGAAACGATTATTACGCTTTCAGCGCGGGAACAACAACTCCTGAACCTGATGTGTGAAGGTCGGATGGCGAAGGAGATGGCTTATGAACTCGACCTTAGCTTGAATACTATTCACTATTATACGAAACGACTGATGAAGAAAATGGGCGTGAATCGTACACCTGATCTGATTATAAAGGCTATAAAAATGGGGCTATTTGTTCCTAATGAAAACTCCTCCTACTAAATTAAAGCTTCGTATGTCAAATACAATTCAGAGTATTACCGCTTAATATCTTGTCGGTTTGCTATTGTATAATCCGAAGTAAATACTTGCCGTATCCACTTTTCACCAATGGCTCAGCAATCGTTCTCAGCTGGTCCGCATTGATAAATCCCATCCGGTAGGCCACCTCTTCAATACAGCCGATCTTCATCCCCTGACGTTCCTCGATCACCTGAACAAACTGACCCGCCTCCATCAGCGACTGGATCGTGCCCGTATCCAGCCACGCCGTACCACGATTAAGTACGCTCACTTTCAGTTTACCCCGCCTCAGGTATTCCAGGTTCACGTCCGTGATCTCATATTCTCCTCGAGGCGAGGGCTTGATGTTCTTTGCGATCTCCACCACGTCGTTGTCGTAAAAGTAGATGCCCGGTACCGCGTAGTTCGACTTCGGTATGGCCGGCTTCTCCTCAATTGAGATCGCCTGACGTTCTTCGTCGAACTCTACCACCCCGTAACGCTCCGGGTCGGCAACCTGGTAAGCAAACACAACGCCCCCCTCCGGATCCGCACTCTCCTGCAGCAGGCGCGAAAGGCCGCTCGCGTAGAAGATGTTGTCCCCAAGGATCAGTGCGACCTTGTCACTGCCGATGAAATCGGCTCCGATCACAAACGCCTGTGCCAGTCCGTTTGGCTCGGCCTGCTCGGCATAGCTGAACGTACAACCCAATGTGCTCCCGTCTCCCAGCAGACGCCGGAAGTGCGGCAGATCGTGCGGAGTGGAGATGATCAGGATCTCCCGGATGCCCGCCAGCATCAACGTGGACAATGGGTAGTAGATCATCGGTTTATCGTAAACCGGCATCAGCTGCTTGCTGACCGCTAATGTCAGCGGATGTAAACGTGTGCCGGAGCCCCCGGCAAGGATGATTCCTTTCATATCGTCTCTTTATTCTTTATTTGCCGGGCTTAATACCAATTTTTTAAACCCGGGAAGTTCCCTGTCTTTATCCGATATCACCTGACGCTCCGAAGGAATCTTCCAGTCGATCCCAAGATCCATATCGTTAAACCGTACACCCACTTCCGAGGGTTTGTGGTAAAGGTTGTCGCATTTATAGAAAAACTCCGCATCTTCACTCAATACCGCAAAGCCGTGAAGAAAGCCCCGCGGGACGAAAAGCTGCTTCCGGTTCTCCGCACTCAGCACCACCGAGACGTGCTGACCGTAGCTCGGCGAACCCGGACGGATGTCTACAGCAACGTCCAGTACCTCGCCCTTCAGCACCCGAACCAGCTTGGCCTGAGCATATTCGCCCGATTGCGCATGAAGTCCCCGGATCACACCATAGCCCGAATATGACTGGTTGTCCTGTACGAAGTCCGTCCGGATCCCCGTAAGCGCCTGAAACTTCTCTGAATTGTAGCTCTCGAAAAAATAGCCCCGGCTATCGCCGAAAACCTGTGGATTGATGATGTAACAGTCTTTAAGTCCTGTCTCCTCTACTTGCATGTATATTCTCCTATTGGTGTGTGCTCGATCACTGGGTTTCGTATTGCTTACGGTAGTATTCCTGGTAGGCCCCACTAGTCACCTCATCCAGCCATTCCCCATTGGACAGATACCAGTCCACCGTCTTCTCCAGGCCTTCCTCGAACTGAAGGCTCGGAACCCAGCCAAGATCTTGTTGCAGCCTGGTACTGTCGATCGCGTAACGGAGATCGTGACCCGCACGGTCTTTAACAAAAGCGATCAGTTGCTCCGAAGTCCCCGGAGCACGCTCCAGCTTGCGATCCATGATGCCGCAAAGCAGCCTGATAAGGTCGATGTTCTTCCATTCGTTGTGTCCCCCGACATTGTAGGTGCTCCCAGCCTCAGCCTTGTGAAAGATCACGTCGATCGCCCGCGCATGGTCTTCAACCCACAGCCAGTCCCGTACGTTCTCGCCCTTGCCGTATACCGGTACAGGCTGGTTGTCCCGGATGTTCCGGATCGCCAGCGGAATCAGTTTCTCAGGAAAATGGTGCGAACCATAGTTGTTCGAACAGTTCGATATCACCGCGTTCAGCCCGTAGGTATCGTGGTAGGCCCTGACAAAATGGTCCGAGGATGCCTTGGATGCCGAGTACGGGGAATGCGGGTCATAGCGCGTCTCCTCGGTGAACATGCCTTCTGCTCCCAGTGCCCCGTAAACCTCATCAGTACTCACGTGGTAGAAACGGTGGGACGCATAATCATCCTTCCACAGCGACCTGGCAGCATTCAGCAGGTTCACCGTGCCCAGAACATTCGTCATCACAAACTCAGTGGGATTGCTTATCGAACGGTCAACATGACTCTCGGCCGCAAGGTGGATCACCCCGTCCGGCCTCTCTCTCGTGAAAAGTTCTGCTATAAACGGCGCATCGGTGATATCACCCTTGATGAAGCGGTAGTTGCTCTTGCCTTCCAGGTCCCGCAGGTTCGAAAGATTCCCTGCATAGGTAAGCTTGTCCAGGTTAACGATCTGGTAAGACGGGTAAGTGTTTACAAATCGTCTGACAACGTGCGATCCGATGAAACCGGCCCCGCCTGTGATGAGTATCTTCATATACTTTACAAATTACATACGCTCCATAATTGACTAAGCTCTGCAAAAATGAAAATAAATCTGCAAAATAAAGATTTTCCGGATACATCAAATATAACGTACTCAAAAATCGATAAATTGAACGATCGAAAGGAAATTATAGGGTATCATGTCCTTCGTTTGCGTAATGTCGATGCAGATGTTCCAAATATTCTGTCACCACATTGAACGCATCTTCAGGCGTCATATAAGGAAGAAGCTGCGCCGCCATCAAAGCATGTATTTCGATCTCTCTTTCCTTTGTTATTGCGTACAACTCTTTGGATGATTGAAGACTCATACGCAAATATAGTCTAAAATGTACATTAAATTTATTATTAAAAGTACATTAGAACACTATAATCGTGCTGTTCAACACGATCTAGGCAATTAGGAATCAATTTTCCATCAATGCCTGGCTGATCGTAGTATACAATTGCTCTCTATCCAACGGCTTTTGCCTGAAACCATTGCTAAAATTATATAATTCTGCCCGGTCCCGATCGGCTAGATTGTTGGATGAACTTAGAATATAAAAAGGAATTTTACCTGCTAAAAT
>JBMDWN010000388.1:0-5061 GCA_048595275.1 Olivibacter sp. | reverse complement strand
CTACCGGATAGTGGAAATTCTCGTCCGTAACCTGCTGAGCCAGCACAGCAGATTTACAACCGGCAATCATCTGCAAAACAATGACGGTTTGATAGATTATCCTATACATCGCACGTTCTATTTTGCTTTTAGCCAGACGTCACTCTCAAGACAGGTAAGTTGCTTCACTTCATCGCCATTCAATACAAATGTTAGCGGAAACATACAATCCTCGTTCAGGAAAAAGGTCTCCGATCTGGGTGTAAAAGCCACCTCTTTATTATCCCAGAGCTGTTTCAGAATCAATCCGTCTGCTGAAGACCGGAGATTAATTTTAAGACTATTATCATCCTTCATCGTATAGGTTCCTTCAAGCCTTTTTAATTGTGCTGCCGATAGTTGCCTGGAAACGTTTGGATCAAAGTCGACTTTCATCGTTATGATTCTTCCCATGATTTTTGCCTGAGTAAACTCACCCGAACTGTCTTTCAGGAACTCCACTTTATGTCCCTCCTCCTTCGATTCAAAATGGGTGTCATCGACCTGGACCAGCGGATACATTTTCTTATCCCAAAGCTGCGTGGCAACGAGGGCGTCACCTTTTAACTCAATTCGGACAAACGCGACTTTATTGGGAAACTGGTAAAAGCCTGAAAACTTTTCCAGCGGCACTTCAACAGAAAGCTGAAGAGCCTTTTTCATCACCACACCAGGCCTATCGGACACCTCTGCAAAAACCGCTGTTAAAAGAACTACACTTCCGATTAAAACACTGCCTGCAAATACGTTTGTTGTTTTCATAATTCTGTTCTGTTTTGTTACCATGCAAGGATAATCCGGTCAGGGCTTAAACGAGTTCGAATGGATACAAATGAACAGCATTAGCGTCAAACAGCGGCTGAATGGACTTTGATGTATTCTTTAGGAGTCAGGTTCGTCGCCTTTTTGAAGGTCGTGTAAAATGTGGTCTTGGAATTGAAGCCCGCCCGGATAGCAATACCGAGCATATCCAGGTGTTTCATTTCTTTTGATAGCAGTAGTGCTTTCGCTTCTTCCGTTCGCAACTCATTTATAAATTGATAAAAATTCCTACCGAGTCCATTGTTGAGGACGTAGGATAATTCATGAGTGCCGATGCCCGTCTTATTGGAAAGGACTGAAAGTGTAAGGCTTGGGTCCAGGTATAGCTTATCTCCTACCGTCTTCGCAAGTATGATATGTTGAAGCGCTTCCACCTGTTCAGGGCTCAATCGTTCGTTCGCTACATTTTTTGGCTTCTGATTATCCTTCTCTACCGGAAAATCTTTTTCTGCCCTTGGAACATCTTCCTGAATTGCATAAATTGACTTTTGAGTCAGGGTTGAATAGGCTAGAAAAATGATCCCCAGGAAATACAAAACCGGAGAGAAATAAGTAACCTGAACATTCAATAGGGTCAGAAAACGGATAAATATCAGGAGCAATACTGCGATCAGCAAGTACTTGAGCCATTCCAGGTCGATCTTTTCAGTAAAAGAAGCTACCATCTTTAAATTCCTTTGGTGGCGTCTCAGGAGCATGAAACACACGATCCAGTAATACACCATCTGAGCAGAAAAGAAATAACGTATGATGAAGCGTATCCAGACCGGTAAGTCTGGTAAATGATTCTCTCCGCTGAAGAGGTCAGGCATCAGGTAAACCATAGAAAAAACAAGGAAAAGCAGAAAGGGCACGAAATGAAGAATAGAGTCCTTTTTGGCTAAAGAGGGAGAAACGTAATGCCTGACAGCCATGTAGAGGCAGGGAAACAAAGCCCATCTGGGCAGCTCAATCAAATGGATCAGAAAATTTGAATCAATTTTAAACTCTTCCAGGAACAATTGCACAAAGCTACCCGCCAGAATAAAATAAAATACACCAAGCCACCGATTGCCCTGGGTATTGGTTTTTTCCATTCCGATGAAAACCAAGGACCCTAACAGCCACAAGGCGCCTCCTGAGAAAGCGTAGAATGTAGCAAGCGCATTTATTTCGGACATCAGTCGCAATATAGTCATTACATTGTCCAGATCGGAACCCCGATCCAACCGTGTACTGAAAATAAAACGACCAAATAAAACAAGAATAGCACGTTAAAAGCCAGTGGAAATCTTACCCATTTTTTAGTGAGGTGCGGCCAGCGCCGGTACAACAACCAGCCGGCGATGATAACGCTCAACCCGAAGAAGAGCATACCTCCAAAGATCGCAAGTGATGTAGCATTGGCTGAGGTGAACAATTCTTTGTGCACGGCATCCGTGTGTCCCAGCAGTCGAAAGGATGCATAAAAGAAGATGACACCCAGGGCCGGTAAAAGCACTAAGCAAAGATCCACCAGCCTTATCTTCTTGAATAAAGCTAAGGGCACGCCTATGACGGTATAAACGATGGATAGCAGGGCCGCGAGCAAGCCCAGGTAAATACAGATTTTCTGAAAAAGTATCGGTGCATAAGCCTTTTTCAGGTAAAAGCTATTGCCGTATCCCTGGAAGAAAGGTTGTCCGTCATTGTCGTAACCCACAACGCAGGATGGGATAAGATCCCCTTTAACCCGAAAGAGGCCACTCCCAACATGTATCAAGGAATCCATCTGTCCGCTCCCTTTATCTACAACAAGCTTATCCTCGTCAATAGACAGCAGTTTGATCCCTCCGAAAATTCTTCTATGAAACTCCCATCGTTCGTTCTTAGGATTTAAAAGCTGATAATATCCCAGCACGGACGCTATCTTCGATTGATCGATTTTCGAAGAGCTCATCGTAGGCGCCTGGCGGTCTTTGGTTAAAAACTCTTCAATCACCTGTGATACCGGCCATAGCATCGTATTGCAGTTGGTCGAGATCGCATAGGCCAAACCAGCTTCCCTATTAAAAAAAATCCAGGAGCCAAAGCCTTCTCCTTTGCCATTATGCCCCCTTAAAGTCACCTTTTTATTGTTTGGAAATAAATCGTTGCCAAAGGCATAACCCGTTTGTAACCCATGTTGACTTGCCAATGTGCTGTGCACTTTTTCGATTTCGGTCCAGTCATCCGCGCCGAGTAACTGATCGTCAGGTTTTTCACCTACATGCAACATGTAATTCATGAATTTTGCCATATCCGATGCATTGGAAACCATGGCGCTTGAAGCTCCGTTGCTACTCGGCATATAAAAGGGTAATAACATAAAATTTCCATTTCTGTAGTCATATCCTCTGGCGTAGCTTGGTTTACTCTCACCGGTTAGATCAAAGAAGCTATCATTCATCGCCAATGGCTTAAATAGAACTTGTTGGACATATTCGTTCCAGGGCATGTCGGAAACTTTCTCTACAATGTATCCCAAAACGTTATACCCCGGGTTTGAGTAGGACATCCGCTCGCCCGGTTTCCAGCGACTGGTAAGTGCGTTTTCCTGGTCAAGTACCGCGTCGATTCCAGTCAATGGCTTTCCGGACATATTGACCGTCTTATTGATCGCAATATCTTCGAACCCTGCCGTGTGCTCCAATAAATGTACGAGCTTTACAGGATGCGTAGATTCCCATTTGTTTCTGAAGGGAATTTCAGGGGCGATTTTCTTTATGGGGTCATTGAGTTGTAGTTTGCCTTCGGCTATTAAGTTTTGAACGCCCATGGCCAGAAAGAATTTGGTGACGGATGCTAAATGGAATTGAGTTGTACTGTCCACGGGTACTTCTTGTTCGAGATCGGCATAACCGAGTCCTGCTGAAAATACCAGGCTATCCTTTTTAACGATGGAGACCATCAAGCCGGGAAAAGGCTCTTTTCGGATAACGCTATCAAGCCTGCTCATCAGCTGGTTTAGTTCAGGCTTTTGCTGATTGGGGTGCTGAGCTTTTGTGACGCTATTTAACATTAAAACAAGAAGTACTGCCGGATACAAAATTTTGAAACTAGCCATGGGTGTTTTTCTTGCTAAAGTACATGTGTCGTCATCTCGTTTAGTTCGAGGCTATCCAAACGAACTGCAAATACAATTGGTGAGCGGCCGGGCTTTGAAAAGAAACTGAAGTTCGTTAGTTAAATAAGGTCCTCCTCTTGAATGACTCTTTTCATATCAAGAAGAAAACACCATTGCGCTTGCCAGCATCCGAAAGGCGGCAAGAGTACGCCTTGAGTGCACATTTATAGGAAAACACCTGCTCTCAACCCGGACTCAAGGTGTTGTTAATGTGTCTTTGGTGACTATTTCTTAATCTTAACGTAAATTTATTAGGCTGCTAATAGTAGTCAATTCATAATATTGACAATAGTGGATTGTTTTTGAGCAGGCTTTCCCGGCAGGTGTACCCTGGCCGAGGCCAACAGCAGGGGCAGTAGCGAAGTCTTCGGTGAGATCTACCAAAAGCTATATAAACGCTACCGTTCATTTTTACCGGACAGCCGAAAAAGTAATTTACCACGATAAGTCTTTTCAGTGATGTGCTCAGAGGTGCCGGATGTGAAGTGTTCATAGACACTGATTACGTGATGGACCACGTAGGTATCAGCGGCCGAACGTTAGGCCGCCGCCTTCTCTCCGACGGGGATGTGGAGCAGTTTCATCGGGAATACCGGTCGCTCTGACCTCCTTACACAGCCTGTTTTTCCCTGGTTCAGCTAGGGACCAGATTAACCCCTGCTTCGGTCGCCGTCCGAGTTTCTTCCGAATTTTTTCTGAATTCCTTCCGATTCCCGTCCGATTAATTTTCGGACGGGAATCGGTGCGTTATCGGTACGGAATCGCCAGCCGACTGGATCTGGTGTGGAGCTGACCCGGATGTGGGCCGGCTAATGGGTTACAATGGGACAGATTATCGGAGCTAATGGGCCACAATGAGCCAATCGTCTCCGGGGACTTGTTTCCGTCCAAAAAGCGCCCTACGTTTGTCCCAGATCGCAGAAAATGGCGGTATGCAGAAGCGATGGAATTGCATGGTTTAATGTTAAAAATAAGAAGAAATGGGAACAATTTTAAAAGGAGTGAATGGTGATTTCTGTGGAAAAGCGAGAAATGTGATCATCAGGAAATATGAGTAGGAAAGTTCTGCTTAAATATTTTCCGGGAGAATCCCAGAA
>JBMDWN010000387.1:0-3333 GCA_048595275.1 Olivibacter sp. | reverse complement strand
CGCCAGTCCCGCAAAAAGAGAAAAACCATCAGGCCGGTAAGGATTGCTCCCAGCCCACCTTCTACCAAAAGACTTTCAACCGCGTGGATAACGGCAACGGATTGATCAAATTCATATGAAATCCGGACATTTTCCGGCAGGAGGGACTGTATTTCAGGAATACGGCTTTTAAGGTCCTGAACGACGGACCAGGTGGATGCGTCTGCCGTCTTGACAACCGGGATGTATACGGAGCGGCGACCGTTAACCAGGGCGTAGCTGACGGTTACATCCGAGGCGTCGGCTACGCGGGCCACATCTCGTATATATATGGGGACACCGTCTTTGGTCAGGACGGGTATGTTCCCAAATTCCTCAACGTTTTTAATCAGGGAGTTAAGGGTGGTGACGTACATGGTGTTGTCCATCCGCAGGTTTCCGGAGGGGGACATGACGTTAAAATCTGCCAGGGCTTCGACCACCTCATCCGGTGTCAGGTTGTAACTTCTTAGCTTGTCCGGATTGATGCTGATGGTGATGGTCCGGGAATTGGCTCCGAATGGCGGCGGGGCGGACAGCCCTGGAATGGAAGAGAAAGACGGGCGCACCAGGGTAGAGGCCATGTCGTAAATTTCTTTCAGACTGCGGCCTTCGGCCGACAACACCAGTTGCCCCACCGGAAGAGAGGAGGCATCGTATCGGACTACCTGTGGCGGCAGGGCGCCAGGTGGGAAAAACTTCATAGCCCGATTGACCTGCAGGGCTACCTGTGCGGAAGCCTCTGCCATGTCAGTCCCTTCGTAAAAACTCAGTTTCAATATGGTGAGTCCCTGGATGTTCTTCGCCGATATATCCTTTACGCCGTTTACATACAGGAACTGATCTTGCATCCTCGAGGAGAAAAAGCCCTCCATCTGCTGCGGGGACATGCCGCCGTAAGATTCAATGACATAGATGGTGGGCGCGTTGAGCTTAGGGAAAATGTCAATCGGAATACGCAGAGCAGAAAGGACCGAAAAGATGAGCAGGCTGATGCAGACTATGATTATGGTAACGGGGCGCCGGAGCGCCATGGATACGAGCGTCATAAGCTTTGCTGAAATAGATTTATGAAGGGTTCAAGATCGTTCTGCGCGATAGCTTTCTTATAGAGGGCGATGATGTAATCGTATTTAGCTATGATCTGATCCCGCTCTGCCCGGTAAAGTAGGTTCTGAGCGATGTTCAGTTCGACGATATCCGTTAAGCCATTTTTATACAGCGCAAACTTCTGCCGATAGGCTGCCGATGCGGCTTGCTTTTGGCGTGGCAATTCCTCCAGACGTTCGCGGGCGGTGGTGACCAGCACATCAGCTTCCCGGATGTTGGCCTGTATAGCGACTTCCTGCTCGGTTAAACGCTGCATAGCGAGCGCGGTCTGTAGGTGCTGGCTGGTCATGTCGAGCCTTTTACGCCTCAAGTCATAGATGTTGAACGATATGCCGACACCGAGAAGATAATTGAAGCGCTGCATGCCAAAACCGTTCAGCCATGGACCATATTGCTCGTAACCGTTAATCCGGGAACCCCGACCCCAAACAGCGCTGGCGAGGTAGAGCTTCGGCAGGTATTTCTTTTGAATCATCCGTTCAGACAACTCGTTTTTCCAGATCAGCGACTCCTGGTAGCGAAGCAGGGGGTGGGCATGGCGGTGAAAATCAGGCATAATGGCCAGGTCTTCCCGGATGAATATGTTTTCTGCCAGCGTATCGGCCACGATGAGGGCGGGTTCAAGTCCGCTGAGTGCAGCCAGGGCAATTTGAGCTTGCTGGCGATCGTTTTTTAGCTCGATCTCCCGGAGCACGGCACGCGATAACTCGGCACCGGCCATACTGGTGTCCACACCTGGGCGTATACCACTCCGCGCGAGCGCCCGAATGGAGTGCGTGATCTCCCGGTTGCGTTCTATGCTGCGTTGCTGAATGGAGATCAGTTCCGTCTTTTGCAACAGCGTAAGGTAGTGGTAGATGGTGTACGATTGGATGTCGTATTTACGCTGCTCGAAATACTTTTGGGCGACGGATACTTCGGCCTCCGCCACGTCGTTCTGACTGTCGTAATAGCCAAAGTTGTAAAACTCCCATTGAAAATTGGCAATACCGATGTTTCCCGTAACGGGATCGAGGTTGCTGTTTGGCCTTCTTCCCCCGGGATTCTGGGGCAGGATGCCGAAACCGAAATGCGGACTGGCGACATTGTTGTTGGAGCCTGCATCGACCTGATAGTGCAGCGTGAGATCCGGCGATACCCGGTTCCTGATGATCCCGGCTTCCGCACGGCTGATGCCTATGCGCATAGAATCCGAACGAAGTGCAGGTGCATTTTCCCGGGTCAGCGTGAGCAGTTCCTTCAAAGAAAATACAGTATCCCGACCATTATGGTCAGGAGGATGAGCATGCGCATCGGTGATCGGAGTATTTTGAAAAACGAAAAATGCGCATGCAAGCGATAAGGTAAGCTTGAACATACGTTAAAAATGTATTGTTTCAGTATCTGCAAGAGTTGCTCCGCCGTGCAGCGGGAATGACGAGTTCCCAAAAGCAGGATTAGGTCGAAGCCTCTTGCGCTGTTGCAGCAAATATAACAGCCTCGATAGGGCTTTCCAAATATCTCTTGATTTACTGGAAGTGCCAGAAAAGATAATCCAGATTATGAGAGGCAACGGTTGCATGGAATTGCTACCTTAGAGTGGAGACAGATTTAAGCTACCAACTTTCCAAGAGACTTGAATATTCCATTTCATTTCTGCGAAAAATATCGAAAAGCAGTTCCAGCTGGGAAAGCAATTCTTATCTAAACATTTAGGACAGATATCTCTATCCTACGGAGTCGTGGCGAATGGAATCACCAGGCATCAGCAAAGAGAAAACCTGAACAATATTGAGGATTTTGATGTTTTGTTCAATTTTGTGTTCGAAGATGAAAAGGCTGACGACGTTCATCAGGTATCCGAAAGACACAAAGAATTTATACAAAAAAGCAACTCGAACTGGGATAACATCCGGATTCTTGATAGCAAAATCACTCAGGAATGATTTCGGATTCTGTTTTCCGTTTTAACGGAATCAAGATTACGTTCTTTCATAGCAGGCATGAATTCCATAACAAACTGGAATTCATGCTTTTTTTTGCTGCAGGATTTGCTCATCCGGAATTTATAGCGTAGGCCATATCGATAAAGTGACTTATTTAATCGAAATAGGTCAAGAAAAGTGCGCGTTGTTGTTATAGATTTGAGTCTGCCTTATTCTGAACTATACCAGGTAGATTGTAAACAGGAAAATCAATGAAAAGACGGGAAATAATAAAAGCTCT
>JBMDWN010000386.1:0-12327 GCA_048595275.1 Olivibacter sp. | reverse complement strand
ACCGCGAGGTTGAATAAGACAGCATAAGTTTCTTTTCAGCCCTGGTGATGGCTACATAGAACAGTCGCCGTTCTTCCTCAAGCTCACTTCGTGAATTTAAAGCCAGCTGACTCGGAAAAAGGTTTTCTTCGAGACCGACGATGAAGACGTGGGGGAACTCCAGACCTTTGGACGAATGTATCGTCATCAACGACACGGTATCCGCGTCCGGGTTTTTATCATTATCGTCATTGGTAAGCAAGGCAATATCCTGCATGAAAACATCCAGCCCCTTCTCTTCAATATCTTCGCGTTCGCTGAATTCCTTGATACCATTGAGGAGTTCCTGAATGTTTTCGTATCGGTTAATGCCTTCGACGGATTTGTCTTCGTAAAGTTCTTTTAAAATTCCGGCATGCTGGGCGATGTGGAGGGCGGCATCGTAGGCGTTTTTACTTTTAGCCTCTACCTGAAAACTCTGGATAAGCGAGCCGAATGTATAAACGGCACCCGCTGTTCGTCCGTCAAGAAAGTTCTGCGGTTCACGCACAACATCCCACAATGAAGTTTTGTGTTGATCAGCTGCTATAAAAACACGTTCTACAGAAGTGTCGCCGATCCCTCGCCTTGGGTAATTGATGACCCGCTTTAACGCTTCTTCGTCATTAGGATTGAAGGTTAACCGAAAGTAGGCAATCAGGTCTTTGATTTCTTTACGCTGATAAAAAGAGGTACCCCCGTAAATTTTATAGGGAATATTCAGTTTTCGCAAAGCTTCCTCCATGGATCGGGATTGGGCATTTGTCCGGTAAAGAATGGCGAAATCTTTGAATCTAAGATTAGCAAGAGAACGATCCTGCAGGATGGCCTCAGCCACAGTCTTGCCTTCTTCGTTATCCGTAAAAGAACGGGCTACCCGGATTTTTTCCCCGGTTTCATTTTCCGAATAGACGTTCTTTTTTAGCTGGTTTTTGTTGTTTGATATGATGCTGTTTGCAGCATTGACAATATTTTGCGTCGACCGGTAGTTTTGTTCCAGTTTAAAAACATGCAGGTCAGGATAATCTTTCTCGAAGTTCAATATATTCTGGATGTTGGCGCCGCGGAAGGCGTAAATGCTCTGAGCATCATCTCCAACGACACAGATGTTCTCGTTAATGGCGGCCAGCTTTTTAACGATCAGGTATTGAGAGAAATTGGTGTCCTGGTACTCATCTACCATCAGGTATTTGAATTTCGTCTGGTATTTGTAAAGGACTTCAGGATGTTCTTTTAGCAACACGTTGGTTTTAAAAAGGAGATCATCGAAATCCATAGCGCCTGCTTTAAAACAACGCTGGGTATAAGTTTGATAGATAAGGGCAAGTTTATTTCTTCCGCCAGACTGATCCTCTGCCTGTATTTGTTCATTGCGCTGGTATTCAGCAGCAGAGATCAGGTTATTTTTAGCAGCAGATATGCGGTTGTAGACGAAGTTGGCGTTATACAGCTTATCGTCCAGCTGCATCTCCTTGAGAATGGCGCGTACCAGGCTTTTGCTATCGTCCGTATCGTAGATCGTAAAATTATTCGGATAGCCTATATGGTGCGCCTCCACTCGTAGGATCTTCGCAAAAACGGAGTGGAAGGTGCCCATCCAGATGTTTTTGGCTTCGCTCCCAACGACCGAGGTGATTCGCTCCCGCATTTCCTTGGCTGCTTTATTTGTAAAGGTCAGTACAAGGATCTGAAAGGGATCAACGCCTTTCCGGATGAGGTGTGCAACCCGGTAGGTAATGACTCTCGTTTTACCTGACCCGGCGCCGGCAACAATCATCACCGGACCTTCCGTTTGTTCAACTGCTGCTCTCTGCGATGGGTTTAAGCCTGTTAGATAATCCAAATTGTTTTTCGTTTTTTTGAGGGTTGTAAAGTTACAAATATTACATGGCAAATCTATATCCTTTCAATGTTCGTGTATATGGACTGTTGATAAATGAACAGCGGGAAATCCTGGTGAGCGATGAGCAGGAATACGGTATCCGTTTCTCGAAATTTCCCGGCGGAGGTCTGGAATTTGGCGAGGGCCTGATCGACGGATTGAAAAGAGAGTTTGAAGAAGAATGCCATATGAACGTTGAGGTGTTGAGTCATTTGTATACAACCGATTTCTTCGAGGCGTCCTATTTCAATGATTCACAGATTATTTCCATATATTATCTCGTGAGGGGCTCTATACCCGAAGATCTACCCATTGCTACGAAAATTTTTGACTTTGGTAATGTCTCGACGGACACCACCTGCCAGCGCTTTAGATGGGTCTCAGTTCAGGACACTAAACGAATGGCCCTGACCTTCCGTACCGATCGAGTTGCTTTGGAGCATTTGCTTCAGCAAACCCTTCGCTATTTGTAAAATAAATCGAAAAATTTGTAAAACAATCCGCTTTTTTCGCGTCGTACGAGGCTAGTTCAGCTAGTTTTGGCCATGGTCAATTTCGTCGCTTTAATGTTCCTGCTTTGCCTGACAACACTGGTATCCGGCCAGAGTTACCGGACGCCTCGAACTGAAGCACTATCCGGTTTGAGCCCTGCCGTTCAGGGTTTGGAGGCTCTGGCGGCTAACCCGGCAGGTATAGCAGTTTTGAACCACTTCGAAGCGTCCGTTAACGCTTCTTCAATAGGTGCTGATTGGACCGGTATTTCCTGGACCGTCCTGGCAGCGCTGCCTTTAGGAAAGCTAGGTGCCGGTTTCCGTATGTTCCAGGTCAGTGCTGGCGATTGGCACCAGGATCGCCAGATGGGCATGACTATAAGCACCAAACTCTTTTCCAGACTTGCTTTCTCGCTGGGTACCGACTATCATCAGCTGATGCTAAGGAATTATGGTGTGGTGGGAGCCTGGAATATTAATGCAGGCGTCCAAATGCAAATCTCCTCCGCTGTCCTTGCCGGCTTGCACTGGAGCGCAGCGGAAGATATGCAACTTGGTTTGCGTTGCTCACCGTATGAGAAACTGCTGCTGTATGCAGGATATGGGACGGACAACCGTTTTAGCGGGCGTGCTGCGCGCATTACAGGCGGTCTGGAGTACCTGCTGGCAAAGAGACTATGGCTGCGTGGGGGAATGGATGTGCTTAACCACGGCAGACACCTGGGACTATCTCTTATCGGAAAAAGGCTGAATGTGGATCTGGCCGTCCGGGCTGATCGCTGGATCGGAATCGTATCGGATGTAGGAATCCGTTGCAAATTACATAAGAGTGTGTCATGAGGTTTGCGGGATTTAGATTTTACAAAAGAATCCTGTGCCTGTATTGGTTCCTGAATCCGGACTGTTGCGTAGCCCAGAACGGACTTAAGATCGATTCACTTTCAATTAAGCCTGCTATACTGGAAGAGCTAAGCGATTTTTTACCCGAAGAAGTACCGGAAGATTTCGACTATGCGGAACTGACCGAGCAGATGGAGTATTACAGGAAGCATCCCATATCCTTAAATAAAACGGATGGTACTGGGCTTTTGAAACTGGGTATGTTGTCTCCGCAGCAGGTCGCTGCCATTTTAGCTTACCGGGAATCCAGCGGTCCGTTTATGGATGTGCTGGAATTGCAGGCTGTGCCTGGGCTGGACCGGTCGCTTATTGAAAGCGTACTGCCTCTGGTAAGTGTTTCGGGAAATCAGGAAGGAAGGTTTCGGCCGGCGAAAACGTCAGGCGATCAACGGCATGATCTTATGTACAGGCAAGGTCGTGTATTACCGCTTGCCGAGGGATACAGAAGAGTTGGGGAGGAGCGCTCCCGCTATCTGGGCAGTCCGGATCGAATGGCGTTCCGCTATCGCTACCGCATGGACGATCGCCTTTTTATTTCATTAAATGCGAAGAAAGATGCCGGCGAACCTTTTTTCCGGGAGGCACAGGCGAAAGGCTTCGATTTTTATTCCTTTTCGCTTACCTGGAAGTCGACCAGCCGTTTGGAGCAGGTCACCCTGGGCGATTACGTTATCCAGCACGGCCAAGGTCTTGCCCTTTGGGGAGGACTGGCTTTTGGTAAGGGAGGACTGTTCGCGCAATCTGCGCGTCAGGCGAGGGGGCTCATACCCTATACCTCCCTGAATGAGACCGATTTTTTCAGAGGGATCGCTTTGCGGTATCGGGTGGCCGGTAATTTACGCGTGACACCTTTTGTATCTTACCGGGAACTATCCGCGACACCAACCCTTAGCCAAGACGGTCGAGCTGCTTTCAGCAGTATAAGAAAATCGGGCCTGCACCGGACTCCGAACGAGCTGGCAAACCGACACAACCTGAAGCAGCTGGTGTATGGTATCGTCATGAATTATGAAACACCTGCTTTTAAGATGGATTTCAGTACCCATCTGCTACAGTTTGACCAGCTGGCAAGCCCTCAGCCAAATCTATACAGAATGTACGATTTTCGGGGAAGATCGCTTGCAAATGGCGGTGTTTCTTACAGCTGGAATTTCAGGCAGTTCTATTTCTTTGGCGAACAGGCTATAAGTTCTGCCGGTGGTTTGGCCACGACCAACGGGGTGATTGCTGCGCTTTCCAGACAGTGGTCTTTCATCGCTCATTATCGCCATTTTGAGCCGGATTACCATTCTTACTTTAGCCAGGCGGTGGCAGAAATCCGGGATGCCAGAAATGAGAGGGGCTTGTATGCCGGAATTCTGTTCAAACCAAACAAAAAGTGGGAATGGACAGCCTATTCGGATCAATTCAGGTTCCCTTGGTTGCGCTACCGGACTGATGCACCTTCTTCGGGTCAGGACTTGTTCAGCCAGCTTAGTTTTCGTCCGGACAGACAGCGGTTGTTCCGGATACGTTACCGGCATAGGATCCGCGGAGAAAACCTGAGTTCAACAGACGTTTTTGCGACGGTTGAAGCGGTTAGCAGATCGCAACTGCGAATGGAGGCCCATTACCAGCTCGGCATGTTTTCCCTTCGCAGTCGGGTAGAGGGGACAGCGTATTCAAAATTAACGCAGGAGCGCGGAATTCTTCTTTATCAGGACGTCTTCGGAAACGTTTTTAAAGGAAGATTAAACTGGAATGCCCGATTGGCCTGGTTTCAAACAGGAGGTTTTAACAGTCGCATTTATGCTTACGAAAGCAATGTTTTATATGCTTACTCCTTTCCGTTTTACCACGGGCAGGGTTGGAGAGCCTACTTGAATACCCGCCTGAGGTTATTGAAAAACATGGATTTATGGCTGCGTTATGCATCTTTTGTTTACAAAGATCAGAAGACCGTTGGATCCGGACTAGACGAAAGTCCCGGTCCCATAAGAACAGAGTTGTTAACCCAGGTAAGATATAGATTCTAATGGAAAGGCATTTCGACCGGGGAAGAATTCCCTTCGTTCTTTTCCTGTCTGTATTGATGGCCGGGATAGTCTTATCAGAAATGATCATTCCATCCGAGCGGTTTTTTATTGCGCTAAGCCGGGCAATTCCGTTTCTGGTCTTCCTTTGGATTTTGTCGGTTTTTATGCTGTCCCGGACTTACATCTATCGCGGCCTGCTCGGCGTTTCAGCGCTGACGTTACTTTTAATATCGGGAGCGCAGCTAAATTGGCGCAGAAACCCCGCATTGAACGATCAGCACTTCAGTCGATCCGCCTCCGCTCATTTATTGGTTGAAATCCTGGAAGCCCCACGGGAAAGGGAAACGCACAAAAGCGTGCTGGTGGAAGTACTGTATCGTGTGGATTTTGGTGACGGACCTGATTCAAGCCGACAATTAAAACCGGTAACGGGGAGACTGATGCTCAATTTTCCAGCGGAATGGAAGCTTGAATACGGTAGTCGTCTAATCATTCCTTCAAGCTACGCCGCTGTTTCTCCACCCAGAAATCCGGGAGAATTTGATTATCGCCGCTACCTGAATACCCGGTCGGCCTGGCATCAGCAATGGCTGAGGAAAAAGGACTCCGTTCAGATATTGGAATCAGGCGGTTTTTTAGTCAAACGCTGGGCTATTGAATATCGAAAAAAACTGCTCGCTAAATTACTCCGCTGTATGCGGGAAGAGCGGGCGGCGTATCTTGCGGGGTCGCTTGTTTTAGGGGATCGGAGCCAAATTGATCAGGAGACCATAAATCATTTCTCACTCACCGGCACAGTGCATGTACTCGCGGTCAACGGCATGCACGTAGGCATAGTATATGCTTTCCTCCTGTTCTCCCTTAATTGGTTGGGGCGCTTTCAAGCACTTAAGGGGTTCAAATGCCTGCTGTTACTGCTGGGAATCTGGCTCTATGCCTTAGTAACCGGCTTGGGAGCGGCGGTACTGAGAGCGGCCTTTATGCTTTCTTTTTTCATTATTGCCACAACGTTCCGATATCAACGGAATATATTCAACAGCATGGCCGCTTCCGCATTCTTTTTGCTGATTATGAAACCCGCGTATCTTTTTGAGATCGGGTTTCAGTTATCTTACCTGGCGGTTTTAGGTATTGTTGTTTTCATGCCGTCCATACAGCGATTTAACCGCTTCCGGCCATTCCTGATAAAATCGATATATAACTATATTGGTTTATCCATCGTTGCGCAAATGATTACCGCACCGTTAGTTGCCTTCTATTTTGGTTTTTTTCCGAGCTATTTTTTGCCGGCTAACCTGCTTATCGCCGTGCCGGTTTCGCTCATTATTAACGGTACCTTAATACTGGCTTTGTTTATTCCGGAGGGTCCGGCGGCACTGTTATTCGGAAGTCTGCTGGAAGAATTGATCTTGCGGATGTCGTGGCTGCTGCAATGGATCAGCGGGCTCCCTTATCCCGATATTCCAATCCCTCACATGAGTGTATCGCACTGCATAGCCGTTTACATCTGTATAATTTTGTTTTCCTGTGCCTGGCTTTTTCGTCACGCAGGTCTTTTAAAAGGTGCCATCTGTTTGGTAATGCTGTTGGTTTTTGCCTCGAATTACATGAACCTGGTTACAGGGTATAAAGATCGTTTAGCCATATTTTATTTACGGGACGGATTTGCACTGACTTTTTATCAATACGGTAAAGGGCAGGTGTTCACCACCGGCGGGGAAGAAGCATCTGCCAGGATTCGATCAGCTTTAAATTTGTGGCACGCCACGGCGGATGTTCCGTGGACAGAAATATTCGATCATACCAATTTAACGATACGTTTTAAGGATAAGCGCATTGCCGTGTGCTCGGACAGAAGGGCAGCTATCGAGCCGGGTAAGCTGGATTGGCTTGTCATTCGCAATAACGGTATTGAATTTTTGGAGAGCCTGGCTGAGAATACCGAAATCGGCCAGATCATTCTGGACACTTCTAATTCAACCGAAATGATCATCCAATATAAGGAATGCGGTACCCGTTTAGGCATTCCGGTGCATGTGCTCAAGGAGAATTTTGCTTATGTTTGGGAGGGTTAAAATTTATGGATTCTTCAATTTTTTCCATTCTGACAAAGTACTGGGGCTTCAATACTTTCCGCCCGCTTCAGGAGGATATTATTCAGTCTGTTCTGAGCGGGAACGATACGCTTGGCTTGATGCCTACCGGAGGCGGTAAGTCACTGTGTTTTCAGGTACCGGCGATGGCTTCAGAGGGCATATGCATCGTTGTAACACCGTTGATTGCGCTTATGAGAGATCAGGTGGAGAATCTGCGTAAACGCGGAATTGAGGCAGTGGCTATTTTCTCGGGTATGCAAAAGAGAGAAATTGACATTTCGCTGGATAACTGCATTTACGGAAAAGTTAAATTCCTGTACCTTTCCCCTGAACGGTTAATGGGCGACCTGGTAAGAGAACGCCTCAAGTATATGAAGGTAAACCTGATCACCGTAGATGAAGCACATTGTATTTCGCAATGGGGTCACGATTTCCGCCCGCCTTACAGGCATATCGCTGAGATAAGAGTAATACATCCGGAAGTGCCGGTGCTGGCCCTCACAGCTACAGCAACGGAACGCGTCGTAATCGATATTCAGGAACGATTGGCGTTTAGGGATTTGACTGACAGGAGTCATCTGTTCCGTAAAAGTTTCTTCCGGAAAAACCTCGCTTACATGGCATTATATGAGGAGAATAAGTTGGGTCGGCTCCTGAAGATTATACAGCACGCAAAACGAGGGTCCGGAATTATTTATGTACGGAATCGAAGAGAAACGCAGGAGATAACCCGATACCTGATCATGCAGCAGATAAAAGCTGATTATTACCACGCCGGTCTGAGCACGCCGGATCGTTCATCTAGGCAGGACGCCTGGATGAAGGGAAAAACGCAGGTAATGGTTGCTACCAATGCTTTCGGGATGGGGATTGACAAAGCCGATGTGCGTTTTGTGGTCCACCTGGATATACCCGAGAACCTGGAAGCTTACTACCAGGAGGCGGGTCGGGCAGGACGGGATGGAGAGACTTCCTACGCGGTCATGCTCTACCAGGAATCGGATCGCCGTAACCTGAAGGAGACGTGGAACCAGAGCTTTCCCTCGGTCAAAGAGGTGGCTCATCTGTACTACTGCCTGGGAAATTTTTTTCAACTGGCCTATGGAGCTGGTTCAGGATTGTATTTTTCGTTTGATCTGGGCGCATTCTGCAGTCGCTATAAGTTGAACGTAACCAAGGCGATAAGCGCTCTGAAAATTTTAGAACGAAATGAGTACCTGGTTGTCACTGAAAATGTGTACCTGCCTTCCAGGCTCCGCTTTGAAATTGATGCACAAGAACTCTATCGTTTCCAGGTGGCACACGCAGCGCTCGATCACCTGATCAAGACCATTTTGAGAGCATACGGCGGTGCGTTTGATTATTACGTAGGCATACGAGAGGAAGAGCTGGCACGTAAGTCGGGGACGTCAGTTTCCGAGGTAAGCAAATCGTTACTTCAGCTGGAAAAATATGGGGTCATTTCCTTTTATCCCCGCACGGATCAGCCTCAGGTCCAGTTTTTAACACCCAGAGTAGATACAGATCACCTTACGCTGGATCGAGCGTATATGGAGGAAAGAAAGGAAGTAGCAGAAGAGCAGTTGAATTCCGTACTCGATTATGTCTCAAAAGATCATTGCCGCTCCCAACAGCTCCTGAGCTATTTCGACGAGCTGGATAGCGAGGCATGCGGAATTTGCGATGTATGCATCCGGAAAAAAGCGCTCAGCAAAGCCGGAGAAATTGAATACCTGATCGAATCTGCGTTGCTTTCGATTTTGAGCGAGGGACCGAAAGAACTGGATCAGCTCATCGAAGGTATTGCCGAAGGGGAAAACCATCAACGAATCGAAGTGCTCCGTCTGCTGATGGATAGCGGTAAAATTCAGGCAGATGGAATACACTATTATTTGTCATAAATAAATTTTGGTGATAACGCTTTTCTTCTTGTAAATGTGTAAAATACTTGTTACGTTTGTTTTAGTTAAACGCACAATTATGATAGCATAACGACCTTTTTAAGATGAGCGGGACTTGGAGTCTGCTCATTTGTATTACAACCTTTTTCTTGTCTATTTATTAATTTTTTCGTTAGGCGACTAATCTGGTCTGAAGTGTTTTTGCTGAACCTTATGTCAGAGGATTTAGTTTAAACCGGGCTCTGTTTTGCTTGCCTTTCAATGACTTAATATAATGATTTAACCTGCAGAACATGGATTTTAAGCAGCCTGGGGTTGCTTTGTATCAGAAACACATGATTTAAAACCAAACTCACTAATTAATTATGAAAAAACACAAATTAATTGCCAGTGCCGGATTATCTGCAAGTGTTTACCTACTTCAGGCGGCAATTATGACCACATCCGTAGCTAGTGCGGCAACTGATGTCGTCTTGTCAGGGGTACCCATTCCGGAGTTCAATTCACTGCTGAACACATTTCACGCGCAGGAGCAAAGAATCAATGGGGTGGTGAGCGACGCTAATGACGGCACACCTATAGCCGGAGCGAGCATACTTGTTAAAGGTTCCAAAAACGGTGTGCTTACGGATGGACAGGGTCAGTTCTCCATTCTGGTGCAGACCAATGACGTACTGCAGGTCAGTTACATCGGTTATACAACCAGGGAAGTAATCATTAATTCCTCACAAACTACTTATAATATAGCGCTGTCTGTAGAAACAGGTAACCTGGAGGAAGTTGTCGTAACGGGTTATTCTTCCCAGCGGCGAAAAGACATTACGGGCGCTGTTGCGGTTGTCGATGTCAAACAGATGAAGAACCAGCCGGTCGCTAGTCCGGTGGAATCTCTACAGGGTCTCGCAACGGGGGTTCAGGTTGTGGCTGACGGGGCACCGGGTTCTACACCAATGATACGGATCAGGGGTTTTAGTACGATAAATAACAATGACCCGCTCTATGTAGTAGACGGAGTTCCTTTTGAAGGAAAGCTGAGCTGGTTAAATCAGAACGACATTGAATCTATGCAAGTCCTGAAAGACGCAGCGTCAGCCTCTATTTATGGTTCACGGGCAAATAATGGTGTCGTGATTATCACCACCAGAAAAGGTGTCAGCGGTCCTAACCGGATTACGCTTGACGCTTATTACGGAACTCAGAATCCGAGGCTGAGTTCCTTTCCTACCATGATGACTCCTTTGCAGTGGGCTGAGAACTTATATGCATCTTACCGGAATGCCGGCCTGGATCCAGCGGTCGCAACGGCAACGATGTATGGTGGCGGGGACAATCCGAGATTGCCGGAATATCTGCTCGCGGGTTCCGCATTAGGTCACCTGATTACGGCTGCCGATGCAGATCCTTCCCGCTATAATTACTCCCGCGATAACAGTAGCTTTTACCAGATTACCAGAGCTAATCAGCAAGGAACTAACTGGCTGGATGAGGTGACGCAAAATGCCCCAATGCAAAGCTATCAGCTTAGTGCTAACGGTGGGTCGGACATTGCCCGCTACGCTATGTCCGGCGGGTACTTCGGACAGAAAGGAACCATCATTCATACGGGATTCGACCGTTTTAACATTCGGGTAAATACAGAACTAAAAGCGTTTGACGGCAAGGTCCGTATTGGCGAAAACGCTACCTATGCCTATATCAACAATTTTGGGTTCGGCGTAAATCCAAATACCCCCGGCGATTATCAGGGCGAAGGTAGTATCCTCGGCTTTGCGTTCAGGGCACCCACGATTGTCCCTGTATACGACATCATGGGAAATTTTGCCGGTACCCGGGGTGGTCAGTTGGGCAACGCCCAAAATCCTGTTGCGCTGGCCTTCAGAGCCAAAGACAACCGCAGCCGCAGTAACCGCTTTCTGGGTAATGTATACGGTGAGGTTGATCTGATTCCCGGTTTAACGGCTAAAACCAGCTTCGGTGTGAATTACGAAAACTGGGCTGGTATTAACATCTTCTATCCAAACCTGGAATTTTCAGAAGGGTCTAATAACAATGGCATGTCGGAGAGCTATGGATACAATGTTGAGTGGACGTGGACGAATACGTTGAACTACAATCTGACCATACAAGACAAACATACACTGAACGTATTGGGTGGAGTCGAAGCCATCAATTTCGAAGCACGTAATCAGGGGGCCGGACGCAATAATTATTTCGTACTCGGCAGTCTGGATTATTACTATCTCGATCGTGGAACTTCAAATATTGTTAACAACAGCAACGGTCAGGTGAGATCCTTGTTCTCGATTTTCGGTCAGGCCAACTATTCGTATCTAAACCGCTACCTGTTGAGTTTAACACTGCGGCGGGACGGATCTTCTAACTTCGGTCCGTCTTATCAATATGGCATTTTTCCAGGCGGGAGTATTGGGTGGCGCCTATCTGAAGAAGCTTTTCTCAAGGATTCAGAATGGCTTGACGACCTGAAATTACGCGCTTCTTATGGAGCAACTGGGAATCAGCGCATACCTGCTTTTAATTACCTAAATCGCTACCAAGCAAGCCTTGGATCCTCTTCTTATCCTATATCTGGCGGTGTACAGACCGGTGTCTGGCAGAATGCCTACAGTAACGAAGATATCCGTTGGGAAGAAGTACAATCCTTCAACGTAGGAGCCGATTTCACCGTAGCAAAGGGAATGTTTGACGCGAGCTTGGACTGGTACAATCGAGACACCAAAAATATGTTGTATCCGGTTCCTTTACCGGCTATAGCAGTGGGCTCAGGAACTTCTCCGTTTGTAAACGTGGGAACGATGAGAAACCGCGGTATGGAGGCAGCACTCGTCTATCACTACGGCAGAAACAATGACAATCCCTTCAAGCTGGACGCAACATTGAACGTATCTCGTAACGTGAATGAAGTTCTAACGCTTGCTCCATCTGTATCGCAGCAATTGTACGGTAATTTCCGAAGCCTGCAGACGACAATTCTCGCCCCGGGTTTACCTTTTGGTTCCTTCTATG
>JBMDWN010000385.1:0-4358 GCA_048595275.1 Olivibacter sp. | reverse complement strand
GGCCTCATTTAATTTCAGGCTGTTGAGCCGCGCCGCCGGGATTCCTGAAGCGAGCAATACAACGAGTACGGCTACGGCAATAACCAGCGCCAGGACGCCGTAAATGTGCTGCACGTTCAACCTGCCCAGCTGATCGCCGATAATCTCATCCACTAGTGTAACCAGGATCAGCCGGAAAAGAAAGAAGCCCACTACCAGTGAAAGTAACATCACGATTCCGTTCTCCACAAAGAATTGCGTAAATATCATTCTCTTCGAAGAGCCAATCGTCCGCCGTACCGCGACCTCCCGAATGCGTGTCATACCGGTTGCCATATTGAGATTGATCAGGTTGAAGGCTACAATCAATAGAATAAAGACAGCCGCAGCTCCGGCTCCGCCGATAATTTTCCGAATTGTTTGCCCCATTTCCTTTTTTAATTGGGGGAATGGAACCGCCTCGACTACGCTGGCCTTATTTTCGGACGCATAGTTTTGATGTACAATCTTGGCTATTTTCTTATTCAACAGCCCAGGATCAGCCCCATCGTGCAGCAGCAGGTAACCCTGCGCAAAAACGTTATACCAATTGGCTACATCGTCGAAACCCTCAACATAATCCCGAAGGAACTGCACCGGTAAAAAAACTTCTGCCCGCAAGGAAGAGTTCACCGGAACGTCTACCACTCCGGTTACCGTACGCGGTACACTGTCGGCCAGCAAGACGGTTTTCCCCAGGGCCGTCTCCGTTCCGAATAACTGTTTCCTTACCTTTTCCGAGATCACGAGTGATTGCGGTTTTTCAAGAGCCGCCTTGTCCCCCTCCAGTAAGTTAAACGAAAACATTTTCAGGAAGTCAGGATCGACATAGGCCGTATTCTCCTGCCATTCATTCCCGGCATAAGAAAGCCAGGGGTTATCCCAACTTTGCCAGTGAGTGATACCCGCTACTTCCGGACAATTGGCCTTTATCTCATATAATAAAGGAAAGGTTGTGCTTTGATTACCAGAGCCATCCGGCGATAAGGTCTTCAGATAATAAAGCTGTTCTTTCTGCTCATGAAATTCATCCCGGGTAATGTATTGATTAATGAGGACTGCAAGGGACAGGATGCCGGCGAGTCCCAGCGATAGACCTGCAATATTGATCAAGCTGTAGAACCTGTTTTTCCAGATCGTTCTGACAGCGATCTTTATATATTCGTTTATCATACTGATTAGCCTTTAATCTGCATATTGCTATCCAAGAAAGAAACCAAAAACACAAATATCTGAAAAACAAATAATTAAAAAATATCTATTCAGTCTAGTGTCCGTTTCCGTACAGAGTATTGTACCCTTACGGACAGTTTTCATTTCAATACGACATCAGAGAATTTTAAATTTGCTTTATGAACACCAAGACGAAGTCCTCTCTCCTTGAAATAGAAGAACGATTCGACCGTGATGTGGAACGGTTCTCAGATCTGGAAAAAGGGCAGCAGACGACCCTGGATGCAGCCTTCAATATGGAGTTGATAACGGAATCAATCGCGCGTCGGTATTCCGGTCGTATATCGGTCCTGGACGTCGGTTGTGGAGCCGGTAACTATGCGGTTAAATTGGCGCAAAAGCTTTCGGATCCAGACATCACCCTGGTAGATTTAAGCCAGCCAATGTTAGATAAGGCTGTTGAAAGAGTGAGCGCAACGACTAAAGGGGAAGTCGCCGTAAAAAAAGGTGACTTTCGGACGGTTGATTTTGGAACCAAAAAGTTCGACGTAATTATGGCTACTGCTGTTTTACATCATCTGCGTGACGATAGCGATTGGGAATCAAGCTTCGGAAAATTGTTTGAACTACTGGAGGATGGCGGCAGCCTGTGGATATTTGATTTAGTGCATCAGAGTGATCCAGCTTTGCAAAACCTTATCTACAAAGACCTTTACGGTACTTATTTGTCTGCTCTTAAAGACGAAGACTACCGCGATCATGTTTTCACCTATATAGACAGAGAGGATTCTCCCCGAAGCTTGATCTACCAGTTAAACTTACTCCATAAAGTCGGTTTTAAAAATATCGACGTATTGCATAAAAACTTATGTTTTGCGTCTTTCGTTGCTTTCAAAACGAATTAGATGGATATTGTTCACTTGAGGTATTCCGCTTCACTAACCGGTTCAAGTCAAATCGTTTCACCTCTTTCTCTCCCGGTGATCGAAACTGGGATGAAGGGCTCCGATGAAGTGGCACCATGCCAGTGATAAGGTTACGCAGGGCATCATGATTCAGTTTGACCGTTTACTTTCGGAGTATTTTGCGTCGAAGCAGGCGCTGGAAAAAGGGTTGCCATCTGTCGCCTATTTCGCTGATCAAATGAATTTTTCTTCGAATTATTTCGGAGACCTTGTTAAAAAGCAAAGCGGAAAGTCCGCTCAGGAACACATCCAGATGAAACTGATCGTGCTGGCAAAAGATCTTATTCTGTCCGGAAAGCAAAATGTGAGTGAAATCGCCTACGACCTGGGTTTTCGCTATCCGCAACATTTCTCCAGGCTTTCTAAAGACCGGGTTGGGCTCTCACCCAGCGCGTTCAGAAAAACATACTTGTCGGAAAACTGATCAATCCTCCTCATTGCTTTTCTTGTCTTAAGACAAGTGTCGCGGGCTATTGAATCATTAGATTTGTTTCTATATGAAATCAGCATTCGAATCGGTCGACGCGTACATCAGCTCTTTCCCCACAGAGATGCAGGCGCTTTTAACCCGTGTCCGTAAAGTGATCAGGAACGCTGCTCCCGAAGCAGAAGAAGGAATGGCTTACGGAATGCCAGGCTATAAATTAAATAAGAAGCCGCTGGTTTATTTCGGTGGCTTTCAGAAGCACATCGGATTCTACGCCACGCCATCCGGTCATTCGGAATTTGCCAAAGAACTCTCCAGGTACAAGCAAGGAAAAGGATCCGTACAGTTCCCTTTCGATGAACCCATGCCTTATGATCTGATTGAGCGAATGGTCAAGTTCAGGGTACAAGAAAACAAACAAAAATAAACTGACTATGAAACTCACTGCAAAAGCAAGTCTGCAAATTCAGAAACCCATACACGAGGTATTCGAGGCCATAGCCGACCCGGATAAAATCTCGAAATACTTCATTTCGAAAAGCTCCGGCCGAATGGAAAGCGGCAAGCAGGTTACCTGGGAGTTCGGAGATTTCCCGGGCGAGTTCCCGGTCCAGGTCCTTGAAGCACAACCTGATCAATTCATCCGTTTCGTATGGGATGAAGCCACCGTAGTAAACATTGCTCTCGAAGAAATGCCCGATAACAGCACAGTTGTTAGGGTCACGGAAGGCGAGAAAGAATTGAGTGAAGCCAATTTGAAGTGGCTGACCGACAACACCTCCGGATGGGCTAATTTTCTCGACTGTATGAAAGCCTACCTGGAATACGGCGTTCCATTACGGAAAGGAGCCTTCGATTTCATGAAGAACGGTTAAGGCTCATTCATCTCTCAAACTATCCACCGGATTAGCCGTTGCCGCTTTTGTCGCCTGGAAACCAACCGTAAAAAAGGTTATGATTAGTGCTAGTGCCGCAGCTACGACGAAAACAATCCAGCTGATCTCAATTCTGTAGTCATAATGGCTAAGCCACTGCCCAAGCGCGTATCCGGCAATGGGTGTCGCAATAAGGCAAGACGCCATAACCAGGAAGACAAACTCTTTAGTCAGCAACAGCAGCAGATTGGCCACACCGGCGCCAAGAACCTTCCGAATGCCAATTTCTTTCGTTCGTTGTTCCGCGATAAAACTGGCCATTCCGAAAAGTCCCAGGCAGGAAATGAGTATAGCCAGTACGGCAAAGTAGGACGACAGTTTACCTACCCGCTCCTCCGTTTTAAACTTATCTCCGAACGCTTCATCAACAAAAGCATAATCAAAGGGTACCTCGTCCACATAGTTCTTCCAGACACGCTCGATTATTGCAATGCATTGGGCAGCGTTTTTATGAGGGTTTAACCTGAAAACAATGTCCACCATGGCATCGTAGGAATCGAGTTTATAAAAAGTTGGTCGTACCGGGAAAAAAGGAGATTCCTGTAGTATGTCGCCCACCACTCCGATAATGGTATAGGGATCACCCGCGCGCCGGATAGTTTTTCCAACCGGATCCTCCAAACCCATAAATCTGGCGGCCGATTCATTGATGATGAAAGCCGCTGAGTCGGCAGCCCTATCCCTCGAAAAATCCCTCCCTGCTTTTAAGTTCCATTGCGTGGTCTCACCAAATTCAGGGGATATGGAATTTATGGGGAAATCGGTTGCCAGATCAGGGTCTTTTCCCTCCCACTCGAAGCCTCCATTGGTGTTCCATACATCGGTGACGGGGACAGATCC
>JBMDWN010000384.1:0-14008 GCA_048595275.1 Olivibacter sp. | reverse complement strand
TTGTTCGAGAGATGAGGAAGGTTACTACAAGATTACCGGTCGGGTGGACGATGTACTGAACGTTTCGGGTCACCGGATCGGTACAGCGGAAGTTGAAGATGCGATTAATAAACACAGTGATGTGGTGGAGTCTGCGGTTGTCGGTTATCCGCATTCGGTCAAAGGACAGGGGATTTATGCTTTCGTGGTGGGAAACCAGCGGCATAAAGACGACCCGGAGCTAATGCGTGGAGATATCAATAAGACGGTTTCGCGTATCATCGGTGCTATTGCTAAACCGGATAAAATTCAGTTTGTCAGTGGCCTGCCCAAGACAAGGTCGGGTAAGATCATGCGCCGGATTCTCCGAAAGATCGCAGAGGGAGACCTGGATAACCTGGGCGACACAAGTACATTGACAGATCCGGAAGTGATCGATGAAATCAAACAGGGAGCAGCAGACCTGACAAAGTCATAATCGCCAGAAAAACTTTTTTGAGGATGCTATTGTTATCTTATAACAATTGAAAAGGAGATTAATTCATGAGCAATTTACAGTTAAAAGGCGTCTGGAATGAAGTGAAAGGTAAAGCTAAGAAAGCATATGCCGACCTGACAGACGATGATTTGTTATACGAGGAAGGAAAAGAAGACGAATTGGTCGGTCGCCTGCAAAAGAAGACAGGTAAGACTCGCGATGAGGTAGTAGACTGGTTGAACAGTTTATAGTTCTGAGCTAACTTCAGCAAAAGGCTTAGCCTTTTCGCAGACAATAGTCTTGATGAAAAGCGACGGATTTCGATTCGTCGTTTTTTTTTGTTTATTTTTTGAGAAACCAAATGGTTGCATTATATTTGAAACCGAATGGTTTCGTTTTTTGTTAACGTATGCGCAGAGATATTTTTCAGGCAATAGCGGATCCGACGCGGCGGGCAATCCTGGTATTGCTAACGGTAGAAGCCATGACGCCCAACGCTATCGCCGAGCAATTCGATAGCAGCCGGCAGGCGATTTCGAAGCACCTCCGTATCCTCAGCGAGTGTGAGGTGGTGAAGCAGGAGCAGCAGGGGCGGGAAATTTATTACTCTATTGAGGCCGGCAAAATGAAGGAGGTAGACCGGTGGCTGGAGCAATTCCGAAAACTATGGGAGACCCGATTCGGGCAACTGGATAATCTTTTACTAACCCTTAAAAATCAGAAATAATGAACAACACACGCGTATTTGATTTCTCAATCAACAAGGAAAACAACAGCATTCACGTCAGACGGGACTTTGATGCGGACCTGGCTTTAGTCTGGAAGTCCTGGACTACGGCCGAGTTACTTGACCAATGGTGGGGGCCCGAACCGTATCATGCCGAAACAAAATCTATGGACTTTCGGGAAGGGGGAAGCTGGTTGTATGCGATGGTGGGACCCAAACAGGAAAAACATTGGGCGCGCTTTGATTACGAGCACATAGATTCCCAAAAGCGCTTTACGGGACTGGATGCCTTTTGTGATGAGGCGGGAACCATCAATAAGGATTTTTCCAGGATGCACTGGGAAAATGTTTTTACGGAAGCCGGCAACCGGACAGAAGTAAACATAAAGATTTCGATCGATTCGCTGGAGACCCTGGAGAAAATCCTGGAGATGGGCTTTAAGGAGGGATTTACCACCGGATTGCAGCAACTGGATGAATTGCTGGCTAAATTGAAAAAATAGCTGATTTATTGGTATTCCGTGGGCTTCTTTTCTTTATTTGTTAACTTCGTAACATGACAAAAAAGAAGCCCACGATTCTGGTGGTGAATGACGACGGCATAACGGCGCCTGGAATCAAGGTGCTGCTGGAGGAAATGCAACCCCTTGGCGACGTGACGGTTGTCGCCCCCGACAGTCCGCAGTCGGGCATGGGGCACGCCATTACTATCGGCAAGCCTTTACGCATCGACGAGGAACATCTCTATCCCGGCGTAACGATGTACCGATGTTCCGGAACACCCGTAGACTGCGTCAAACTGGCGGTCAACAAGATTTTCAAGGGAAGAAAGCCGGATCTCTGTGTCTCAGGTGTTAATCATGGCCTGAACAATTCCATTAATGTTTTGTATAGTGGGACCATGTCGGCCGCGGTGGAGGGTGCTATAGAAAGCATTCCATCCATCGGTTTTTCGTATGACGATTTCAGTTATGATGCGGATTTCGAAGCTTGTCGTCCTTATATCCGCGAGATCGCCAGACAAGTATTGGAACATGGCCTTCCGATTGGAAGTTTACTGAATGTGAATTTTCCGCGTGAGCGCATTAACGGCGTTAAGGTGTGCAGGCAGGCAGATGCCAAATGGGCGGAAGAGTTTGACGAGCGGGTGGACCCGTACCAGAGACCTTACTACTGGATGACCGGGAAATTTGTGTTGAACGATCGCGGAGAGGACACCGACGTATGGGCTTTAAAGAATGGTTTTGTTTCCATTGTACCGGTTCAATTCGATATGACGGCACACCACGCGATTCCCATTCTCAACAACTGGTCTTTTGATGTGTAATTGTCCCCGGAACCAAGTATGAAGATACCGCAGAATAAAGATCATTTTTTTCTGGGCGTGCTGATCGGTACGGTTGCTCCGATGCTGGCTTTTCTTTTTTCCGAATATAGCTCGCTATCCGGGCGCTTAAATGCGAAACCGCTGATGCTGTATCTGATTGCTGTGGGCATTAACTTATTGATCCTGCGGGTATTGTTTCGTCAGGAGAAAGAACGGAGCGGAAGAGGGTTGGTGTTCATCACGTTCTTTTTAGCCCTGATAGTATTTATATTAAAACCTGTACCTCATTAATTTACTATGAAATACTATATCGTAGCCGGCGAGGCATCGGGCGATCTACATGGCGCCAATCTGATCCGCGAACTGCACCTTCAGGATGCGCAGGCGGAGTTCCGCGTGGTAGGCGGCGACCGTATGGCTGCCGTTGCAGAACAAACGCCTTTTTTGCACAGTTCGGAAATGGGTTTTATGGGTTTTGTGGAGGTTGTGGCGAATGCAGGAGCAATTCTCAGGAACCTGAAAGCGGTAAAGGCGGATATTTTGCAATACCGTCCGGATGCCCTGATCCTGATCGATTTTCCGGGCTTCAATATGAAGCTGGCTGCTTTCGCCAAAAAAAACGGGATAAAAAATTTCTACTATATCTCCCCTAAGGTCTGGGCCTGGAACCAAAAGCGGGTTGAAAAGATCAAAAAGCAGGTGGATCATTTGTTTTGCATCCTGCCTTTTGAGGTCGATTTTTACAAGCATTGGGGCATGAAGGTGGATTATGTGGGAAACCCTTTGCTGGATGCGATCGATGCCTATTCATTTGATGAGCAATTCCGCGAGAAGCATGAATTGGTTGATAAGCCGATTATTGCGCTATTACCGGGTAGCCGGAAAATGGAAATCTCCCGCCTGATGCCGGAGATGATGAAGCTTGTCGGCCTTTTTCCCGGTCATCAGTTCGTTGTCGCCGGGGCTCCTAATTTCGATTTAAGTTTTTATCAGCGTTTCATGGGTAGCTGGACGGTTCCGGTGGTTTTCAACCAAACTTATGATTTGCTGCGTAATTGCGAGGCTGCAGTGGTCACCAGCGGAACGGCCACGCTTGAAACAGCGCTGCTAAACATACCACAAGTTGTTGTGTATAAAGCCAATCCTGTAACCATTCTGATCGCAAAGAACCTCATTCAGGTGGATTACATTTCGTTGGTTAACCTGATCATGAACGAGGAGGTCGTTAAGGAACTGATTCAAAAACAGGCAACTTCGGATGATATTTCTGAAGAGCTTGATCTGCTGTTGAACGACAAAGCTTACCGTTCCAACATGCTGGAACAATACGCAAAGTTATCGGTGATTATGGGTGAGCCGGGCGCTTCGCACCGGGTTGCAGGCCTGATTTTTTCTGCGCTGAGGACTAGCTAGCACTGGATCTAAATCCCTACCCTGAGGCCAATAAAATAATTCCGGGGAAGGGAAGCGTTGAAAAAGCGGTTTCCAAACGCATTGATGTCGTTTCCTAAGCTATACAATTGATCTAGGACATTATCCACTCCTGCGCTAAGAGTTAATTGCTGGCTTTTTAGCTTCGCGGTCCAGGATACTTTCGCCTGCACCAGGTGGTAGGCAGGGGCGAAAACCTCATTCTCGTCGTTCAGGGGAATGGTTGAGGTGTAGTTATGTTGCAGGTAAACGTCCAGCCTGGCCGGCAGCAACAGGTAGAGGTTGCTGACGATGGTTTCCGAGGGGACACCAGTCAGCTTATTCCCGCTGTAATCGGCATCGGCGTCGCTGTAGTCTGAAAAGCGAAAGTGGTTGAAGGTCAGATTCGTTCCGAGACGTAAACCCCTGATGAAGCCTTTGTTTCCCGGATCCAGAATCCACGCGTTGAACGAAGTCTCTATTCCCTGCTGGTGTACGCCTCCGGCATTGCTGAAGAATTCCGCACCGTTTTCTCTCAATTGGCGCACGATAGCCTCCTGCATGCGGTAATTAAAATAAGTAACATCACCCGTCAGGCGTCCACTGACATGCTGGTAACGGAAGCCCAGTTCGCGGTTCCATCCGCTTTCAGGCATCAGCGCCGTGTTGATGATGTTGTCTGAAGAGCGGACTTCTGCGGTGGTCGGAGGAGAAAATCCTTTTGCGAGAGACGCCCTTGCGCTGAGCGTGGGCGTAAGCAGGTAGGAAAGGGCAAAGCGCGGCATCCATGCCGGGTCAATCCGAATGAATTCCTGCGCCGTTTCTTTTACAGGAAACAGGCCGCGATAGCCGTATCGATTATAGTTCAGGCTGATGGATGATTCAAGCAGTAATCGTCTGCCGAGATCGATGCTTCCCCTTAGAAAATAGAAATATTGAAGGTTGGATAAACGGTCGCCTGCCTGTTCTGCACCCTGCTGTCCGCCGTTATTATCGTAATTCAAAATGCTTGCCCGCCCATCCTGCCATTCTGCTCCGAGGTTGATCCGCCATACGTTAAGCTCATTACGGTCGTCCACGTAATCGAAATAGGTGCGGAAGCCCCAATTGTCTTCAAAACGTTTTTCGTAATTGGTGATGAAGGGATTTCGGAAATCGGTATAAGAACCGAAAAGCGCAGCCACATGGCGAAGTCTGTTACTGATTTGTACGTCATGTATCAGGCCGCCGAACAGTGTACGGTTGTATATTGCGGCCTGTTGTTCTACTGCTCCGGGTATTGTTGCGGTTCCCGGTCTGGCCTGCAAGGGATCTTCAGCAAACTGAGCAGGTGTGAGTCCGCCGGGTGTGCGGTAATCCAGGTCTGAATACAGCGCCAGCAATCGCAATTGCTTATTCGGGCTGTATTGAAAACGCTGAGCCGTTTGCAGCGTGAAGCGCTGCCTAGCCGTTTGCTGACGAAATCCGTCAGATCGCTGGTAAGATTGGTTCAAGTGGAGACTGTAAGCTGGTGAGGCATTGAAGTGCGCAGCCGCCTGTTGATGAAAAAGTCCGAAGGAACCGGCCTGCAGCCCGATGTTAAGGCTATCCCGCGTGTTGCGTTGAAATCCATCTGGATCGATCAATACCACACCGCCTGAATTGGCGCCATACAGGCTCCCGTCCGGGCCTTTCAGTATGTTCATCCGGGCTATGGACCCGGGATCTAGTAGATTGAGGTAAGTGTTTCCTCCTGCGTCGGTCAGTGGCAATTCATCGTAATATATTTTCACGTTCCTTACGCCAAATGGGGAACGCAATAAGCTCCCCCTCAGGGAAAGGCGGTAGGATCCCGGAGACCGCTCTTCCATTCTTACTCCCGGAATGGTATTGACAGCAGGCAGCAGCGTGTTTCCCTGTTGTTTGCCGAGCAGGGTGCTGTCGATTTGCCCGAAGGAGGTGCTTACGCGAAGAGGCGCCTGTTCGGTCAGATGCGCTTTTACCGTTACGGGTGCAAGCCTTTGTATAGTATCCTGAGCATTAGCGATGGGTAGAAGATAGGAGACAAGGGAAAACGAAAGGAGGAAAAGGCTATAGCGCATGTAAAAATTCTGTTTGACTTTAAAGCCGTGAAGTTAAGGATTTGGCGCTGTGAATCAAATGAGTATCTTTGGTATGAACCAACTTACTACTTATGAGAACGTATTCTATGCCGTATTTGATGCTAATCTTTGCCGCCCTTCTTTTTACTTCCTGTTCTACTTATTATGTCAGCGTTTTAAATAGTCCTGATCTGGCCCGGGATGATCAGAAAGGGGAGTACTTTTTTGAAAACGATTCCATCAAGATCACGTATAACTTTTTCGGAGAAAATGCTCCGATCAGCATTCGTATATTAAATAAACTAAATCAACCCCTGTATATAGACTGGCAGCGCTCGGCTTTGATCATTGACAGCGAGGCAACGAGCTTTATGGGGGAGCACATGGACATTAGTGGTTCGATCTCGACCAGCGGCACCAGTTCCCGGATAACAAGGGACTGGACGAACACCAGCTCCCGGTCCAGTCTGGATGCCACGGCTGCGCTTCCTCAGAGCACATCATTCATTCCTCCGCGTTCCAGCGTGGAGCGCACGCATCTGGAGTTGCAGCATGTCTATTATCAGAATATCCCGGATAGTGTTTACCGCCGCCTGCAATTAGCGCAGTTGAACGGCAATACTGCTCCTGTCCGTCTGGGAAAGTTTAGCGAGGAGAGTTCTCCGCTGGCGATGACAAGTTACTTAACGCTTTATACTATCAATCAAGAGAACGAGCGCGCTCAGCCTATGATATTCGAGCAGGATTTCTACGTTTCCGAAGTCATGAAAATGCGTACGAACCCGAAAAATTTACTCTCTTATCAGAATCAGGATGGAGACGTATTCTTTTTTCGCGAAGTTAAAGGAAAAGGTTGGGGTACTGCGGGTGCGATTGTTGCGATCGCTGGAGCGGGGATAGCCGCGGATGCAGTGAGTGACAATAACAATAACAATTATCGGGGGAGGCGTTAGAAACAGCTCCGTTAAGTCTTGTCTTGTGTAAAGCTTGACTTAGCGGAGCTATTAAGCTTGCATGGCTAACGGATGTATCGTTCAAAAAACTCATAAGTACGCAACATCTGATCAATCCGCTGACGGTTATCTCCGCTACGGGTAATTTCATGTGTCGCGCCCGGATGCCGTACGTATTCCACCGGCCGTCCTAAAACTTTCAGGCTTTTATATAGCATTTCACTCTGGATGACGCCTGTACGCAGATCATTCTCGCCATGGAATATAATGTAAGGCGTATGGATGTTTTCTACGTAACTGAGCGGCGACTCGCTGTCCAGCAGCGCCTTGACTTCTTTCTCCCAGGGATAGCCACCGAAATAATTCGGAACTAGTCGCCAGGCATTACCTTCACCAAAAAAGGTGTTCAGGTCATATACGCCCCGCTGACTGCAGGCCGCTTTGAAGCGCTGGTCATGTCCAACGATCCAGTTCACGAGATAACCGGCGTAGGAACCACCACTGACAACCATCCGGCTGGTGTCCGCCCAGCCTTCTTCTACGGTTTTATCAAGGGCGGTCAGGACATCCTTAGTCGGGCCAGCTCCCCAGTCGCCTATATTAGCTCTTAAAAAGTCGTTTCCATAGCCTCCGGATCCCCTTGGATTGCTGTAGACCACTCCGTAGCCCTGCGAGCAGAAATACTGAAACTCATGCCACATGCCCGCTTCGCCGGGCCCCCACATAGCCGAAGGTCCGCCGTGTATCTCGAGTAGCAGGGGATACTTTTGGTGCGCTTGAAAATTCTTCGGCTTCATAACCCAGTATTCCACTTCCATACCCTGATCGTTGGTGAAGCGGTGTTTTTCAGGAAGACTGATGGACTTATTAGCCAGCCAGCGACTGTTTAAACTGCTTTTGATCTCGCGATTTTTCAGATTAAGCGTTGCTTCGTAAAGTTCGGAAGGGTTGGTAGGGGAAGTCAGGGAAAACAGGACCTTTTTAGGGCCGACTGCAAAGCTCGTAACGCCTTCATCCTCGCTGGTCAGTGCCTCGGGCTGTCCTTTCAGGTTTGAACGGTACAGCACTGCTCCGCCATTCCGCTGCGCCAGGAAATACACTTGTCGCTCGTCTTCCGTGAAGATAAAGCTTCCCGCACTGCGATCAATGGAGAGGTCCGTTCTGGTATCAGGCTGAGAAGGACTGACCAGGAAAACCTTACCAACATCTGGCGTATTGGTTGCAGACTGTGTGTAAATCATCCACTTTCCGCTCTTGGATGTGGCACCCACCTGCAAGCGCTGATCGTCCATTTGCAACAAGGTACGCGCATCTGAACCATCTAGTCCGGATACGACCAGTTTATTGGATTGTGCGCGATCCGGATGTGTATTTTCTTCCGCCTGTGTGCTGTAGACCAGTTGATCGTTGCCCAGGAAATAGGGATTGCCGCAGGACTGAAAGCCAGATGTTATCGCCTTTGTTTTTTCCGGATGGGCTAAATCAATCAAAAACAAGTGGTTGATGCGCATGGAGCTGCTCGTTTCGGATTCCGTCTGAAAACCTAGTTTATGGATCACCTTGGCTTTATTGTCTTTCTCGTTTTCGGCCAGGTAGGCTCGAATGCTTTCCATAGTGCCATCGGGGTCCGGCTTGATGTCCGACTCTTGAAAAAACTCGTTTCCGGCGATACCGGGCTTTTCTGAAGGCCATTTTGGTAAGCTTTTCCCGGGATTTAACAAACTATCGTTTACATATTCCATCAGCGGAATGGAAGCGCTGAAAACGATCTTACTTCCATCCGGGCTCCAGACCGGCTGACTGGCACCGTATCGGAAATCGGTCAGCTGAGTCGCCTCGCCACCACTCAGCGGCAGCAGAAAAAGCTGACTTTGGTCATCAACGGAGCGTACAAAAAGGATGCTCTGACCGTCAGGACTGAAACTAGCCTGTCCGGCATTTTCCTTCTGATTGGTAATTTTCGTTAGACTGTCTCCTGCGCTCATCCACAGCTGTGTGCTGTAACGATAATCCTTTTCATCTTCCGGGTCGGGAATAATTTCCTTTACCGTCAGTACGTAGCGGGATCCATCTGGACTTAACGTTGTCTCCTGAATCGATTTGATTTTCAAGAGATCGGTTACCAATATAGGCGTTTTATCATCCTGGCCAAGGCCGAATAACGGTAAAATAGCGATGAGGCAGGTTGAAAAATATTTCATATCCAGGGAGTTTAGAAATCGAGAATCTGCTTCAGGTCGGCCGGTGAATATGCAACGGACTTCAATGTTTTATGGTCGCCCTTCCGGTAGACGAGAAACTTTCCGTCCTGCTCTTCATAGAAGCTGTCGACGCCTTTTTCACCGTAGTGCGCCACCGTGCGTTCGGCTTCTTCGACCGAATTACAGGCTTTACTCATGTTAGAGCGCTGGACCTCATCAAAAAGATCTTTGAACTTATCTGCCAGACCGAATTCCAGGATGGCTCCGGAAAGAACGTATTGGAGGTCGCATAGCGCGTCGGCTACTTCGATGATATCGTTATCCTGAATAGCCTGAGATAGTTCGTTCAGCTCTTCCTGTATAAGTGCAACGCGGAGCTTACAACGTGATTCCGAAGGGATTGTAGGTTCTCTGAGAATCGGATGCTTGAACGTTTCGTGAAATTTGGCAACAGAAGTTAAGGTTATGGGATCTTGCATGACTAAAATTTTAGCCAAAATAGCAAAAATCCCTAAATCTTCTTGAAGCTGGAGCGGGTATAAGCTCCGGGAAGGGCATGATCACCTTCCTGAAATTTAAAAAAAACGACATGTATGTCCGGAAGTTCCGTGAAAGCAAAAGTCGCCTCGGCGAGATAAGTTTGCGCGCCCGTAGTTCCGGATTGCTGCGTTAAAAAAGTGGCCTCCGGAATGGAAACGTATAAGGTGTCTGACTTTTTCTCCCCGGCTTCTATGTAAATCTCCGGGTATTTGATGTTAAGGGCTTCCGCAAGTTCATCTTTGGTTAGCGGAACCTGACTACGCTGAGGATTTTCCTTCAGATAAACCGCTGAAGTCTGATCGTTAACTTCAGCAATGTAGGGCAGGACCAGGGATTTATGTTCGTTCAACTCCCCGGCATCGCCCAACGAATCTACCGGACTTTGGGTATCGGCGACCTGTCCCTCATCACTGTTCGAATTGGACTGACAAGCCCAAAGGGTTAGGCTAAGTAAAAGCATGCTAAGGGAGAAGTGAAAATAATGTTTCATAACAAATGTTTTAAGGCGTCGTTACCGCAACCGGCAGAATCTTCCCATTGAAAAACTTACTGCCTGTCAATGCGAAATCAGCAATGTACTTGCCCATCTCAAAAGCCTGAACAGGCGATTCGTATCCTGGGAATGCTGCTTCCAGCATCTCGGTTTGTGCCGAGCCTAAAGCTAAACAGTTCACCCTGATCTTTTGTTCGCTTAATTCCGCAGCCAGGCATTCTGTTAGTACGTGCAACGCCGCTTTGGTTGCTGAATAAGCCGATAAGCCCGGGAATTTGGTGCTCCCCTGATAACCGCCCATACTGCCTATGTTGACGATATGTGCACCTTCATTCATAAGCGGCAATAAGCTCTGAATCATTTTAACATGCCCAAGCAGATTGCTTTGCAGAAGTTCGGCAAAATCCAGCGCACTGGTTTCCACGAAGGGCTTGTTAATCAGCTGACCGGCATTGTTAATCAGCACGTCCACTTTCCCCAGGCGTTCCCGCAGGAAGGGAATGAGTCCGCCGGAGTAATCGTCGTGCACGATATCGAATTGTGCCGGCATCAGTTCGCAATCAGGGTTCAGGCCTTTAGCGATCTCATACAGTTTCTTTAGTTTGTCTTGCGATCTGGCCAGGGCGACTACCCTGTTTTCCGTTTTAAGAATCAGTTCCAATACCGCTTCAAATCCGACGCCGCTGCTTGCTCCCGTTATGACAATGTTCATTTCCTTCCGAGTTTTTGTATTTGGATAGTATGATAAGTGGGTAAGGTCTTATAATGTTTTTATTGTCTCTTCTTCCAGTTCTTTCCCCTTCATTTCTTTCGGATCGGGCAGGTGTTTTTCACCAAGACTTTCCGGGTGAAAGACCAGGTAGGAGCCGAGGAGGGAAATCAGGGCCGAGATGAAGTAGGACAACAGGCTGATCAGGACGGCACGATGCGGGTCGAGGTCCATGTAGTCTGCGCCGAACATAAAGAATAACTCACGTGTTCCCAGTCCGCCAGGGGATATCGGGATAATAGCAACGATTTGTGAAATGAGGTAAAGCAGCAAGTAGGGTGAAAACTTTCCCTCGAAATTCAGCGCAAAAAGAATACAAATGACGCAAACGATCTGGAGCGACTGTACTCCGGCAGCTTTGATGTGCTTCAACACCCATTGGGTGGCGTAAGGTCGAAAAAACCGCTTCATGATGAGCGTATAGGCTATACTACCCAGCAACACCAATAGGATAGGGAGCCAGTTGGGAATGCCGAATTGCGGAATAAACGCAATCAGCAGTGCGGTGATCAATAATAAAGCCCACAAACCGCTAAGCCGATCGAAGAAAAGGCAGGAAATTAACCGCCGGGTCTTCACCTGAAACTTTTTTTTCAGGAAATAAACTTTGTATCCATCGCCTCCAATACCGCTTGGCAGAAAAAGGTTGTAAAACATTCCAAGCAGGTATAATTTGAAGTTGTAGGCTTGCGGGAGGCGAATGTCAATTCCACGGAAAAAACTGTTGAGTCGCCATGCCGATAAAACGATGGAGCTGAAAAAGCTTAAAAAGGCCAGCAACAGAAAGACTGGATTGGAGTTGAGGGCAACTTCCCGAATGTCTTCCAGGCTTACTTTCGTGGAAACGAGGTACAGCGATAAAGCCACGATGGCGACTTTAGCTATATTCTTTAAGAGGTTAATGATCTTTTCTTTATCCATAGCTTATGCTGGACTATTGTTTAGCCCGCGATTGCCGGATAGAGCTTTACATAAAGTAAAATCACATAAACGATCAGCAGGAGGGTGTTTAACGAAAGCATCCAGTTTAAATCTTCTTTTTCGTGTCTTGCCCTTCCGGTCAGTACCAGGAGGGTCAGGAAACTTAAAAACAGAACTGCCGGAAATACGAAGACCCATTTGTTTTCGATATAAATATAGGTGGTTTCCAGTCGGGATGCCAGATCTTTGTTGATCAGAAAGGGAGCGACCGAAAGCCCCAGCAGCAACATAAATAAGCGTGTCAGCAACTTTGAAATGAATTTGCTGATGGTATGATTTTTGGTTCGCTTTGTAATACTCATGATGGCGTTAATTCTTTTGTAGCCTGGTCAATGGCGCAAAACTAGATAAAATATCATAATTTTTTAGCTATCATTGAAGAAGCAACAGATTACTATTATTCGATTATGTTATTTATGAAACGTAAAAACTTACAATTGCTGACTTTCGCCTTTATACTTTTTGTACTGGGGGCATGTTCATCCTCCAGAAACGCCGGATCTCCTTCCGCCGGACAATGGAGAAATGGCGTTAAGGGTCAATGGATGCTGAATGCGGTTGAGAAGAAGGGCTTTCCGGCCGGAGCCAGCGTTAAAAAGATTTTTGACGAAGCACCCGTAGACTGCTTCGTTGGCAGTACCTGGGACCTGGCCGGCAGTGGAAAAGGCAGAATCAATTTCACCGCCAGCGGAGAGCTGTGTGCCCCGGGTGCTTCCAGAGAAATCTACTGGTCGGTTTACAAGCCGGAAAACGGCGGTGAACCTCAGTTTCAAATGAAGAAGCTGTTTCCCGGAGAGAAAGCAAAAGAAGTGCAGGAAGGTTATCGACTTGATCTTGCTTATGCGGATGAAAACACACTGACTATGCACATGCCCGTAAACGTAGGAAGCAACAATGCTTATCTGGAATTTCGTTTTGTAAAACGATAGTTAAGATTTTTCGATATAAAAAAAGCATGACCTTATTTAGGTGTCATGCTTTTTTTTGTGGTATCCATTTCTTCTATTGAATAGAAGGCACTGTTGAAAACAGGCTTTCTATTTCTTTGAAATCCGCTTCCAGCTTTTTGGAAAGCTCTTCCTGTTTATATTCTTTCGTCAGTTCGGACATGCCGTAAAGGATCTGAGATCCCATCTGGATGTTGCGCATTTCCAGGTTAGACTTCGTTTTAGCAATGTCAATATACCATTTCAACTGTTGCTTCGCAAAATCGCGCAGGCGCTCAACCTGAGCATTGGCCTTTTCTGTTTCCCCAAGCTGATACAGCTGTCGGGTAAAGAAAAAGCGCTGATAACCCTCTCTGAGGAGGTAAATGCGTTCAGGCACCACTTCCAGACAACGGTTCACCACTTCTTTCGCTTCTGCTGTTTTTCCGGCATCCTGAAGCGACTGACTCAAGGTGCTGAAGTTGTTAATGATCAAACCCAGCATTCCGTAGGATTCCGGATCGAGGTAACGCGCATCGTTCATGTTGCCCCAGGCGAATTTATTCATCGTGTTTTCGTACAGGGCTTCGGTATTCACGATCTCTCCCTGCGTATCGCTGCTGTCCGGCTGATCAGATCTTACCGGCATCAGGCGATTGGCGAAGCCTTCGTTGACCAGGTACTTGTCGAGTCCCATGTAATTGCTTCGGGGCACGGTAGTCGCAAAGTAAACCGGTCGCTCCCAGTTGTTGTGTACGAGTAAGTCTATAATGGCAAGGTCTGCCTTAAGTACGTAATTTTTATTGTAGGTCCATTGGATGGTATCCACAATTCGGTCCTGCCAATCTTCAGGAACGCCCTTGTTCCGGATAACCGCTTCCCGATCGATCGTCATTTTGAAGTTTTTGGTCGGCAGGAAATTGGAACGACTTCCGTCCTGGTATTCGACCTGGTCATTCGGATCGTCCGAAAGCATGATATCAAAGATGGTCGATAATTCAACGTGTCCCGGAATGCTAAAGTCCTGGTACGAGAGGTAATCCCTGACCCCTTGTTTAAACTGACTGTTTTCCATGGTGATGGGCAGCGCTTCTGCATCGTTAACTTTTTCCTTAATCTGCCTGATATACCAGTCGGCGGTCA
>JBMDWN010000383.1:0-2194 GCA_048595275.1 Olivibacter sp. | reverse complement strand
GCAGGAAATTATGATAGCTCAGCTTTTCGCTCAATTTGAACATAGGAGCTTTTGATGAACTGTTGAAATTATCGATTGAAGTATAGTTCGAAACCATATCATAAAAAGCGCTCGAAAAGTTCGATCCGAAGGAAATGCAAGCAAAGCGCTGCTTACGCAATTCACGGATCGGGATCAGTTCGGACTGATTTTTAAGTAACAACACAGATGATTGCGAAAAGCCCTGCCCGGATGATGAATCAATACTCATACTGACACACACTATAAGTAGAAAAATATGAAGTCTTTTGAACATGTCTTTTAATTGATCTTTAAAAGTACGGAAAAGACTGAAATATGCTAACCACTCTGGCTAATAGTAGAAAATTGCCAAACCAATACTTTTGTAACAAATCAATTACAAAATATCCTTTGAGGAAATTTACATGCTTTTTGTTTCTTTTTTTCGTTGAAATGTCCGTTTTTAGCATTCCCGAAACGGGGAAATCAAACTAAATCGCCTTTTTCACAGAAAAAAATCGTGCGATCAGAAATTTTGGATCTTGTTTTAGCAGTTTTTTAATTGCTAAGATGGGCGCTGTCAAAAAAAAACACCAAACAAATTAAATATGAAGCAACTTTTACGAGTCTTTCTGCTAAATCTTATTTTATCAAGCAGTTTGCTTGCCATAGGGCAGGACCGACGCGTCAGCGGTACGATTACTGGCGCCGATTCTGGCGAACCCTTGCCTGGAGTATCTGTTCTGGTATCCGGAACAGCAATTGGAACGCAAACAGATGCAGACGGAGCGTTCAGCCTCGCGGTACCGGAAAGTGCTGCAACGTTGACATTTCGTCTTATGGGTTATGAAGCAAAAACGCTAAATCTTCCTGCCTCAGGCCGGCTTGACGTTCAGCTGCTTCCTATGTCAGAGGAGCTGTCTGCAGTTGAAGTCGTCGTTCCTTACGGGACCCGAAAGCTTGCAACCTTCACTGGAAGCGCCGCCCAGATTAATTCGGAACAACTTGCTCAGCGCCCCCTAACAAATGTAATGGACGCTGTGGTAGGGGCTGCACCAGGGGTGCAAACCAATGCCGGCTCTGGACAGCCCGGTAGCGGTGTTTCCGTCCGGGTAAGAGGTTTAGGGTCTATTAACGCATCTAACGATCCGTTGTACGTTCTGGACGGTGTTCCTTTTTCGGGAGATATCGGGAGTATCAATGTGGATGATATTGAGAATGTGACTGTATTAAAGGATGCTGCGACAGCTGCTCTATACGGATCCCGTGCCGCCAATGGCGTCATCATGATTACGACGAAAAGAGGGAAAAGCGAACGGGCGACAGTGAATATAAGGGCTTTGCAGGGTTTGAGTTATCGAGGCGTTCCTGAATATGAGCGTGTAGATGCTTTTGGTTATTATCCTTTGATGTGGGAAGCTTACCGAAATAGTATAGCTTCACCCGGTTCTTCTGGTGACCTGGCTGAAGCGAATCGACGCGCAACGGAAGGCATTCACGGGCTTTTAGGTTACAATCCGTTTAATGTGCCAAACAACGAAATTGTTGATCTGGAGGGGCGTTTAAATCCAAACGCTAGTCTGTTGTACCCTAACGATCTGGATTGGGCGGCACCCATTATGAGGACCGGAAACCGTTCTGATTATACGATGAGTGTTAATGGCGCAACTGATAAGTCTGACTATTTGGTATCTCTTGGTTATTTAAATGAAAAAGGATTTATAGAGCGATCAGACTACAATCGTTTTACGGGTCGCGTAAATGTAAATGCTCAGCCTTTAGATTGGTTTAAGACCGGGCTGAACTTATCGGCTAATTTGACGAAGTCTGATCAGGCAAGTATACCTACGGATGGCAGTACAAGTTACGTAAATCCAATATTCTTCGCACGCGGTATGGGTCCGATTTACCCTGTTTATGCTCATGATCCGGTTACAGGCGAATTATTAAGGGATGCCGACGGAGAACGAATTTACGATCTGGGAAATATGGTTGAGCTCGGTCTCCCAAATCGTCCTGCAGGGGCCAATCCTGGGCGGCATGGCGTTGCTGAGACTCGGTTAAACAATAATCTTTTTAACCAGAATGTACTTAACGCGCGAACATATGCGGAAATAAGGTTTTTAAAAGATTTCACATTTACAACAAATGTTGCCCTGGACATCAGAAATCGTCTGGCTGAAAGTTACGACAA
>JBMDWN010000382.1:0-27367 GCA_048595275.1 Olivibacter sp. | reverse complement strand
TTGTCATTACTGCGGCTTTCGGGAAGACCTGATCCAGGTTTGCCCGGCCTGCGGTTCTACACACCTTGAGAACAAAGGATTTGGAACGGAGCGGATCGAGGAAGAACTGGCGGCGATCTACCCTAAAATGCGGATAGCTCGTCTCGACCTGGATTCTGCCAGGGGAAAGGACAGTTTTGAGCGGCTGATCAACGACTTTGACGACCATCGTTATGACGTGTTGATCGGTACCCAGATGGTAGCCAAAGGATTGGATTTCGGACGGGTAAGCCTGATTGGAATCATTAACGCGGACAGCTTACTGAATTATCCGGACTTCCGCGCCTTCGAGCGGGCGTATGGTCTGTTATCTCAGGTTAGCGGACGGGCAGGCAGGCGGGATGTCCCGGGTAAGGTGTTGATTCAATCGCATGCGACAAAACATCGCGTACTGGATCAGGTCATACGCCAGGATTACCCATCGCTTTTTTCAGTGGAGATCAATGAGCGAAAGGAATATCATTATCCTCCTTTCTTCCGGTTGATCAGGGTAATAATCAAGCACAAAGACGCTGCAAAGGTACATGCTTCCGCAGAGCGCATGGCAAGCCTATTGAAAATGGCCTTTCCGGATCGCGTCCTTGGACCGGAAGCTCCTTTGATCAGCCGTATCCGATCATACTACCTGCAAAGCATCATGATAAAAATAGAGCGTAACGGCTCGATCAGCGTTCAGCGCCTTAAAGAAAACCTGACGCAGCTGATCACAGAATTTCAGCTGGATAAAGCAAATAAAGGCTCGTTCATCGCTGTGGATGTAGATCCATATTAAAGAGGCCCATCATTAACGCTAGTACAGCGAACCGAAGTGAAACTGTAGGGTTAAAAAGCCTACCGGACTGAAAAAATATTCCCAGCGGTTGCGGGAATTTTCGTCGAAATTGACGCGCTGAGAGGCAAACATGATCTGCTGGCCTGGACGTTCCGTCGTTTGCCGGGTATAAGCCATGGTTACACTGCTCTCCGCAGCGATGGAAATATTCGGAACGATGTTTACCTTAAGACCAATAAATGGAGAAAGCAAACCAGAGTTGGCACGATCGACGGCCCCGAACATCGCATTACTCTCCGCAGCATCGTTTTCATTTAAATAAGCTGTATATTTTTGGTGACTGAACCCTAAATCGATTCCGAAATATGGCTGAATACGACCGTAGATAATATTCTTTTCAAAGCCTATTTTCAGCGTAGTGTTCTGCAGCTTCCCCTTGAAAAACTCACAATCTGTACAAGCTTCGCTAAATTCGACCTCCTTGCCAAAATGACTTCCGGAAAGACGATAGCTGATCTGGTTGTCGTTTATCTTAAATTGAAGACCGTTGAAAGCCGATGAAAAAAGCCGTTCGTTCGCCGACTGATCCAGGATCTGCGGGAACTGGTCCAGCCCGAAAGCACGTACCGCAATGGTATATAGATACTCGGGCGTGTAAGCATATTTTACGTTTGCTTTGTTTATATCCGTTACGCGGCTAAGCGTATCAATTCTGGTAACCTGTGCTTTCAACATAGTGCCAAAAAGCGAGAGTAGCGAGAGGAGTAAAAAGTTCTTCATAACATCCTTCTGATTGGGCGAAAATAGGAAAAAAAGCAAAATAAGTCCGATAACAATCGTATTTTTGAGGGACCAATGGCATATAAATTTATCGACAATTACCGCGAACGGGGTGCCCGCAAAAAATTAGTTGAAAACTTAAAACATCGGGGTATCGGAGACGAAGCGGTATTGGCAGCCATTGCCAAAGTTCCGCGCCATTATTTCTTTGATGAGACGTTCTGGTCTAAGGCATACGAAGATATCGCCTTTCCAATTGGTGATGGACAGACGATCTCGCAACCCTATACGGTGGCCTATCAAACGGAGCTGCTGCACATCAAAAAAGGCGACAAAGTGCTTGAAATCGGAACGGGTTCCGGTTACCAGACCTGCGTGTTACTGGAACTCGGAGCGGAGGTCTACACCATTGAGCGGCAGGCCAATTTGTACAACCGGACAAAGAGAGTATTACCGTTCATGGGCTACCAGCCGCATTTTTATCTGGGCGATGGCTCCCGGGGGATCGAAGCTTCAGCACCCTACGATAAAATTATTGTAACGGCGGGAGCGCCCTTCGTTCCTGAAATTATGCTTCGGCAGCTCAGGCTGGGTGGATTGCTGGTGATACCTGTAGGTAGTGATAAAGAGCAAAAGATGATTACGGTCATAAGAACCGGAGAGAACGATTTCGAGAAAATTGAACTGGACACCTTTCGCTTTGTACCCCTGGTTGGCGATCAGGCCTGGAGTTGATTCAGGCTTGGCGGTTAGATTTTAAACGACCGGGAAAGCTCCCGTTTGACATCCCGTTCTTTAATGCTTTCCCGTTTATCGAAATCCTTTTTCCCCTGCGCCAGCGCTATTTCTGCTTTTGCAAAACCACGTTCGTTAATGAATATCTTAAGCGGTACAATCGTAAAACCCTTTTCAGTGCCTTTCACACGAAGCTTACTTAGCTCCTTTTTTTGTAAGAGCAACTTACGGTCGCGTTTTGCTTCGTGGTTATAAAAAGAGCCGTGACTGTATTCAGCAATGTGTACATTTCTCAGGTATAGTCCGTCGTTCAAAAAAGTGCAGAACGAATCGTCTATGTTAACCTTGGATTGCCGTACCGATTTGATTTCCGTGCCCAGCAATTGTAAACCGGCAACATAACGATCCAGGATATGGTATTCAAAAGTTGCCTTTTTATTTTTAATATTGACTTGTTTAAACTTCTCTTTCTCTTTAGCCATTCTGATGTGCTATTTAATAAAAATGCTCTCCCCAACCTTCTCGGAAACCGTTATAGTCCGGTTGTCGATGTTTACCTCCAGGGAATTATCAAAGTCGTGACGCTTGATTACCGCTATCGTTTTTTCAATCGCTATGCCCAATTGGGAGGCATATTGAAGAAAATCGGGGTTGCTGTCCCGAACACCGGTGATAACATGTTCCTTTCCAACCCTGGCCTGTCCCAGCGTCTTGCGATCATCAGCCTTAAGCTGACCATTTGCTACCGGAATCACATCGCCATGCGGGTCGAATTTCGGATAACCCAGGAACTTATCCAGTCGTTCGATGAGCTGATCCGATTGTATATGTTCCAGCTGCTCGGCAACCTCATGCACTTCATCCCAGGTAAAGCCTAACTTGTCGAAGAGAAACGTTTCCCATAACCTGTGTTTGCGGATCACGCCGGTCGCCAAACTCCTGCCCAGGTCGGTCAGCCTGATTTTACCGTAACGCTGATAATCTACCAACTGCTTATCCTTCAGCTTTTTCAGCATGTCGGTGGCGGTGGCCGGCCGGACGCCCAGAGAGGCTGCCAATAAATTGGTGCCTACGGCAACGCCGCCTTCCTTTTCCGCTGTCAAATGCAGAATTCCCTTCAGGTAATTTTCTTCGGTGATTGAAAGCATATAACAGCAAAGATACACATTCAGGCGCTGGTTTTAGTTTCCTTTACTTATCAAAAATCCTTAGGTTTGCCTTATGTCAGTACATCTTGAAGATAAAAAGGTCACCGTGAATGCTCTTGCAGAAATGAAGAGCGCGGGCGAGAAAATATCCATGCTTACCGCCTACGATTATACCATGGCTTCCCTGCTGGATGGGGGAGGGGTGGAAATACTGCTGGTCGGTGATTCTGCCGCAAATGTAATGGCGGGTTATCAGACAACCCTGCCCATCACGCTGGATCAAATGATCTACCATGCGGCTTCGGTTGTACGGGCCGCCAAAAGGGCTATGGTTATTGTAGACCTTCCTTTTGGCACTTACCAGGGCGATCCGCATGAAGGTCTTAAATCTGCAATTCGCATTATGAAGGAGAGCGGCGCGCATGGTGTAAAGATCGAAGGAGGTGTGGAGATCAAAGAAACGGTGGAACGGATCGTTCAGGCCGGCATTCCGGTAATCGGGCATCTCGGGCTTACCCCTCAATCGGTCCACTCCTTTGGAGGCTATGGACTACGCGCAAAGAGCGTCCACGAAGCGCACAAACTGAACAGCGATGCACAGGTCTTACAGGAAGCTGGTTGCTTTGCTGTGGTGCTGGAGAAAATCCCGGCCAAGTTGGCCGGGGAGGTAAGCGCTAGTCTACGCATACCGACCATCGGGATTGGTGCAGGGGCTTTATGCGACGGACAGGTGCTGGTAGCTCAGGACTTTCTAGGTATGAATAAGGGATTCAAGCCGAAATTTTTAAGACAGTACCTCAACCTGGCTGAACAGATTGAAGAAGCCGTTCAGCAGTATGTTGCAGATGTGAAGTCCAATCAGTTCCCTTCGGAAGCAGAATCCTACTAAAACCAGTAAATTAAATATCCCATAATCAACACTAAATGAAACATTCTTTGATCTTTCTCTTTCTGGCAGTCTGTCTCCCCGGGCTGGCAACAGCCCAGAAATACCCTCCTGCCGACACAGTTGTAGTGACTAAGCATAGGGCAACCATTAACGGGGCCAATGTACAATACGAAGCTCATACCGGTATGCAGCCCAGCTGGAATGAAGATGGAGAGGCTCAGGCTGCCATTCAATACACTTACTACGAGCGGACGGATGTGACGGACAAAGCGAATCGTCCCCTTTTCATATCCTTCAATGGGGGGCCTGGATCCGCATCCTTATGGATGGAAATCGGATATACCGGTCCGCGGATTCTGACGCTTGACGATGAAGGTTATCCGGTGCAACCCTATGGTAAAATGAAGGATAATCCTTACTCAATTCTGGATGTTGCAGATATTGTGTATGTAAACCCGGTCAACACCGGCTACTCCCGGATGTTGGGTAAAGATCCGGACAAGAAGCAGTTTTTCGGGGTCAACGCAGATATCAAATACCTGGCCGCCTGGATAAATACCTTCGTAACCCGCATTAACCGCTGGCAGTCGCCTAAATACCTGATTGGAGAAAGTTATGGAACAACACGCGTTTCCGGCTTGGCACTCGAGTTACAAAATTCGCAGTGGATGTATCTCAACGGGGTCATACTGGTTTCGCCTACTGACCTCGGACTTAAGCGCGAGGGGCCGATGGAAGCAGCGCTCCGTCTTCCTTATTTTGCGGCTACGGCCTGGTTTCATAAAGCGCTGACACCGGAACTGCAAGGGAAGGATCTGGACGATCTGCTGCCCGAGGTTGAAAACTTTACCTTAAACCAGGTCTTGCCGGCCCTGGCCAAGGGCGGGATGCTCACGGCGGAAGAGCGCAAGCAAATAGCCGGGCAGTTTGCGCGTTACGCCGGATTGAAAGAAGAGGTCGTGTTGCAGCAAAATCTGGATGTTTCAACCTGGTTCTTCTGGAAAGAGCTGCTCAGAGAGCGAGGCCAAACTGTCGGGAGACTCGACTCACGCTACATCGGGATCGATAAAAAAGATGCAGGCGAGCGCCCGGATTTCAATGCGGAGCTGACTTCCTGGTCGCATTCTTTCACCCCGGCCATTAACTATTACCTGCGTAATGAGCTGAACTTTAAAACGGATGTCAAGTATAATGTATTTGGGTCGGTTTATCCCTGGGATCGTAACAATGACCATACCGGAGAACAGCTTCAGCTCGCTATGGCGCAAAATCCTTACCTGCAGGTATTCACCCAATCCGGATTTTACGACGGAGCATGCGATTACTTCAACGCTAAATACAATATGTGGCAGATGGATCCCGGAGGAAAGTTCCAGGACCGCATGCATTTTAAAGGGTACCGGACCGGGCATATGATCTATATGCGTCAGCCTGATCTGAAAGAGGCCAACGACGATTTGCGGGAATTTATCAGAAACACCCTGGTGAAAGAAGGGGTTTCCGCAAAATATTGAGACTACCTCAAAAGCCGGGTTAAAGCCCGGCTTTTTTGTTTCTGAAGCAACAAAAACAGGCCCGCACTGTTTAGAAACAAAAAAACCTTCATGAGCAAAGCCGAGACAACAAGATCTGTTTTAAGCGAGTTAATCCGTATACATAACGACCGGATCGAACTATACCTAAACGCAGGTGGTCAGTTGAAAAATAATCAGCCGGACATCCACTTATTGATCGATGACCTGATCGGATTAGGCAGGCAACACAAGTCGGAAATAGCTGCCTATTTGAGAGACAACGCGGACAAGGTGGAAGGATCCGTCGACCTGACTGATGCCGTGTACAACAATTGGATCGATGTGAAAGATAAGATTACGGATGTAGGTCGGGAAACCCTGCTTAAGCGTTGCTCGAAGGTAGAGGAGGGCACAAGGAAAGCGTATAAACAGGCCCTTGGTGTCTTGAAGCTTGCGCCTGGAGTTCACGAAATGATTGTTCTGCATATGCAGGCGATGGAAGCGTCCAGGGATAAACTTGATCGTCTTTTAACCGCTTTACCCGGCTAGCATGGGGCGATTGACGTATCCGGGCAGTCCCTCGCCTCAGGGTGCCAGGTGGGATGGTCAGGGGGTTAATTTTTCATTCTTCGCCAAGCATGCTACGGCAGTTGAGCTTTGTCTGTTTGACTCGGACCAGCCGGACTCACCAGAGGAGCGCATCCTCCTGGAAGAACGAACACACGAGTGCTGGCATGTTTACCTCCCGGATATCCGGCCTGGCCAGCTTTACGGGTACCGGGTGATTGGTCCGTTCGATCCCCACCAGGGGCATCGCTTCAATGCAAATAAACTGCTGCTGGATCCATATGCGAAGGCCATTTCGGGGGTATTCCCATGGTGTAACGAAAACCTGGCCTACGATCCCTCGGATCCTAAACTTGATCTTAGCTTCAGCTCGATAGATAATGCAGCCTGTGTGCCGAAGTCGGTTGTTGTCGATCCGGCGTACGACTGGGAGGGAGACCGCCCCCCCAATATACCGTATCACAAAACGATTCTGTACGAAACGCATGCGAAAGGTTTTACGCAGCTGAACAGGAAAATCCCGGAGGAAATACGTGGAACTTATGCCGGGCTGGCGCATCCGGAAAGTATCTCCTACTTCAAAGACCTTGGGATTACAGCAGTAGAACTGCTTCCGATACATCATCATACAATTGATCGTCACCTGGCTGAAAACGAACTTATCAATTATTGGGGTTACAATACCATTGGCTTTTTCGCACCGGATGTCCGTTACAGTTCATCTGGCGGGAAGGGTCAGCAGGTCCGCGAATTCAAGGATATGGTCAAGGCTTTTCACCGGGCTGGTCTGGAAGTAATTCTTGATGTTGTTTACAACCATACGGGCGAAGGAGACGAGGCCGGCCCCACGCTTAGTTTCAGAGGCATTGATAACAGCTCTTATTATCGTCTCAAGGAATACGATAAGCGCTTATATATGGACTATACGGGTACCGGGAATACCATGAACGCCCAGCTTCCGAACGTACTTCAATTGATCATGGACAGCCTTCGTTATTGGATTACGGAAATGCATATTGATGGGTTCAGATTCGATCTCGCAGCAGCATTGGCTCGTGAATTTCACGACGTAAATAAATTGAGCGCCTTCTTTGATATCATTCACCAGGATCCTGTTATTTCCCGGGTGAAGCTCATTGCTGAACCCTGGGACATCGGCGAGGGGGGGTATCAGGTTGGAAACTTTCCTGCCGGATGGGCGGAATGGAATGGTAAGTACAGGGACTGTCTGAGGGATTACTGGAGGGGAGGAGAGAGTATGCTGGGTGAGTTCGCGCAGCGGCTTTCCGGAAGTTCGGACCTGTACCGTGATGATTACCGCACACCAACGGCCAGCATCAATTTCATTACCGCACACGATGGCTTCACCCTCCAGGACCTCGTGTCGTACAACAGTAAACACAACAACGCCAATAAAGAGCAGAACCGCGACGGGGAAGAGCATAACCGGTCATGGAACTGCGGTGCAGAGGGCCCCAGTCAGAACAACGAAATTAATCGGTTACGGGCGAAGCAAAAGCGCAACTTTATGGCCTCCCTGTTGTTATCTCAGGGCGTGCCGATGTTGTTGGGCGGAGACGAGCTGGGCCGAACCCAGCAGGGGAATAACAATGCCTACTGCCAGGATAATGAAATAACCTGGTACGACTGGGAAAACATTGATGAAGATCAGCTCCGGTTTACCCGTTCGCTCATACAACTGAGGAAAGAACATCCGACCTTTTGTCGCCGGAAGTGGTTCGACGGAATGGTGGTGACGGGTGGAGATATACGCGACATTGTCTGGTTTTTACCAGAAGGCGGGGTGATGCCCGACGAAAACTGGGACCATGATTACGCGAAATCGCTGGGTGTTTATCTGAACGGAGACAGCATTCGCCAGAAAGATGAGTGGGGTCGAAAGATCGTGGACGATCATTTTTACATTGCTTTCAATGCGCATTATGAGTCGCTCGAATTCATGCTGCCGGGAATGGCCTATGCCGAGAACTGGGTGAAAATTATCGACACAAGGGATTGTGTGGTGGGGGATTCTCAAGTGTATGGCCCGGGAGATCGATTTGTCGCTGAATCCCGTTCCATGGCAGTTTTCCATCATAAGAGGAAAGATATACAAGAATAAAACTTTATGCAGCAATTGAATATCAATAAGCGCAGGATCGGAGTCAATGCGCGGCGGGATGGCTTCGCCGAAGTATGTGTTTGGGCACCCGATAAACAAGAAATCTTTTTACACATCGAGGAGCCTGAAAACCAGATAGCGCTCGAAAAGGATTCCCTGGGCTTTTGGTATGCGCCGCTTAACGCTTTTCAGCAGGGTGTCCGGTACAAGTACCGGGTTGACGGGGAATTATTCCCGGATCCAGCCTCTTTGTGGCAGCCGGAGGGCGTGCACGGATGCTCCGCTTTTTTCGATGTTGGTGCGTACGACTGGAAGGACAAGCATTGGAAGGGCAGGGGGCTTGGGGAGTATATAATCTACGAATTGCATGTCGGCACCTTTTCCCAAAGCGGAGATTTTGAAGGAGCGATTCGCCATTTGGACCACCTGATAACCCTAGGTATTACGGCGGTAGAACTTATGCCTGTATCGCAGTTCCCCGGAGAACGGAACTGGGGATATGATGGTGTCTTTCCCTTCGCCGTACAAAACAGTTACGGCGGACCCGCGGCAATGCAGGCGTTTGTGGATGCCTGTCATGCGAAAGGTCTCGCGGTGATATTGGACGTGGTGTACAATCATATGGGGCCGGAAGGGAATTACCTTGGGGCCTACGCCCCTTATTTTACCGATAAATATCAAACACCCTGGGGGCAGGCCATTAACGTAGACGATGCCTACAGTTACGGTGTCCGGGAATACATTCTTGAAAATGCACTGATGTGGTTTCGGGACTTCCATGTCGACGCTCTGAGGCTGGATGCCGTGCACGCTATCCGGGATTTCAGCTCCCGGCCGATTCTGCGTGAGCTTCGCCTGGCGGTAGATGAATTGTGCGAGGAGACCAAACGGAAACATTTCCTGATCGCGGAATGTGATCTGAACGATCCCAATTACATCCGCAGCACACAGCAACATGGTTTAGGCATGCATGCACAGTGGGTAGACGAATTTCATCACGCCTTACGGATAGCCGCGGGCGAGCAACCTAAAGGGTACTACGCGGATTTCAATGGTCTGGAAGATCTTGCTAAGGCGTACCGGGACGCATACGTGTATACCGGGCAATACAGCAATCACAGGCATCAATATTTCGGTGCTGCACCTCAGGGACACGCAGGTCATCAATTTGTAGTCTTCTCGCAAAACCACGACCAAATTGGCAACCGTATGCTGGGAGAAAGAAGCGGATCGCTTTATGGATCAGAAATGCAAAAGCTGCTTTGCGGAGCAGTACTGATATCTCCCTATGTTCCATTTCTGTTTATGGGAGAAGAATATGGGGAGACCAATCCGTTTCTTTACTTTGTCAGCCATGGAGATCAGGAACTGGCCAAGGCGGTCAGGGAAGGGCGCCGGAATGAATTCAAAGATTTTCATGGAGATGAAGAAGCTCCGGATCCTAACCTGGAAGCCACGTTCGAGCAATCCAGGTTGCAGTGGACGCTACTGAAGCGGAAAAAACATAACGCTATTTTCAACTTCTACAGAACGTTTATATCGCTGAGAAAAGAAATCGGATTCTTACGCAAAATGGATAGGGATTCGGTAAAAACAAAGGTGCTCGACGATAGTCAGGTTCTCCTGGTCGAGCGAAAATCCAAAAAGAAACAGGGCCTGTTGGCGATCCTGAATTTCGGAGATCAAGAAGTGACCGTTCCTCTGAAAAAGAAAAAATACAATTGGAAGAAAGTTATCTGTTCAAGCGATGAGGAGTGGGGGGGTAAGCGCAATATGCCCGAAACATTCAGCGATCAGCAATTGCAGGTTCCGGCCCGGTCCATCAGTTTATATCAATGGCAATAAAATTATGAAAAAAGCACACCCTTCATCTACTTACCGGTTTCAGTTTCATAAAGCGTTCACCTTCAGGGATGCCATGCAGGTCGTTCCCTACCTCGCCGAGTTAGGAATAGATGCGGTATACGCGTCTCCGATCTTTAAAGCTGATCCGGGAAGTAACCATGGTTATGACGTGGTGGATCCGCAGGTAATCAATCCTGAAGTAGGAACGCTTAAAGAGTTTTATCAGCTAGTGGAAATGCTCCGGGAACATCATATCGGCTGGATACAGGATATCGTCCCGAACCACATGGCCTTCAGTACCCACAATACCTGGTTGATGAATCTGCTGGAGCTCGGGTCACTTTCCCCATACTCCAGTCATTTCGATTCGGCCTTTGCATCGGACTATTTCACCGGACCGATTATGGTGCCCGTGCTGGGTGCTCCGCTGGAAGAAGTTCTGAAAAAAGGTGAGCTGAAAATTGTGCTGAAACGCGGGAGGCTTTTTGTCTCCTACTATGAAAACGACTACCCGCTCAACCATACGGCTTATTTAATCCTCGCTAAGCCGGGAGAGGAAGTGCCGTCCTTATTGAAAGAGATGCGGATTCTGCCAATCGGCCCGGAGCAAATTATAGGCAAAGAGGATTTTATGGATGAATGGAACCAGATGATCCTGGAGAACCGGAAAGCGTCGGAAAATCCTGAGTACGATGAATTCTTTAAGCATAAGCTAGCTGAATTGAATAAGCCGTCGATCCTCCGGAAGATTCTGAAGAAGCAGTATTTTGAACTATGCTATTGGAAAGACAGCAACACCAGGATGAATTACCGGCGTTTTTTTACGGTAAACAGTCTAATCTGCGTGAACGCAGATCGTAAAGAAGTATTTGAAGCGGTTCATCAATTGCCCAAAAAATGGTTAGATGATGGCCTGATTCAAGGGGTTCGGGTTGACCATATCGACGGATTATTGGATCCCGGCGCTTACGTGAAGCGTTTAAGAGAATACTTAGGTAGCGAGGCTTATATCATCGTTGAAAAGATTCTGGAAAAGGGGGAAGAGCTCCCGGCCGACTGGCCTGTGGAAGGCAGCTCTGGTTACGATTATCTGGGACAAAGCAACAAACTGTTTACCTATTCGGGAGGCGAAAAGAAGATACAGGCAGCCTACTCAAAACGGACCGGCGATGACCGTTCTGCAGATGAACAAGTCGCGGAAAAAAAGCAGCAGATTCTGGATGAGTCCATGCAGGGCGAACTGGACAACCTGGTACGTTTCCTTCAAACGTCCAGACTTATCCCGGCCAAAAGCACAAAAGCGGAGAGAGAAGAACTGAAAAAGGCGATCGCAGCCTTCTGGACGCACTTCCCTGTGTATCGCTTTTATGGAAACGCCTTTCCGCTGCCAAAGCCAGAGTATGATGCGCTGAAAGAGTTTTTTGTTTCGTTACATGCAAAGTACCCCCAGCTGAGCAATGGGCTTCAACGATTGGAAAACATACTGTTTAAGGAAAGAAAACAGAATGCTGAGGAAACAATCCGCGCAGTGAAATTCTATCAGCGCCTTATGCAGTTCAGCGGGCCGCTGATGGCTAAAGGTGTGGAAGATACGCTGATGTATACCTATAACCGTTTTGTGGCCCATAACGAGGTAGGAGATCACCCGGGTTTCTTCAGTCTCGATCCGCAGGAGTTTCATCATTGGTTACAAAAGCGGTCAAGACACTGGCCGCAAGCGATGAATGCCAGCTCCACGCATGACACTAAGCGTAGCGAGGATGTTCGCGCGCGTCTTCAGGTCTTGTCTGAGCTTAGCGGGGAATGGGAGGACTTGTTGAAAGGCTTACAGCCCTTCTGTCCGGTAGATATACCGTGGAGCGACGCCTTTCTCGTTATACAGACGCTGTTGGGTGTTTATCCCGGAGACGTCGACGACGCCGATTTGGAAGAGTTGAAAGACCGCCTAAAATCTTATTTGGAAAAAGCGCTGCGAGAAGGAAAGGCATCCAGCAATTGGACGGAGCCAGATACCGACTATGAGCAACGCACTTTCGGATTTGCCCTAAAATTAATGGAAGGAGAGGCTTGGGAAAAAATCCAGCCTCTGCTAAGGAAACTTGACTATTACGGAAAGTTTAACAGCCTGGCACAATTAACGCTTAAGCATACCGCCCCCGGTATTCCCGATACCTACCAGGGAACGGATCTCTGGGATTTAAGCCTGGTAGATCCGGACAACCGCAGACCGGTCAATTACGGAGAGCGCAGTGCAGCTGTAGAAAACTGGACAGAGGATGAAAACATCGCAGTGCTCTGGAATACGCGTTCAGACGGACGTGTTAAGCTTCACTTACTGCAAAAGCTGTTGAATTTTCGTCAGGGGCAATCTGCTTTATTTAGAGAAGGTCTTTACCGGCCGTTGAAAGTTAAGGGGCGTTACCGCGAGCACCTCTTGGCTTTCGTTCGTCAGAACGACCAGCATTTTTCTATTACGGTTATTCCGCTTTATATAGCGAAGATCTGCGAAGAACAGAAGTGTGGTATTCATGAAATTCGTTGGAAAGACACGCGTATAGAACTTCCCGAAGACCTGGTGGATTTTCATTTCCGGGATCTGCTGAGCGCCCGGGACATCAGTGCTGGTGAAACATTGCCGGTTAAAGAACTGTTTCGGGAATTTCCGCTGGCGGTGCTGTACGCCGGGCTCGCGGACCGAAAGCGCGGCGGCGGTATATTGCTGCCGGTAGCGTCTCTTCCCGGACCTTTTGGGGTTGGCGACATCGGCCCGTCAGCCTATAAATTCATCGACTACCTCGCGAGCCTCAAGCAAACGCACTGGCAGTTGCTTCCGCTTAATCCGAGTGGGGCAAATGAACATTACTCCCCATACAGCGCCACGTCAGCGATGGCTGGAAACCCGATTTATATCAGTCCTGAGCTACTGGCATCACAGGGGCTTCTAGGCAAGGAGGATTTACTGGAAGAAGCCATTGGGAGCGGGAAAGTGGTTGATTATCCCGCAGGCGAAAGTGCCAAGAATCGCTTGCTGGATAAAGCTTATGAAAACTTTCACTCGCTGTCAGATACCGATGAACGAAAAACGGCTTTCGAAGCGTTTATAGAAACTGAGAAGATTTGGCTGGACGACTTTGCCTTATATACCGTACTGAAAATCAAGCATGCTGAAGCGCCCTGGTACGAATGGGAAAGTGCCTACCGGAACCGCAACGTTAAAGTGATGCAGCGTCTGAGGCAGGAAGAAGCCTTCTTACTTAGAAAGGTGATGTGGAAGCAGTTTGTATTCTTTCATCAATGGTCGGACTTACGGAACTATAGTCGTAAGATGGGCGTGAAGCTTTTCGGCGATCTGCCTTTTTACGTTAACCATGACTCCAGCGATGTTTGGTCCAAGCCAGCATATTTTTCATTGAACAATACCGGGAAGGTAAGCAAGGCCGCTGGAGTGCCGCCCGATTATTTTAACGCCGACGGACAGCTTTGGGGTATGCCGACGTTTAAGTGGGACAAGCTGAAAGAGGATGGGTACGGCTGGTGGGTAGAGCGTATACGTAAGAATATGGAGCTTTATGATGTTCTTCGACTGGATCATTTCCGCGCCTTTTACGACTATTGGGAGGTGCCTGGTAAGTCAAAAACCGCAAAGGATGGCGTCTGGAAAAAGGGCCCGGGTAAGCCGTTGTTTGATGCGTTGGAAAAAGCACTCGGCAAGCTTCCGTTCATTGCCGAAGATCTTGGAGATATTTCGGAAGGGGTTTATGTGTTGAGAGGTCAGCTGAAACTTCCCGGGATGAAGGTCTTGCAATTTGCTTTTGGAGAAGATTTACCCTCCTCCCCACATATTCCACATAACTACCGGACGGAATTTGTTGCCTACACCGGTACGCACGACAACAATACGGCAGTAGGCTGGTACCGGAAAGATGCGGATGAAGAAACGCGACAACGGCTATCAGCGTATGCAGGGGTGAAAGTATCCGATAAGAATGTTCACGGAATCCTGACCAGGTTGGCTTGGGCATCCGTTGCTGAGCTGGCCATTGTTCCGATGCAGGATGTATTGGCGCTGGACGAAAAAAGCCGGATGAATGTTCCTGCAACGACGGGGACGAACTGGAAATGGCGTTTGCAGGCTAAGCAGATGAAGACTTCGGAAGCTAAATGGTTGAAGGAGTTGTCCGGGTTATTCGGTCGATGAGCTTTTATTTAGCTGACAGTCAGTCCTCAAGAGGAATAATTTTAATTTTCTTTTGAAATTTAAAACTAAGCGCTATTTTTGCAGTCCCAAACGACGCACACTGCAGGTTTGGGAAGCCAGAATGGCCCGTTCGTCTAGGGGTTAGGACGCAAGATTTTCATTCTTGAAACAGGGGTTCGATTCCCCTACGGGCTACACATCTTAATACAAAACACACAAAAGCCTGCAAATTGAACGTTTGCAGGCTTTTTGTTTTTTTGACTCCCATTCCATTCGAAGATTTACATAAAAGTGGTTTAGAACGATCAGTTTTGCATAAAAATACGGTCATATATGATGTTATTGCAGTGGAATCGTCTAATAATTCTATTTATTCGTCTTGTAGAGGTCTGTAAATTTAACCGACAAGCAAGCGATGTTGTTGGACGGCCTTATTTGATAAAGAGTGATTGTATAAAATTCTTCAAATAGCTGTTTTCTCGGCAAAGTGTGGAAAAAATGCTCAATTTTACTTGCTATAATTTTTAAAAAAGGTCCGTTTAGGTGGTCTTAAGATAAGATATATTGGCATTTTATTCAATTCTATCAGCATAATCGTCTAAACATCAATATTCTGGTTAAAATAATTTTCAGTGGCACCTTATTTGACTAAAAGATCCGGAAATAACGCTTTACTATGAAACAACACCTCCTCTTTTGCCTACTATTATTTTTATTCAATAATTCCCTGATAGCCCAGGATCAACGGGCTATACGGGGCGTCGTTTTGGATACATCTTCAATGTCAATACCTTCAGCTTCTGTAGCTGTGAAAGGAAAAAGTAACGGAACCAGTACAAATACTGAAGGTGAATTTAATCTCACCGTAAGCCCTGGTGATGTATTGGTTATTTCCGCAATAGGCTATCAGCGCCGCGAACTTCAGTTAACTGCCGGGCAGGACGAATACCGCGTTACACTACAGCCCGACGCGGAAACCCTGGAAGAGGTTGTTGTTACAGCCCTTGGAATCAACAGGCAGGCGAAAAGCCTGGTTTACGCCACCCAACAGGTTAAGCCAACGGAACTTACCGGAGTGCGTGACGCAAACAATGTCATCAATTCACTTCAGGGTAAAATTGCCAATGCCGTTATTACGCAAGGTTCTGGCGGTCCCGGAAGTGGCGCAAGAATCGTTATGCGTGGCAACCGCTCCATTCAAGGCAATAACAATGCGTTGATTGTGGTGGATGGAGTTCCTATAGCCAACCCCACTTATTCTACACCAGGCAGTACGTTTGGGGGTGTACAAGGACCTGACGGAGCATCCAATATCAATCCTGACGATATAGCCAGTACTACGGTTCTTCGGGGCGCGTCAGCTGCAGCGCTTTATGGAAGTCAGGCTGGGAATGGCGTTCTGGTTATCGAAACAAAAAAAGGCCGCGAAGGACAATTCCAGGTAAACCTCAATTCCGGCTTCGGTATTGAAAATGCGTTCTCGCTCCCTGCCGTTCAAAACAGATACGGGCAAGGCTTTGACGGTGAGATTCGAAGTGCTGTCGGCGATAGCTGGGGGGCTCCGTTAAATGGTCAGAATTTTACAAATTACCTGGATCAGGAAGATCGTTACGAAGCACATCCGGGAAATATTCGTGACTTCTTCCGAACCGGAAGTAGCTTCAACAATTCTGTAGGCATCTCCGGCGGCTCTGAAAAAACCCAGGCTTATTTTTCATACACCAACAATAACGTTCAGGGCATTGTACCTAAAAATAGTCTGAACCGACACATCGTTAATTTTCGGATTTCAAATCAGATCACGGAGCGTCTTTCTACAGATGCAAAGATCACCTACATCCGGCAGGGAATCGATAACCTTCCGAGAACAGGGGAAGAGAACTCTCCGATCATGAATATCTATCAGATTCCAAGAAATGTTTCCCTGGGTCAGGCACGGCAATATGAAGTTCCTGGCTCTGATGGCGTAATGATGCCCGCTCCCTGGCCTTCGACATTGAATTCAATCTATCAGAATCCGTACTGGATGATCCATAACACTTCGATTGGCGCCGAACGTCAGCGTATTATGGGCTTCATTGCTTTGAAGTACCAGCTTACCGACTGGTTAAACGTAACAGGACGTGCGAACCTGGATGATATCAGCGATAACTTGCAGGAATCATACCAACAGGGGACGTTGCTTTATACGAATAATGGTCCTGGCGGAAACTTCATCAATTCGGATATCTTCACCACCCAGCAATGGTACGATGTCATATTTTCCGGAAACAATCGGATCAGTGACGATTGGAGTATTGATTACAATGTTGGAGCGATATACTACGATATAGCCAATGAGCAGCGTAACATTAATGCAAATGGCTTGCGCGTGCCGAACCGCTTCAGCATTAGTTACGCGGTGGCACCAAACACACAACGCATCGCGGGCGGTTTTCAAACGCAGTCTGTTTTTGGTCAGGCGAATGTTTCATATAAAGATGCGATCTTTTTCGATGGTAGCTACCGCAATGACTGGGACTCCCGGCTGCCTAGTCCTTATTCATTCGGATACTATTCAGCCGGAGTTTCTGGCGTTCTTTCAGATCTGATAACGCTGCCGGACTACATCTCGTATCTGAAACTAAGCGCAAACTACGCTCAGGTTGGTAATGGCGGTCAGGAGCAGATCCGGCTCGGCTATTTTAATTTCTTCCAGGGAGCTGGTGTCGGGCAGATTGGTCGTAACGAGATATTCCCTATAGCAGATCTGCGGCCCGAATTAGTAAAGAACGTTGAGGCTGGTCTCGAAGCACGTTTTTTAAATGACCGGATTGGCTTTTCCGCGACTTATTACAAAAGCAATTCGACGAATCAGTTACTTTCGCTTGGTATCCCTGCAGCAACGGGCTATACAACACAGTATATTAATGCGGGTAACATCCAGAACCACGGTTTAGAGTTTATTTTTGACGGCAGTCCTATCCGAAATGAAAACTTTTCCTGGGATGTTGCACTTAACGCCGCTTTCAACCGAAATCGGGTGTTATCGCTATCGGATGATATCGACTTCTTTTACATCAACAGTGATGCACGCGTTGCTTCCGTAGCGTTGGAGGAAGGGGGGCGTTACGGAGATCTTTACGCACTTCAGTGGGCTCGCCATGAGAATGGAGCATATCGTGTGAACGCCAATGGAGCTCCTTTTCTAACTACTAACCCGGAAGCTATCGGAAACTTTAATCCTGATGCAATGCTCGGACTGACAAACAACTTCCGGTATAAAAATCTGTCTCTAAGGGTATTGGTAGACGGTCGTATCGGCGGAACCATCGTTTCCGGAACGGAAATGAACCTGGCGTTCAGCGGCATCCCCGAAGTCACGGAGCAGTTTAGGGACGGAGGCCTCGATTTGGGTGGGGTTGATGCTAATGGGACGCCTGTCGACGCGACGATCACAGCCCAGGATTTCTGGACGACTGTCTCCGGAAAACGCCAGGGAGCTGGTGAGTTTTTTGCTTATGATGCGACCAGCTTCCGCCTCAGAGAGCTTGCATTGAGTTTCCAGGTTCCGCTAAAAGACGCTTCCTTCGTAAAGAACCTGCAACTGTCTCTTGTCGGCAGGAATTTATTCTGGCTTTACCGGGGGAGTTCGATATTGGATATTCCGGGTATCGGCAAGAGAAAAATGTGGTTTGATCCGGACATGAGCTTATCCAACAGCAACTACCAGGGAGTTGAGTACGGTACACTTCCCTCAACAAGAACGTTCGGGGTAAACGTACAAGTAACATTTTAACGTATCATCAAAAAATCGAATCATGAGCAAACATCATATAGGTCACTTCCAAAAAGTACTATTTATTATCATCCTACTCTCCGTCAGTTGCACGAAGAACTATGAAGACAAAAATGTTGACCCGGATGCCATTACAGAGGTTGGCCCGAATGAATTGGCGTTCCTGTTCACGAGAGCTGAAACTCAATCTCTTTTCGCGACTTCCTATCAGACTGCACAGAACCTGAGTGCCGATCAGTATGCACAATATTTCGCTTGTGTCGCTACCTCATTCAATTCGGATCGATACGTCATGCGGCCGGATTGGTTTAATGCAGCATGGACAAGTGTGTACGGTGGTGCCGTGCCTCAATTATTGACCATTTTTGAAAACACTGAAGCCAGCTCAGCGGAATACGCTTTAGGAAGTATCTTATGGGTCTTCGCTTTTCACAGGCTAACGGACTATTGGGGTCCTATTCCCTACTTTTCCGTAGGGGAGATAGCCAATACAGTTCCCTATGATGCCCAGGAAGAAATTTACGACGATTTTTTTATCCGTCTTGATGAAGCAGTCAGCGTGTTAAGGGATAAGGTCAACGAAACGCCCTACGGCAGTTCAGACATTATCTACGGAGGAGATGTAAACAAATGGATAAAATTAGCCAATACGTTGCGGCTGAGGCTTGCCATACGTATCTCAAACATTGATCCAGTCCGAGCACGAAGCGAAGGAGAAGCGGCATATCAGGCCGGCGTTTTCGAACAAAGCCCCGATGATGACGCCTTATTGCAGCGTAGCATTACGGGTAATGATATCAATCAGTTGTCTGTGATGAGCGATTGGAATGAATTCCGGATGTCGGCTACAATGGAATCGATCCTAAAAGGATATAACGACCCCCGTATTTCGGAATATTTCCTTCCTGCCACCGCTAGCGGAACTTACGAGGGTCTTCGGAACGGTCTCAGAGCAAGCCAGCTTACAAACCCCGCGAACACCGCTAATGCCAATTCTCACGTTGGATCTCGCTGGGCTTCACCGAACGCCGGTGGCATATCATCCTATCTAACCACTTCTCAAAATGTCATGTGCACGGCGGAGGCTTATTTTTTGCGTGCCGAGGGAGCGCTGCTCGGATGGGATATGGGCGGCAGTGTCCAGGAACTTTATGAAGACGGAATTCGGAATTCAATGATCCAATGGAACATCAGCGACCCCGCAGCAGTGACTGAATATGTAAACAGCCAGGCCATACCAATTGCCCCGGATGACTTTTTAAACTCCCCTGCAGTAAGCAGCGTTCCGGTTCTATTCGATGCGGCTAATCCCGATATTCAAAGGGAACAGATTGCCATACAAAAATGGCTTGCTGTTTTTCCGGACGGTTGTGAGGCCTGGGCCGATAATCGGCGGAGCAGCGCTTTCAAACTATATCCTGTTGCCAACTCTGATAACCCGGATTTGCCGGATCCAAATGCGGAATACATTCGAAGGCTTACCTTCCTTTTGCAGGAACAGCAAGCTAACGCTGGCGGAGTGGCCAGTGGTGAGGCACTTCTAAACGGAAGAGATGCCATTACTACGCCACTCTGGTGGGACGTTCACCCGTAGTTTTTACAAAAGCACGCTACTTGATATGCATACCTGCAACCTGCAAATTAACCGTTTGCAGGTTTTTTGTTTCTATTTAACCACCTCCGCAACCAAAAAAACCGGCGCGATGTCGGTATATTTTGGAATATCCTTCCCGATAGCTTCGATGTTTGGAGCAATAGCTTTATGACCCGGTTACCGGATTGTAAAAGGTGAAACTAATGCTCTTAATGCTATCTGGAATATTTTTAACTATTCCATTAATCTTAAGGTCAGTTTCACTGCGTAAATCATCAGCATGTTTGTCATTCGAGATTTTCGTATTTCCGAATAACGTTGATACGGTCGTCATACTTATCAAAAGCAGACATAAAATGGAGCAATAGGACTTCATCGATCAGTTAATAATCATATCCTGGTTTATGGGATAATTTACCTGAGATAGATATAGTCTGCGATATTGCAGCAACTTCATTATAATTTAATTCCAATTGTCTATGTTAACATCACCGGGGTGCGCTGTTCTGTATAATATATCCGGCATATCACAAAGTAAGAGACTGATTTTTGGGTCTGAGGGATTAAAGACATTATTAAAAGATGGTTAGGACAAGCTATAGGATACCGGGGAAAGTGCTAAATAATCGGGATAAGCTATTTACGATGGACATTCAAAATATATCGGTCCTTATACATAGTCCTCAAAAAATCTTTATGATAGTAAGCCACCTCCTCCTGGAAATCGTCTGAGCGTTGACTGCGTAACTGATACACATGACTGCGTTTGTCGACCGTATAATTATTCAGCTGCACGCCTACAGAATCCCCTTTAATCTCGGCCAACCTCATTATGCTATACATATCGTCAGCCTCTTTGATATCATACACATCACCAACCTGCGGGGACCGCAACATACTTCTGTTTTCCTGTTCGTCATTACGGATGGCTAAAGCAATGGCGATGATCAGCACAAAGATCAGTAGAAGGCCTGTATAATAACGGAACGGCGTGCGCGGCTTTTTCTCGGACAGGCTTGCCTTCGTTTCACGGGGAATTTCCTCCTGCCGAAGCACTTGTTTACAGTGCGGACATTCCGTAACCATGCTTTTTCGATAAGGAAATACCGGGATCCAGAATACATGAAAGTAGTGAACATAAAAGTACACATACATGCTTTCATCTCTTAAGTAGTTCATGCAGACAAGATCCGTAGGATTATGCTTAAGCAAACGTTGCCCTGTTCCGAATATGATCATAGCCGACTCTGTTTAAAGTCTAACAGAAATTAAAAAACGATCAAAAGATAAGTCAAAAATTAGAAGTACGCAAGTACCCCGTACCCTCATTCAAAAACTGTCTGAACGCTTCCTTCGACATATAACCCGAAACCGGGGGATTAATCACTTCTCCTTCGGGTGTTACCAGCACATAATGAGGCTGGGAGTTATTATTAAAATTCAACTGCTGGAAAAGCGACCATTTATCCCCCACTGTTTTGATTCGTTTCGATCTGCCTTTTCCCAGATCAACAGATAGTTGTTGCTCCGGAGCAAGCTCCTCGCGATCATCCACATACAAAGATGCCAGGATGACCTCATCCCTCAGCAAAGGTAGAATCGAAGGGTCGCTCCAGACGAACTCTTCCATCTTCCGGCAATTTTCGCAGCCATAGCCAGTAAAATCGATCAGGACAGGTTTAGCTTCTTGTTTAGCCAGCGCGAGTGCTTCGAAATAATCGTGATGCGGACGAATACCAAAGATGCCATCTTCCGGAGCAGCAAAGTAGCTTACGTTCAGGGGCGGAAGGATTCCGCTCAGCAACGAGAGCCTTGGCTTGGAGGAAGGAACCAACCCATACCCCAGGTACAAGGCGAAAAACATCACCAGAGTCGCCAGCAGCTTTCTCGATCCGCTTATCTTCTCATCCTTACTGTCGTAAGGAAATCGTAGCTTTCCGAACAAATAAAGTGCCAGCCCGATAGCAAGGAGAATCCACAAAGCGATAAACAACTCTCTCTTGATCAGAAAAGTTTTAGACACAAGGTCGGCTTTAGAGAGAAACTTCAGCGCCAGCGCCAGTTCAACAAATCCAAGCACCACCTTCAGGGTATTCATCCAGCTTCCCGACCGGGGAAGCGAGGCCAGCAACTGAGGAAATAAAGCAAGGGATCCGAAAATCAATGCCCAGGCCAGACCAAAACCACCTAAAGCAAAAGTGAGCAGCAAAGGAATGTTCGCAGAGCTGGAAGCAATTCCACCCAGCAAGCTCCCGAGAATCGGACCTGTACAGGAAAAAGAAACGATAACCAGCGTAAAAGCCATAAAGAAAATGCCGATCAAACCACCGGCATCCTCGGCTTGGGAAGAGCGGTTGATCAGCCAGGCCGGTAAGGTAATGTTATAGTAACCGAAGAAACTCAAAGCAAAAAAAACGAAGACCACGAAAAAGAAAAGATTCAGCCATATGCTGGTCGCAACCTGGTTAAAAATATTGCCGCTGATCCCCTCGATCAGGTGAAAAGGAACGCTTAGGAGCAAAAAAATAAGCAGGATGAAAAAGCTGTAAAGAAAAGCATGACTCCTTCCTTTTCGTTTGTCAGCAGCACTCTTTGTGAAGAACGATACCGTCAGTGGAATCATCGGAAAAACGCATGGCGTAAGCAGCGCTATGAATCCTCCGAGAAAGCCAAGGATAAAAACCCATCCATTACTGTTTCCAGCCGTGTGCTGTTCAACTCCCGTGCTGGTTAAGGGCCGGCCCGGATCGAGCGATTCGACTTTTAGGTCTCCATTCCCCATTTCGACCCTCGGCAAACCTGCATTGCTGGTCGACACATCCACTAGTTCACCCTGACGTATAGCCTGGGCGAGTTCCAGCGTATTTGGCGCCAGGCAGATGTGGTCGTCGCATGCCTGGAAGGTAATCTGCGCGCGAACATCTGCATCTTCGCTTAGGAGTGAAAAGCGCTGCTTGAAGGTTGCCGAATCCGAATAATAAACAATCCTGGCGCCAAAGGCCTCGCTGAATTCGGAAACCTGATGCCCGATTTCCTCAAGCTCACCCACTAGGCGAATGTCTGGGTTGTCGAATTCAACCCGGGTTGGAATACCAGTCTCAGGAGGCAGATCCTTCGAATACAGGTGCCAGCCCTTGTCTATCTTTGCTGTCCATATCGCTTCATATTGATTGTTTTCGAGCTTGTTTACCTGGTAATCCCAAGCCACGACCTCCTTAATTTGGGCAAAAAGCGGCTGTACTTGGCAGAGCAAAAGCAGCCAAATTAATTTTTTCATTTGAGTGTTTCTTAATTTTCTTATTCAGCAGATCTGAAATTTGATATATTGCTACTGGCATGTTTTTTAAAGAATCTGCTGAAATGCGCAGGGTTCTCAAAGCCAAGCTCATAAGCAATTTCTTTAGCCGATTTATCTGTATACTGCAAATACCGTTTGGCCTCAAGAATAATGCGGTTGCGGATCAGGACGGACGGTGCGGGCTGTTTCAGGAGGCCAAAGATATTACTGAGCGTCTTTGGCGACTTGTTCAGGACGGATGCGTAAAAGCTTACCCCATGTTCTTTTTTGAAATTGGCTTCCAATGCCAAAGAAAACCTCCTGATCAGATCCATCTTTTCATCTGGAAACACCTGGTAACTCTCACTTTGCTGTTTTGCTATACGGGTTGTCTTGATGATGACCCGCTTAAGCAAAGTGCGGAGCATCTCACCCTGAAAATTGTCCCTGACCTGCATTTCTCTTGAAAATGTACGGGAGAGGTTTTCCATTTCGTCCACCTCATCAGGTTCCAGGTGAATAAACATCGGGTGATGTATACCATAGAACAGGAAACCTACGCAGCCTACCTCGGCATCATGATCCAGAATGCAGTAGAATTCCCGGTTGAATTGCCAGGCCAGGACCTCCCCCGGCCGTTCGAAATGAAAGTGTTGATTCGATACCAGCGGCAGGATAGTGGCTTCAGGCATGGTATAGACCAGCCCGTCGATCGTGACCTGCTGCGCTTTACCGCGGTTGTAAATGAAGGTATTGATGGGTTTGGGGTTCTCCTCCCTCAAGCCCCGGCCAGCAAGAAGCTCATTGCTTTTATGCATAATAAAGCGCCCCGATGTCCCTTTCTCATGATATTCGCTGATCATATCCCTAATATATTCAGTTTTTCGCAGCTAGCGCCGATTTCCCGAAATCGATAAGCCCCATCCCGTCGACGAATCCGATTTGTCTTTTTAACATTTTGCCATCCGGACTGAAGATAAGTAGAGTGGGATAAGCCATGACTTCCCATTGCTCCGCCAGTTCGAGACCTTCTCCCTTTTCCATATCAATGGTGTAATTAATGAAATGTTTATTAAAATAGCCGGCGGCATTTTGATCGATGAAAGTCTTTGACTTCAGGAGCTTGCAGGGAGCACACCAGCTCGTGTAGGCATCCACGAATATATACCGGCCGCTGCTTTTTGCCTTTTTCCGGATATCTTGCCATTTTCCTTCTGTGAATTGTATACCACCTTTTCCTTCCGGCATATCAGTCGTATTCTTTATCTGGGCCGAAATCTCTCCTGCAAATAGGAAAGACAAGCAAAGGAACAACTTGGTCATCCCTGAGAAATAAATTTTAATATCGTTCATATCAAAGCTCCTTGTATATTGCCTTTGCCACCGCCTTTAATAAGTCGGGACTCATGCGCTGTTTGAAATCCGGATTAATGTATTCGTAATTAATTTTTCCGTTTTTGTCCAAAATAAACACAGACGGAACGGGCAGCAACAGGTCTTTATTCATCCCGCCGCTCGTTTCTGGTAACATATCCCAATACCCTTCAGGCGCTTTAAAGGCGAGCCCGAATCGCTTAGAGGCGTTCAGGTCGGCATCCGACAATAACGTATATTCCAGTTCCATCTTTGAAGCAGACTGCATAAGCCCTTCCGGACTGTCGGTGCTAACGGCCAGCAACTGATAACCCATCCCTTCCAGTTCCGGTGCCAGCTCCTGAAGTCCGGAGAGTTGTTTCGAGCAATAAGGACACCAGCCTCCCCGGTAGAAAATGAGGAGAGTCGGTTTAGCCGCTACCGCTTTGTTCAAATCAACATCATTCCCTTTGGCATCTTTCAACATCAAGCTGGGAATGGACTCCCCAATCAGCAAAGGACTGATGTCCTCAGCTTTTTCTGGTATGGCGTACATGAATTCGCCATCCTGCTTTTTGTTATTGTCCTGCGCGTTGCTGGTTAACGGGGAGAGGAAGCTCCCTGCCAGCAGAGTGGCTGACAGGAAAACCCGAATACCCGCTTTTCTGATTTTTTTCATGGATGATTTCCTTAAATGTTTCTTGTGTTTTCTTTATTGAAGCGTTACCCGAATGATGTCCGTAATATTCGGCAGAGTCGTGAAGCTATTCGGGTTCGGAACCTCCCGGATATCCTCACTTTCTTCTAGCGGGGTGCCCGCCAGGTTAAACTGCGTGATTCCTGCACCCGGAAACTGGTTCAGGGCTGTGCCGTTATCGAAAAGCGCGATGGATGCAGAAATATCTCCTCGTTGCGTCGCTTCTATGCCGTCGCCTCTGGATGCAAAGAACCAGTCGTTGGAGAACCCATACATCGTGGCGATAGCCAGGCGATCGCCTTCCTGAAGGTTCAGCTGTTGCGATACACTGCCACCAGGCTGTTCACCAGCCCTGGGTAACAGAACCGTAGAGTTTTCCGCAGCTAGAACGTGCACTTCTTTGACACCATCCAGCGCACTGAGGTGATCCGCGAGTATGGAGGCATCGCCTTGCTGAGCCAGCTCTTTTAAGCCTTCACCGCGGTCTGGTTCCCCCATCCGGTAAATTGGATTTTCGATGCCGTTGTAGACGACGACGAGGATAGGCGATAAGGGCGTGAAGATTCCGGTCTGCATCTCGATATAGTCTGCCAGATTCGAATGGTCTCCCATCTCAGCCAGTTCAGTTAGGCCGTTTGCTGTAGGCTGCCCAGCCTCATAAAGCGGGTGGGCATTCAGGAGCTGACCACCGGCGATATAAGAAATGGCCCAGACACCAGGGCTGAAGGGGGTCGGATTGGTGGTGTTGCCGGAAATATTTTCTATGGTGATCGAAAACATTGAATTTCCTTCATATACCAGGCTTACGTTCATCAAACTGGATGCGGGCGCATAGAGATTACCTTGAGCATCCATGTCTCCCACTTCGGTAATAGCCTGTCCTCCGGGTTCAGCCGTTCCTGGGCGGGTTACGTTTTCTCCGGGTTCCTGATTCACGCGGGTTCCGTTATCCCAGAGTTTGATCTGAGAAGATACGTCTCCCTCAATCGGAGTACCGTCTTCTTCGTACAGCATAATCCCCGGGTTTCCGGGGGCGAAAAAAAGGTCGCTCGACCAGCCGTACATCGTAGCAAAAGAAACTGCCTGACCCTTAGCGGCAAAGAATCCGAAGGAAACCGACTCGCCGGGCATAATTACCGGAGCGGCTCCGTCGTTTTCAAAAGTTCCTGATTGAACCAGAGGTTGTGAGTCCAATACGTTCTCTATGGTGATGGTCGAAGGCATTCCCGGTTGAATCTCTGCGTTGTCCTCTTTGTTGCAGGCCGTGGCAAGTAACGGCAAGACTGCCAGGGTTAACCAAACTGATTTTCTTTGTTCCATAATCGTAACATTTGATAAAATGAATAAGACAAAGGTATTGCGGACGTGATCCGAAACCGATACCATTATTTCCCGGGCTGATGACCAATCTTCCCGAATATCATTTTCTGCTGCTGGGACTTTTCTTCCTATCAACTTCAAATCATTGCCGAAAATAACAAGGCTTTAACAGGGCTCTTACAAGGCTTTAACAGGGCTTTAACGGGGCCCTTAGCCGAGTAAAAGCCTGGTATAAGCCGAGTGAAAGCTTTGTAAAAACCGAACTTGGTTGGGTGTTGATTAAACTCTTTATCAAATCAGAGGTGGTAATGGAAAGTACCATCCGTGAAGCGTAAAAGGGCGGGCTAGGGGCTCTGCAGGTCAATCCGAGTGTCTTGAAAATTACGGATATCGTTGCGATTACGGGGTTGAAAAAAATGAAGATGAACTGCAAGTCGGCATCAGACTAAGCTCTTCGACGTGCTGGTGGAAGGAAAAGTGATGGACGAGATTCTCAGGACACAGGGGTGGATAATCCAAAGGATTTAAAGGGTATTTTAATAAATCCAGAGCAGTATGAAAACTAAATGTTTAGTCATTTGGTAAAAGTAGTGCTTACTGATCACTTATCCAATAGCTATTCATCTTTTAAACTGGTTATCGGATTGGTAAGTGCCGCTTTCGCCGCCTGTAAACTGACGGTAAGCAGGGCGATAATCAGTGCGCCCGAACCGGCAAGTCCAAAGATCCACCAGGGGAT
>JBMDWN010000381.1:0-2204 GCA_048595275.1 Olivibacter sp. | reverse complement strand
CCGGAGTGGATGTACTGATAATGGACGTAACCAATGCGGTACGCTATTGGGACGAGTGGGAAGCGTTATTCGAAACGATGCAAAAAATGAAGAGGGAGGGCAATAAGGTGCCCAAATTCTGCTTTTGGGCTTTCAATGGACCGGTTATAACAGTCGTTCAGGATCTATACGAGCGGATCTATAAACAAGGACAATTTAAAGATCTGTGGTTCCATTGGCAGAACCGGCCTTTGTTATTATATAATGGCACGCCAAAATACGACGCAAATGGCCAGGACGCCCCAAACCCCAATCCGCATTACGACCCTGAAGCAAAATATGATCGCTCAAATAAGAACTTTGGAAACCCTTATTTTTCGGACAGTCTGTATACTGACTATACCAGGGAAGTAAAGGACTTTTTTACGCTGAGGACGATGTGGTGGGGTTACTATAAATGGGCCGGACAGCGCTTTGTCGGAACGGAAGGAAATTGGAGTTTTGGGTACGATTTAGGAAATGACAGCGTGAGAATAATGAAGCCAGAGCGTCTAGCGTCCCATTTTCAGGGGGCGCCGGAACAGATGGCTGTTACTCCTGCTCAGCATGCTTCCTCCACAATCGGCAAATCGTGGTCACGAGCAAATGGTCAGCCGAAACTGGATGAATACGATATGCCAGCGCCAAGTTATGTGCCCTGGCTAGACAGCACAGTTGCTAACCCGGAAGGCTACGGCATTTATTTTCAGGAACGGTGGGACGAAGCCCTGGCCATAGACCCAAGCTTTTTGTATATCAATGACTGGAATGAATGGACGGCAGGGAAATATCAACCAGGAGATGGAGAAACGTTTTCTTTTATGGGAAGAGCAAATCCTTTCTTTTTTGTCGACCAATATAACGCAGAATTCAACCGTGGAATTCAGCCAATGAAAGGAGGTTATACCGATAATTACTATATGCAAATGGCTCAAAATATTCGCCGTTATAAGGGAGTTCGCGAGATCCCTGTAGCGAGCGGTTTGATCCCGATCGAAATTGATGGAAACTTTTCGGACTGGGAGGCGATTGAAACGGAATATCGAGATACACGTGGGGATATCTTCCACCGCAACGCAAAAGGCTACCAAGGAGAATTTTACCAGGATAGTTCTGGGAGAAACGATATCGTTCTCTCAAAGGTATCTGTCGACAAAAATAACGTGTATTTATATGTAAGTACTGCAAGCTCTTTAACAGACCATTCGGGAGACAACTGGATGTTGCTTTTAATCGACTTGGATCAGGATCAGGGTACCGGTTGGAATGGCTATGATATTCTGGTTAACCAGGATATCATAGACGATCATCACACTAGTTTTATGAGGTTTAATAAGCAAACCGGGAAATGGGAAAATGAAGGAGAAATTAATTTTCGATATACCGGGAATGAGCTGGAGCTTGCCATTCCACTTGAGAAAGTAGGAGGCTCAGGCTCGACTTTGTCTTTCGATTTCAAATGGAGTGATAACGCCGGCGATCTTTCCGATTTTATGTCAATTGTCACCGACGGTGATACTGCGCCGAATCGAAGGTTTAATTACCGTTTTATATGGGAAGAGAAATAGATTGAGTACATAACAGTGCATGATGGTCGTCAGGACGGTGCGGGTTGCGGGCTGCGCCTTTCTATGATTAGTTTTGGCGTGTTAACCAAAAACATATACCAACTGCTAAATGCTGACCAACATTCTAAGATGAGATATAGCCAAACTACCCGAGAAACGAAAAATCCACTGTTAAAGCCAATTCTACTCATTTCCTTTTTTATTGTGACTACGTTGGCTTTTAGCCAGCCAGCATCTGAAATGACGGGAACCGTTCGCGATGAACAAGGACCTCTTCCCGGGGTTTCCGTCATGGTAAAGGGAACGCAACAAGGGACTACAACTAATCAGGATGGAAATTTTACGATAACGGTAAGTTCAGGTGCGACCCTCAGCTTTCGCAGCGTCGGATATGAACCACTGGAGCGCGTCGTTAATTCAGAAAGCGATACGCTTTCCGTTCAGCTGAAGGCAATAGCCGAAGGTCTTGAAGAAGTCGTGATTATCGGTTATGGAAGTCAACAGAGAAAAGACCTGACGGGTTCGGTGAGTTCCGTATCACAGGAATCCATCAGAGATCTCCCGGTCGCCGGTGTCGATCAAAAGCTAACTGGTCAGGTCCCGGGCGTTCAAATCCGT
>JBMDWN010000380.1:0-4537 GCA_048595275.1 Olivibacter sp. | reverse complement strand
GTGATTATCGGTTATGGAAGTCAACAGAGAAAAGACCTGACGGGTTCGGTGAGTTCCGTATCACAGGAATCCATCAGAGATCTCCCGGTCGCCGGTGTCGATCAAAAGCTAACTGGTCAGGTCCCGGGCGTTCAAATCCGTACCGCGACAGGCGTACCGGGCGGCGGGTCCCAGATTCAGATCCGGGGCTCCGGATCGATCGGTGCAGGGGATGCACCGCTGTTTGTAATCGATGGCTTCCCGATTTCATCCTCTACAGGCCGTGTTTCGAATCCCTTGAATGTGTTGAATCCCGATGATATTGAGAACATCACGGTATTGAAAGATGCCTCGTCTACGGCGATCTACGGTTCCCGGGGCGCCAATGGGGTCGTCGTTGTCACTACGAAAAGAGGTAAATCCGGAAAACCTTCAGTAAACCTGAGCTCCTATACCGGTTTTCAGCAGGTTCCGCAAAAAGGTCGCCCGGACATGATGAACGGAGAAGAATTTGCCCGTTTCCGCCGGGAAATGATTGAAGACAATTTCGCTTCAAGAGGAATGGTAGCAACGGAAGAAGATATTCCGGTAGAGTTCCGCAACCCGGAGCAATACGGAGAAGGGACCAATTGGTATAACGAAGTTTTTCGCACAGCACCTCAAAGCAATTTAAACCTGAATGTAAATGGCGGGGCAGAACAAGCGCGTTACGCCTTTTCCGTGGGTTATTTCAATCAGGAGGGAACACTTCGTTACACCGGTTTTGAGCGCATCACGACCCGGGCAAACATCGACGCCGACATCAGCAAGCGAATTAAAGTCGGTTTGAATCTCGCACCAACCTATTCCACCCAAAGGATCAATGACTTTGAAAGCAGCTTCGTTGATGTAGTAACCAGCAGTTTGTGGTTGAGCCCGTTGGTCCCTACCCACGATCAATTTGGGAACCGGACGCCTTACATTTCCTCACCCGGCATGTATGCCGGACCCAATCCATTGAATAAGCTCGAATTCGGTGGGAATACCCAAAAGTCTTTTCGCGGAATAGGCGGTGCATTTGCAGAAATAGAGATACTGGACGGTTTAAAGGCGCGCTATAATTATACGGTCGATTATACCAATAATTCCGGCTTTGTTTTCAATCCTGCTTTTGTTGGCGGCATCAATGCGCCCCCGGCCGGTTATGTGCCCAACTCGGGCAACAATAGAAACTCAACCATGAACTGGCTTTCAGAAGCTTTACTGACCTATAATAAGGAAATTGCTCCGGGACATCGGATCGATGCGGTTGCCGGCTACACCGCTCAGAAAGAACGCTATGAAAACTTTCAGATCAATGCAACCAATTATCCGGATGATCTCGTAGAGACCATCAACGCCGCGGCGCTCCTTAACTCCTGGGGGCATGATATTCAGGAATGGGCTATCTTGTCCGCTTTCGCACGGGTGAACTATTCGCTGAAAGACAAATGGATTTTTACTGCCACTGTTCGACGTGACGGTTCCTCCCGTTTCGGATCAGAAAATAAATTCGGAACCTTCCCTTCGGGTGCAATTGCCTATCGCCTTGGAGAGGAAGATTTCCTGAAAAATCTCAGCTGGCTAAGCGATCTTAAATTACGGGGGAGCTATGGTCTGGCCGGGAATTTTAACATCGGCAATTACACCTACCTGGCTAACGTTAACCAGGCCAATTACGCTTTTGGAGGACAACTTGCCGGGGGAAGGGTCATCAATACGCTCAGAAACCCGGGACTTACCTGGGAAGAATCGCAGCAGCTGGATCTGGGCATCGATTTCGGATTGTGGAACAACAGGGTGAACATTACGCTTGATGGATACAACCGCATTACCCAGGGGATGCTTTTCAATTCAGAAATTCCACTGTCTTCCGGTTTCCGAAATGTGATTGTCAATTCCGGCCGGATACGAAACCGAGGTCTTGAACTGGCCGTCAACTCCCAAAACTTAACGGGAGACTTCCGATGGACAACCGATTTCAATATTGCCTTTAACAGGAATAAAGTGTTGGCTTTAAATGACAACGATGATCCTATTTACACCGGGCGCAGTGGCGAGGGCAATCCCACGCATTTGACGCAAGTGGGTTCGCCAATCGGACAGTTTTTTGGTTACATAACGGATGGGGTGTATATGGATCAGGCGGATTTCGACAACTCCCCTAAACATGTCACATCGGTCGTCGGTTCCATAAAATACCGGGATGTCGACGGCAACGGAATTATCGAGCCTTTCAATGATTACGCAATCATCGGTAATCCGCAACCCAATTTTATTTTCGGTATCACCAATAATTTTAATTACAAGAATTTCGATCTGAACGTAGTCTTAACCGGATCACAAGGCGGCGAGATACTGCGCCAGGCCTACCAGTACCTGAATAACATCGATGGTATTTTCAATGTGGACAGAAGAATGCTGAACCGATGGCGATCTCCTGAAAATCCAGGGGATGGGATGACACCTACAACGAATGGTGCCAGAGTCATTTACCGCGACGTCAATTCGACCTGGGTTGAAGATGGTTCTTTCCTTCGGATTCAAAACCTGACGCTAGGTTATACCCTTCCTAAATTCCTATTGGCCGGTGCCGGTTTTCTGCAACAAGCCAGAATATACGCCAGTGCACAAAACCTACATACGTTTACCAGTTATTCGGGCGGAAACCCGGATGTCGTACCACGCGGTAACGAAGATGGCCTGAGTACCGCACTTGTACCCGGTCTGGACTGGACAAGCTACCCCTTGCAACGCACCTTTATCTTTGGTTTAAATCTCACTTTTTAGAGCCCGTATTATGAAAAAGACATTCAACAATTATATGATCCGGCTGTTTCTTGGGGCCACTATATTAACGGGTTGCGGACGTGAATTTCTGAACCTCAGCCCGGAAGCAAATGTAGATGGAGACACATTCTATCGCGATGAAGCAGAAATGCGGCAGGCCGTAAACGGAGGTTATAATATCCTCCAGGACCTGGGTCGCCTTCATTTATGGCTTTATGGAGAAATGCGTTCCGATAACACAACCTTTCAATACAATACCGCCGACCGGGGACTGGAAGCCAGGGAATTTATTGATCAGTTTCTCGTGAACGCTACATTCGAGCCTATTTCCCAATTCTGGCAGCAAAGTTATCAGGGCATTGCCCGCAGCAACGACGTGCTTACAAGAATCGACGAAATCGAGCTGGATGAGACCGTTCGCAACCAATTCGAAGGAGAGGTCAAATTCCTCCGTGCTTATCATTATTTCAATCTGGTAAGGCAGTACGGTGGAGTACCTCTGCGTTTAAGTCCTGCGGAATCTCCCGAAGAGGCTGTGTCTTCCGGTCGTGCATCTGTGGAGGATATTTATCAGCAGATCATAGCCGACCTTACAGAATCAGCCGATCTGTTGTCCGGTACTTCCTACGGCGACAGCGACAAAGGGCGGGCTACCGAAGGTGCGGCGAGAACACTGCTGGCGAAGGCATTCCTCACCCGAAAAGAATATCAGCCTGCCATAGCCGAGCTGCGGAAGGTCATGCAGTTGGGCTACCGTCTTTTACCCAACTATCTGGATAATTTTAGGCCGGAGATGAAAAACGGCGCAGAGTCGATTTTTGAAGTTCAATACCTAGGCGCCCAACCTGCGCTGGCCAGCAATTTTATGTATCAATTTGCTCCTTTTACCTCCGGGAGTGCCGTGACAGGAGATCCACAAACACCGCTCGCCGGGGCTTCAGGGTGGAACATTCCAACACAGGATATGATAGACAGTTACGAAGAGGGCGATTTAAGGAAAGAAGCTTCTTTATCAGAAGGTTATCGGGAGCCTTCGGGAAACTTTGTGGAGATTCCTTACATTAGTAAGTATAACCACGGTTTTGTGGAAAGAGGTCAAACGGATGTGAATCTGCCAGTATTGCGTTATGCCGATGTGTTGCTGATGCTGGCGGAGTGCCTCAACGAGCAGGGATTTGCCGGCGGAGGTGAGGCGTATGAGCTTTTAAACCAGGTACGTAGTCGTGCCGGACTTCCTGTAAAGGTAATTAATGGACAGGAGGCCTTCCGCGAAGCCATTTTTCAGGAACGCCGGGTGGAGCTGGCTTTTGAGAATCACCGCTGGTATGATCTAGTACGTTCGGGCAAAGCGATAGAAGTGATGAATGCGCACGGGCAACGTGAAAAACAAGGTTCTCTGACCATACCGGGAAATGCTTATCAGCTAACCGAAAACCGGCTGTTGTTGCCTATTCCTCAGATCGAGGTAAATCTCGATGGCCTTGAACAAAACCCGCAATAATATATAACCTTTAAAAAAATTATTATGATCCGATACATGCTTTCCCTGTTTTGTTTAATGCTGATCGGAGCCTCCGGCGCGCTATGCGTTTTTGCTCAATCCCCTCAGGTTGATGGATTAACTACAAACCACCTGGAAAATCCGTTGGGTATGGACGATCCCTCACCGCGTTTAAGCTGGCGGTTATCTTCCCCGCAGAAAGACCTGCTTCAGGGGGCTTATGAGATCCAGGTCAATCAGGAAAGTGAA
>JBMDWN010000379.1:0-12206 GCA_048595275.1 Olivibacter sp. | reverse complement strand
TTGAGATGTTATTCAAGATAAGCAGATTCAATAGAATGCTCCGAAATGGAGCAGCACTCCGGACGGATCGAGCACAAAGCATTCCCGGCCCCAGGATTCTTTCCGGATGGGAACCAATTTCACGCTACTGAATTTTTCGGGAAGATCCAGTGAAGTCAGCTCATTCCATACCGATTCGACGTTTTCCACATGAAAGAAGATCATCGTATTATCAACCCAGTCTTTTACATAGGCCTTTTGAAGGTAAAAGCCCAGTTCTTGCCAGGTGAATAACGATAGCTCTGAGCTTATTGAGATTTCTTCAAACCCGATTTCTTTATAGAAACGTCTTGAAATATCGAAGTCTTTAGCTCCGATGAAGGGTCGTATGGAAATTGCTTTCGTCTGCATAGCTGTTAATGTGATTGGTTAAAATTAGTAATTTTGAAGTGTTATTCTTTATTATGAAAACTTATATCTCCCTGTTAAGAGGCATTAATGTGAGCGGGAAGAAACTGATCAAAATGGATGCTTTGAAAGCTATGTATGAAAATCTTGGCTTTTTTGGAGTTCATACCTACCTCCAGAGTGGTAATGTCGTTTTTTCAACCGATGAAGATCGTTTGCAACAGCTCCAAAGGATGATCAGCTCACAAATCAGTTGTGAATTCGGTTTTGAGGTAGCGGTAGTTGTTTTAGCAAAAGAAGCGCTTAAAGAAATCGTCATCCAAAATCCTTTCACCGAAGAAGCGTCACGGAACAGTTCTTCCGTGTATGTTACCGTGTTATTTGATCAGCCAGGTTCATACGATGAGACGAGTATTAAAGATAAACAGAACAACGGTGAACAGATCGAAATTGACAGTAGAACGGCTTACTTGTATTGCCCCACCGGATATGGTAGGACGAAGTTAAATAATAATTTCCTCGAGAGGAAACTGAAGGTTGAGGCGACTACCCGGAATTGGAAAACCATTAGTGAACTTTTGAATCTTGCTAACGCCTCGAAGGACTAATGCCTTTTTTGAGTGAGCGAAGATCGGCAAGATTAAAGTCAGTTGATAATTTGAAATATCGCACAGATTCAAGGAGATAAAAAACATATTAACTTCGTACCAACTTCGTACCAACTTCGACTGAAAAACAGGTTTTTTTCAGCTCAGATGGGCTTTTAAATAGGTCAACATCAGGTTTGACCTGTTTAAAAGCTGTTTTTAAACTGATGTTGACCTGAAAATCGGAAAAATTTGATTCGAATTTAGTTCGAATATGTCTAAAGGTTAATCGAGAGAAAAAGTACCCGTTCAATATATAGTGCCGGTTTTCTTGGACATGGGAGAGCGTTTCGGGTTTATGACGAACCACCTTAAATAGCTCGTTGTATTTCTGCGGAACTTTTATTTCGGGAAAAATATCTAAGCCTTGATAAGCGGACAAATGTTGTCTACCTTAGGGTAATGAACATGGATAATCGTTTTCACCAGCATATTTTCGGAGTCCACCAGCAAACAAGGCAGCTACCATCTAATGCAGCAATCACGGAGTGGGCCGAAGCGCTGTTGAATCTCTTATTTCCCCAACGGTCAAATGCCGCTATTTTGAGCGCCTATTCTGTTGAAAAACAGTTCTGGGACTTGCAGCAGGAGCTGGCGCTTCTGCTTGCCGCCATGGATGAGCAAAAGATTAGTGAAACGAAAGAATCAGCGAAAACATTTTTCTCAGAAGTACCCGAACTATACCGTGTTTTAAATACCGATGTAGAAGCCATTCTATCGGGTGATCCGGCAGCACGAAATGCTTTTGAGATTATCCGTACCTATCCGGGCTTCTTTGCCGTGGCAATATACAGGATTGCCCATCAGCTGGCTATTCAGGGAGTTGACTTGATACCACGCATACTGACCGAGATGGCTCACTCCAGAACAGGGATAGATATTCATCCCAACGCTGTAATAGGCGAGTATCTTTACATTGATCATGGTACTGGCCTGGTTATTGGTGAAACTTGTGAGATCGGAGATCACGTTAAGCTCTATCAGGGCGTAACCCTTGGGGCGCTGAGCGTAGAGAAGGCGCTGGCCAATACGAAGAGGCATCCAACGATTAAGGACCACGTGATCATTTATTCCGGTGCCACTATTCTAGGCGGTGAGACCGTTATTGGCAGCGAATGCATCATCGGAGGAAACGTTTGGCTCACCGAAAGTGTACCCGCTAAATCTACGGTTTATCATCAGCCCGTTGTTAAAGTGAAAGAAATACTATAAAGCTTATGCAAGAATTAATTTCCTGTATCGGAAATACACCACTAGTAGAACTAAAGAAACTCTCACCAAATCCGTCGGTTACCCTCCTGGCAAAGCTTGAGGGCAACAATCCGGGAGGTAGCGTAAAAGATCGCGCAGCCAATAATATGATCCGTAGTGCAATGGATAGGGGAGATATCGCGGCAGATACTAAATTGATCGAGGCAACGAGCGGCAATACCGGGATTGCATTGGCTATGATGGCCTGCCTTTTCGGTTTGGAAATCGAATTGGTGATGCCGGCAAACTCTACCCCCGAACGCACACTGACCATGGAAGCCTACGGTGCAAAGGTTACCCTCATGGAATCGATTGAAGTCTGCAGGGATTTTGCAGAGGAGAAAGGGGCGCAGACGGGTTACTATCTACTTAACCAATTTGCTAATCCCGATAATTATCAGGCGCATTACAAAACGACGGGTCCGGAAATATGGAAAGATACCGGTGGAAAAATCACTCATTTTGTCAGCGCGATGGGCACAACAGGCAGCATTATGGGCAATTCCATGTTTCTGAAAGAACGGAATCCGGATATTCAAATTGTAGGGTGCCAACCCACCGAAGATTCTTCTATTCCGGGCATAAGACGTTGGCCGGAAGCTTACCTTCCAAAAATATTTGATCCGAAACGTGTAGACAGGATCATCGACGTATCGGAAGAACAGGCTATCCGTTCGACGCGCGAGCTGGCATTGAAGGAAGGAATTTTCGCTGGGATGAGCTCTGGCGGGGCCCTATATGCAGCGCAGAAAGTTGCTTCTGAATTGAAGGAAGGACTGGTTGTATTTATTGCCTGCGATCGGGGAGACAGGTATCTCAGCAGCTCACTCTTCAAGCGCTCCTGATCGTGTAAACATTTTACCGTGGACGGTGTTTTTCCTCTAAACAAACGGAATATGCAGAACTGGTTAAAAACATTAATCGCTGGCTTCGCTGCCTGGCGGTGGGGCGGAGGATGTCTTGGATTTGTAGTCGTATTTGCATTAGTTTATTGGCTGCTTGGCCAACAGGGCTGCTTCTAATGCTCCACCGCCTCTTCTAGATCCTTCAATTGCCCGGCATCGAGTTTCACGCTCATCCCTGAAACATCCTGATTACACAATGTTCGGAAGTTGTCTTTAACCAGAAGAATAACAAAGTCTTCTGGTTGAAAATCTTCCGGATGCTCTTCCGTTACCTGATCCCAGGGTTCCCGAACAGGTACGAAAGAAGCTGTCATTGAACCAAATTGTCCTTTTGCTACTAACTCACGATAACCGGCGCGCTTCAAAGCCTTCATCAGGTCTATGGTGAGCGGCTTTTCTTCAAGTTTCTCTTCCATGCTAAGATAATTCTGCAGATTGCGCCCAAATATTGATGTTTCCATCCTGAGCGTAACGCTCTATCTCTGATAATTCATCCGCTGAAAAAGTTAAATTTTTCAGCGCACCGACAGCTTCTGTCAATTGCTCAATCCTGCTGGCACCTATAAGGGCAGAGGTGATACGTTCATTTCTTAACACCCAGGCAATCGCCATTTGCGCTAAAGACTGCTCTCTGGAAGCCGCAATTTCATTAAGTTTTCGAATGTTCGATAAGTTCTGATCATTGATGAACGATTTGTTCAGCGATTTTCCCTCGCTTGCTCTGCTGCCCGCCGGAATTTCTTCTTTTAGGTATTTATCCGTTAACATACCCTGCGCAAGTGGGGAGAAAACGATGGTACCCATACCTGCTTCTTCTACCGCATCAAGCAGATTATCTTGTTCTATCCAGCGGTTCAATAGGGAATAGCTGGGCTGATGAATCAGGCAGGGTGTACCTAATTCTTTTAGTATAGCAGATGCTTCGCGGGTTCGTTGAGCATTATAAGAAGATATGCCCGCATATAAAGCTTTTCCGCTTCGAACAATTTGATCCAACGCCATCATGGTCTCTTCTAAAGGCGTTTCCGGATCAAAACGATGTGAGTAGAAAATATCCACATAGTCGACGCCCATGCGTTTAAGACTTTGATCGCAGCTGGCAATAAGATACTTTTTGCTACCCCACTCGCCATAAGGGCCATCCCACATATGATAGCCGGCTTTTGAAGAAATAACCAATTCATCGCGATAGCTATTAAGCCCTTCACGAAGAATTCTACCGAAAGCCGTCTCGGCTGAACCCGGCGGAGGACCGTAATTATTGGCCAAATCAAAATGGGTTATTCCCAAATCAAAAGCCTTATATAAAATTTCCTTTTTTGTTTTGTGGGGACGATCGTCTCCGAAATTATGCCAGAGCCCCAAAGAAATTGCGGGAAGTTTCAATCCACTTCTTCCGCAGCGGTTATAAATCATAGAACCATAACGGTCTACTGAAGGTGTCCAGTCCATGTTTTTCTATAATTGTCGGCAAAGATAAGATTATCCTGCTACACACGAAACGAAATGTCAGGTAGAGATACTAAGCTGTCTTTTATAACGGATGAAACGGCTGATGAGGTAGACCGACAGCCCGGTAAGAAGCGTGTAAAAAATGGGATTAAACAGTTTCGTTTTCGAATCCAGCCAGAAAATTGCGTTACCTAAATCTTCAAAGTCGAATAGTTTCAGCTCGGAGTGTTCCGGTAAACGGCTGTCCATAAATCTATAGAGCGCTTTACCATCCTGCTGATCGGTTACAAGGGCAATTTTCAGATCCGGATGGAAGTCCACCATAGCCTTTGCTAATTGACCAAACCATCCGTTAGGGGACATATCTTTTACAGCGGTATGGAATAAAAGCAACACCCGCACTTTGCCGTGCTTGTCGAGCATTTTCTGCAAGCTCGGGATAAGAATCTCATAAACCTCTTCACGCTTTACGGGCTCTGTGCTGCTAAAGGCACACATATGATCCGGAAGCTCTTTCAACTGATGCAGCATGCTCACTCTCCTGTTTATGATGGGTAACAACAAAAAGGCAGGAGATGTTTGGATTGAACAAGCTATTTAATGCTCAGAGCTCTCGTGGAAAACGATGTCGGGGAAAGTGCGCTTGGTTGAGTCGATGTCCCATTGGGAATTCGAAAGGTAAACGGGTTTATTTTCCTTATCGAATGCAATTCGGCTGGACTGCGTACGAAACAATTCCTCCATCTGCTGCGTATTGTCGCTGCTGATCCAACTGGCTTTCGTTACGCTCAGCGACCGGAAATTACAGGAAGCACCGTATTCATGCAGTAAACGGAATTTAATGACTTCAAACTGAAGCTCGCCAACCGTACCAACGAACTTACGGCTTCCCAGCTGCTGGGTGAACAGCTGCGCAACACCTTCATCGACCAACTGCGAAATCCCCTTTTCCAGTTGCTTTGTCTTAAGCGGATCCATATTCTCCAGCTCTTTGAATATCTCGGGTGAAAAGCTGGGGATGCCCATGTAGCGCAATGCTTCACCTTCGGTAAGCGTATCGCCAATTTTAAAATTACCGGCATCGTATAAACCGACCACATCGCCCGGCCACGCTTCTTCAACCAGGCTTTTGGCGTCGGCCATGAAACTGGTAGGGGACGCGAACTTTAGCTTTTTGCCCAGGCGTGTATGGTTATAAAACTTATTTCTTTCGAACTTTCCGGAACAGATCCGGCAAAAAGCTATACGATCCCGGTGATTAGGATCTAGGTTAGCGTGTATTTTAAAAACGAAACCGGTGAATTTTTTTTCGTTAGGCTCTACCAGCCTTTCGTTCGTCTCCCTGGCCTGTGGGGGTGGCGCAATATCAATAAAGGTGTCCAGTAATTCCTCGATGCCGAAATTGTTGATGGCGCTGCCGAAAAACACAGGAGCGAGGTAACCTGATCGGTACAGTTGCAAATCAAAAGGCTCGAACACCCCTTCGATCAGCTCTACTTCCTCGCGAAGTCGATCTGCCAGCTTTTCGCCAACTTCACGGTCCAGTTCCGCACTGTTTATGTCGCCCAGTTCAATGTTTTCCCGGGAAATCCTGGCCTTGCTGTCTGCACTGAAGAGCTTAAGGCTTTTCTCATGCAGGTGGTATACGCCTTTAAAAGTACTTCCGATCCCGATTGGCCAACTCAGCGGACGCGTGGAAATGTTCAGCTCCTTTTCGAGTTCTTCAAGCAAATCGAAAGGTTCTTTTCCTTCCCGGTCCAGCTTATTTACGAAGACCATGACAGGGATATGGCGCATGCGACAAACACTCATCAGCTTGCGGGTCTGTTCCTCTACGCCTTTTACACAGTCCACCACCAGAATGACGGAGTCTACCGCGGTAAGGGTACGATAAGTGTCTTCTGCAAAATCTTTGTGACCCGGCGTATCCAGAATGTTAATTTTCCGGCCTTTGTATTCAAAGCCCATGACGCTGGTGGCCACTGAAATACCCCGTTGCTTTTCGATCTCCATGAAATCGGAGGTAGCAGTCTTCTCGGCTTTATTCCGTTTTACGGTTCCTGCCTTCTGAATTGCGCCGCCGAAGAGGAGAAGTTTTTCGGTAAGGGTTGTTTTACCGGCATCCGGGTGACTGATGATGCCGAATATTCGTCTTTTGCTGATCTCGGTTTCTAATGCACTCATTTTGTGAGCGCAAAGATAAGGATATTTCAGCACAAAGGCCAGCCGCCCGCTAATCCGAATTCATGGCGGATAATTCCGCCGCTAGAAGCTTTCGGTTGATAAACGAGCCTACCCGCGTACCATTGGCAATAGCTACCGAAATGGCCCGGTATACGGAACAATTGTCTCCCGCAGCGTATACTCCGGGTATACTGGTTTCAAGGAACTTGTCAACCTTTAGCAGCTTCCCTTTAAGCTGGCAGTTCAACTGAAGGTGCAGATCACCTTTTTGGACACTCTTCGGCTTTAGAAAAAGGTGACCAATGGCGTGGAAGACACCTCTTCCGGATACCAGGCCTTTCAACTGACCGTTTATCTGTTCAGCGTGACTTAAACGGTCTTCAACAAGCCGGATGCTCCGCATTTCCAGCAGCCGTCTCTGTTTATTGGTGAAACGCGCTGTTCCATTGGAAAAAATACATAGATTTTGCGACCAATTGTATAAGAGCAGGCACATCTCGAACGCTTCGTTTCCATTCCCCAGTACGCCCAAAAACTGATCCTTTATTTCATACGCGTCGCAATAGGGGCAGGAGTAAACTGACTTGCCCCAGCAAGACCGGAGTCCTGCCAGACTGGGAAGCTGGTCATAGAGGCCGGTGGCTAATAATATCTTTTTACCAAAGTAGTTGTCTGCTGTACAGGTCACCCGAAATCCTTCCTGTTCTTTTTCGATTTTTTCTGCCGTTCCATGATGCGTATAAACCTCCGGATAATTTTTAAGCTGCAAACTCGCCTGCCGGCGGATCCCATCCGGCGACTGACCGTCGTGTGCCAAAAGATTATGTGCGTGTGAAACCTGTTCGTTGCAAGGCTTGCCGTCGTCAATTACCAAAACTTTCCGTCGCGAACGGGCGAGAGCCAATGCTGCCGCCAGCCCGGCAAAGCTACCACCTATTACTACAATATCATACTGCTCCTGAATACCCATGTTTCTTCAATCGACATATAAAAGTCAGAAGCGATGAAATTGTTTTTACATAGCCGAATTTGGTATAGACTTTGTAATACGCTCGGAAGCGATAAAGGTCAAATTTAAGAATCATATTACCATAAACAGGAAGCGATGAATGCATTGAATGGCTATTGGAATGAGGTCAAAGGGAAGGCAAAACAGAAATATGCGCATCTGACCGATGATGATCTGCTCTATATAGAGGGCAAAGAAGACGAATTGATCGGACGGCTCCAGCTTAAGATCAATAAAAATAGAATCGAGATGGTCGATTGGTTGAACAGCCTTTAAGATTCCCGCTGCATTAACCTCTTGGCAAAATCAAATAGTCCGGCTTTCCGCTCTATAGGTAAATTCACAGCTTCCAGCGACTTGTAAGCATTGTTCGTATAGGTGCTGATTAACTCCTGAGTGGCATGCCGGACTCCCAGTTTTTCGTACAAAACTTTTGCTTTTTGGATCTTTTCGTCTCCCAGAGTCCGGTCCGTTTGCAGCAGGTCTTCCACAGCAGCCCGATCCGCCGCGTTTGCGTGCTTCAGTGCGCTGACCAGTAAAATGGTCTTCTTGTTCTCAAGAACATCCCCGCCAACCTGTTTTCCAACTTTTTCCGGGTCTCCGAATAAATCCAGCACGTCATCCTGTAACTGGAAGGCAATCCCCAGCTGGACGCCAAAATCATAGATATGCAGCGTATCCTGCCGTGATGCCTTAGCCGATATTGCTCCCAATTGCAGAGCCGTGCCAATTAATACGGAAGTTTTGAGCTGTATCATCCGCAGGTATTCAGATTCACCGACTTCCTCGAGCTTTTCAAAGTCCATGTCCATCTGCTGCCCTTCACAAACCTCGAAAGCCATTTTGTTGAACGCCTTCAGGAGTACGGGAAGCACAGCAGGGTCAGCGTGGGATAGAAGCTCGTAAGCCTTTACCAGTACAGCATCTCCGGACAGGATAGCTATGTTGGAATTCCATTTCTGGTGAACGGTTTCTTTACCGCGCCGCAAGGGAGCCTGATCCATAATATCATCGTGAATCAACGAAAAGTTATGAAACACTTCTACAGACAATGCTGTGTCGATGCACTCCTGAGGCGCCAGGCCGAAAAGCTCGGCCGACATGAGCGTGAGCACCGGCCGTAGCCGCTTACCGCCCAGGTTGAAAAAATAATCGACTGGCTGGTAAAGGTTGGCCGGTTCGGAAGGGAGTTGTAAATTTTCCAATCCGCGGACCACCAGGGCCTGAAGTTCGTTCAGTGAATGCATGCGCGAAGATACACTTTATCAGGAAACGATCAGGGTGAAATCAATCTGTCGTTTAGCCAGGTTGACATTCTTAACGCGGATACGCACCTCGTCTCCAAGCTGATATTTACGCTTTTTACGTCTTCCGATGATGGCGTAATTTTTTTCGTCCAGCGAATAGAAGTCGTCCGATATATCGCGCAGGCGGACCATTCCCTCACATTTATTCTCCTCAATCTCTACATACATACCCCATTCCGTAACACCGGAAATGATGCCCAGGTATTCTCCGCCCACCTGCTCCTGAAGGAATTCGGCCTGTTTGTATTTCACGGAAGTCCGTTCCGCGTCAGCCGCTTTTTTCTCCATTTGTGAAGCGTGCAGACACAGCTTTTCATAAGCTTCGGCTTCAGCAGCTTTGCCACCGTCCAGGTAGTGCTGCAAAAGCCGGTGAACCATCATATCCGGATACCGGCGTATGGGAGAAGTGAAGTGGGTATAATAATCGAAAGCGAGTCCGTAGTGGTTGTGTTTTTTCGTCGTGTAGACTGCTTTAGCCATCGAACGGATGGCAAGTGTAGTCAATACATTCTGTTCTTTGGTGCCTTCAACATCCGTCATCAGCTGATTCAGGGATCGCGCCGTTTCCTTATCGCTTCCGGTTTGTACTTTATAACCAAATCGGGCAGCGAACTGAGCGAAGCTGCTCAGGCTTTGTTCATCGGGTGAATCGTGGTTCCGGTAAACGAAGGTGAGCTTATTTTTACCTTTTTTTAGTTTTCCAACGTACTCCGCTACCCGGCGATTGGCCAATAGCATGAAGTCCTCGATTAGCTTATGCGCGTCTTTTCGCTCCTTAACGTACACACCCAGCGGTTTGCCTTCCTCATCCAGGCGGAACTTTACTTCCGTGGTTTCGAAACTAATGGCTCCTTGCTTAAAGCGGCGATCGCGAAGTTTATAGGCCAGCGCATTAAGGGTGTTAAGTTCGTCCTTATACACGCCTTCCTTACCATCCAGCAGCTCCTGCGCGTCTTCATAGGCAAAGCGATGATCGGAATGGATGATCGTCCGTCCAAACCACTCAGCTTTTATCTGCGCACGCGTATCCAGTTCGAAGACAGCCGAAAAGCACAATTTATCTTCATGGGGCCGCAACGAACACAGTCCGTTGGACAAGCGTTCGGGCAACATCGGGATAACCCGGTCCACCAGGTAGACCGAAGTTCCCCGGTCAAAGGCTTCCTGATCGAGCGCACTGTCCGGTGTTACATAATGTGTGACGTCAGCGATGTGCACACCAACTTCATAGTGACCATTTTCAAGTTTACGGAAGGAAAGCGCATCGTCAAAGTCCTTCGCGTCCGCCGGGTCGATGGTAAACGTGGTGACGCCACGGAAGTCTCTCCGCTTTTTGATTTCTTCTTCCGGGATGTCTGCAGGGATGGCTTCAGCTTCCGCCTCAACCTTCTTCGGGAAGGACAGGGGGAAGCCGTAATCCGCCAGAATGGCGTTCATTTCTGTGTTGTTCTCGCCCTGTCGACCCAGCACATGCTTCACCTGTCCAACGGGATTCTTGCTGCCCTCCGGCCAGTCGACAATACTAACCACTGCCTTTTCTCCATCTTTCGCACCATTCAGTGCATCCAACGGCACAAAGATGTCGTGCAACATCTTCCGGTCGTCTGCAATTAAAAAAGCGAAGCGGTCGGATACTTTCAGAATGCCTGTAAAATCCGTCCTTGCGCGTTTAACGATCTCGACGACCTCACCCTCTTTCCGCTTACCGCGGCTTTTCTCGTAGGTGTACACTTTAACTTCATCGCCGTGCAGGGCATTACGTAGCTTGCGCGGGGCTATATGGATGTCTTCTTCGAATTCATCCTCGGTAATGACATAAGCCGATCCGTCTGCGGTCATATCAACCCGGCCAACAATGAAAGTCTTCAGTTCCCGAAGCGTATATTTGCCCTTCCGGCTTTCACGGAACAGCCCGTCTTTAGCAGCGGACTCCTCCTGCAGCAGTTCCGATATGGTTTCCCGCGAAGGGGCATCGTTCAGGTTCAGTTTTCCGGCAACCTGTTTGTAATTTAATTCTTTATTTCCTGATGATTCAAATACGCCGATCATCAGTTGCGTAAGCACTTTTCTGATGGCGTAGTCTTTCTTGTTTGACATATTTTTTGTTTTTAGCTACCCGCCTGACAGCGGGCACAAATGCCGCTGGCGTTAACCGACCATTGTTCGATCCCGAACCCCGGCGGAAGGGATAGAGGGGGCAATTCAACTTTACTCAGGCAATAGACGCTATTGCAGTTCGTACACATGAAATGCAGGTGCTGGTCCCGGTGATGGTGCTCGTCGCAAGTCGATGAGCAAAACGCGTACGTAGCGGTGCCGTTCAGATCGAAAACCTTATGAATAATCCCTTTTTCTTCGAAGGTACTCAACACCCGATAAAGGGTAACCCGGTCGATAGAATCACCAATCGTCTTCTCCAGCATAGGCTGCGACGTTGCCGCCGAGCGTTGGGCCATGATATCCAGCACCTTCAGTCGAGGACCGGTTATCTTCAACTGATGCGCTTTCAACAGTCCCTTGAAATCCTTCTCACTCATGTTTAAATCCCCTCTTTTCATTTAAGTTAACGTACAAAAATACGAATTTCGCTCCTCAGACGCAACTATGTGGTTCTTACAGGCTTTCGTACGATGAAGTAGAGCCCCAGCAGTACGAAAGGAATGCTCAGCAGCTGCCCCATGTTCAGCACCATTCCCTGTTCAAAAGCTTCCTGGTTTTCCTTCACAAATTCGGCAAAGAAACGGAGCCCGAAAACGGAAATCATAAAGACCCCAAATAAAAAGCCCGGCCTGCCGGAATACTTTTTATAAAGACTGCGCAGTAACAGAAATATCAAGAAATAGCCGATGGATTCATAAAGCTGGGCCGGGTGACGCGGGACGGCGTCTATCCGTTCGAAAACAACTGCCCAGGGAAGATCGCTCGGCGTACCGATAATTTCGGAATTGAAAAAATTACCCAGCCGGATGAGGCAGCCGGCGAGGGCGGTGACGACAACCACGCGATCTGCTACCCATAGAAAAGTGACCTTGGCCTTTCTGGAAAACAACCATACAGCCAGCAG
>JBMDWN010000378.1:0-43561 GCA_048595275.1 Olivibacter sp. | reverse complement strand
TGTGACAAGGGTGCTAATTCGACATGTATGGCGTCGATACTCGCCTTTCCGCAGACTCCGCAGCTTGAAGTGGTATAAAAATTTCTTTCCACTTTACCAAGCACGGGCTCATGCCCTTCTTTTAACTGCACGGCAATCCTGTTCTTTTCGATGTCGAGATGTCTGATCGAGTCAATGATGTTTGCGGAAGGGATGATTCCTTCGGTAAGGAGAAAGCCCACGGCCAACTCAGGGTCATCGCCCGGAGTCCGCATCGTTACCGAAATCTTCTTTTGTTTTTTCTCGTTATCCAAAACATAATCCACCCGAAGTTCCAGAGGCTCTTCAGTAGCCAGTATATCTTCCTGGCTTCTGCTTTCGCCGCTGGCGAATACTTTTAATATACTCTTTTTCCTGATCGCGAAATCTTGCATACAAATCCTTCTACTATCTATGCGAGCATACCGTGTGGGTCAATGACAAATTTCTTCGCCGCACCTTTGTCAAAATCCTGGTATCCTTTCGGTGCATCTTCCAGAGAGATCACCTGAACATTCACCGCTTTTGCGATATGCACTTTGTTGTACAGAATGGCATTCATCAATTGCCGGTGATATTTCATTACGGGACACTGACCAGTATGGATAGAATGCGATTTTGCCCAGCCCAGGCCAAAACGAATACTAAGACTGCCTTCTTTGGCTGCATCATCGGAAGCACCTGGATCACCTGTCACGTAAAGCCCGGGAATCCCGAGCTTTCCACCCGCCCTGGTAATATCCATGATGGAATTTAGTACGCTGGCAGGCTGCTCATCCCCTGCGGTTTGACCATGTCCCTTTGCTTCGAACCCTACGCAATCCACCGCAGAATCAACCTCCGGAACACCGACAATCTGTTCAATCTGTTCGCCCAGGCTAGCATCTTTTTTCAGATCGATTGTTTCACATCCGAAAGATTTTGCCTGTTTCAGGCGCTCGTCGATCATATCACCTACGATGACTACCGCCGCACCCAACAGATGACAGGCTGCTGCACTGGCCAAGCCCACCGGACCGGCACCGGCGATGTAAACAATACTTCCAGGACCCACACCCGCAGTAACGGCACCGTGATAACCCGTAGGAAATATGTCGGATAGGAGTGTCAGATCTTTGATTTTCTCCATGGCCTGATCTTTATCCGGAAACTTCAGCAAATTGAAATCTGCGTAGGGCACCATGACATACTCCGCCTGACCACCTACCCAGCCTCCCATATCCACGTAACCGTAGGCAGCACCTGGTCGTTCCGGATTCACATTCAGACAAATACCCGTTTGTCCCGCTTTACAATTTCTGCAGCGTCCGCAGGCAATATTAAAAGGAACCGATACCAGGTCGCCAACCCGGATAAATTCAACATCTCGACCGGCTTCGATCACAATTCCCGTAATTTCGTGCCCCAATACCAAGCCAGCTTCAGCAGTCGTTCGTCCGCGAACCATGTGCTGATCACTTCCGCAAATATTGGTTGATACGATTTTAAGAATTACACTATGGTGACATTTTCGGTCCCCTAAAGCTAGTTTTGGATAGTCGATCTCCTGAACTTCTACGACCCCCGGTTTGATGTAGGCTACTCCGTGATTCTGACACATATTTCCTCCTCCTTATTTTGTTCCTTACTATGGTGTTAATGTATTCCCGAGGCGCCGGCCTCAGCAACGATATGATCATTTTCGACCGTATCACCCGAAACGCCTATTGCGCCGATAATCTCTCCGTTGGATGACTTGATCAGGACGCCTCCCGGAAAAGTTATCAGGCCGTTATTCGAATGTTCGATGTTGTAGAGCGGTCCGCCGGGTTGTGACAGCTTTCCGATCTCCCCTGAATCCATGTCGAAATACCGGGCTGTTTTAGCCTTTTTCTGAGCAATATCGATCGATCCCAGCCAAGCGCCATCCATATGCGCAAAAGCAATTAAATTTGCCCCTGCGTCTACGATAGCGATATTCATTTTAGTGTTGATTTCATTCGCTTTAGCCAACGCAACTTCGATAGCCTTTTGAGCCTCCTTCAATTCAATATTCATAACAATCTGTTTTAATTAGAAACACTGTTTAGAAATGTTCAGGCTCCCCAAAAATGGAGCCTGAACTTTCCTAACTAAATCCTTTCGGGTTTCTGCCTGTTTTGGGTGCCGAATGTTTTCTTTGTGTTTTCTTATCCGAAAAACTACTGCTTCGACTCTTTAGTTCCTCTTTTACCATTCGCTCTTTACCTGAAATACTTTTCTTTTCAGTTTTGTCTCCCGACTTGTTTTTATTTTCCTCTTTCATAACGAATATAGGGTTGATAATCATAATTTTAACGAGTTATTCAGGCTATTGTTTGAGTGAAAATGAGATAGTAGAAAGAAAAAACTTGGCTTAAAAAGCTTTAAACTGCAATTCTGGGTTGACATAACGATTTATATTTTTATCTTTGCACTCGATTTAAGATTCCGTAGCTCAGCTGGTAGAGCAATACACTTTTAATGTATGGGTCCTGGGTTCGAATCCCAGCGGGATCACCAAGCGGGATAACGACAATTTTAGTTCGTTGTCCCGTTTTCTATTTAATAAGCCTTTAACATTACCTTGTTATTACTGATTTTGACTTTAGCAATTCTCCGAGCTCAGTGGTCCACTTGAATGACTAAGCGTTTTTAATAAGTCACTACCCAACAGAAAATTTTGTGAATATGACGTGACAGAAATAAATTTGAGATACATTTGTATGTACATATAAATGTGTCTAACCATGCAGAAATACATTAGCATATTGGCGATATTTACTGTTTCTTGCTCACTTCCGCCTTTTCTATTAGCCGCTACGCAGAATTTGGAGATTCACGAAATTGGTAAAATATGGGAGATTGGAAATAAAGACGGAACAGCCTCAGGTATGGCTCTGGCGCCGGATCAATACGAAAAATTCATCGAGCAGGACTTCGGTTTTGAAGACCGCTTCTTTCTGATTGGTCACTCCGATCCGGCAACCGACTGGCCTTATATACTTCCTGGACCTGCGAATGGTTGGGCCGGCACTGGTCCTACCGCTGGTATACGTTCGCATATATTGCATATTGATTTTGAACTTGAAGATATCCGGGAAAATGAAGCCTTTTCTTTTGAACTGGATCTCCTCGAAATTGATCCGGATGAGGCTCCTCTTCTTAAAGTGATCGTGAATGGCATGAGTTCTTATCCGCAGATTCAGAAAAAAGGTCCGCAGCAGATCAAGGTTCCTGTCCCTCCGGGTTTACTGAAGCGGGGATTCAATGAGATTGCTCTTACAACCATCCGCGGAGGTTGGCTTAGCTTTGACCAGATCCGCCTCTCTGGATCCGCATCCCTGAAAAAACCACAGGCGGTACTCCTGCGCGGGGTTCAGCCGGCTGACTATGAGCTTGAAGACAATGCCGAGCGTCATCAACCTTTGCTGATTGACGTGAATCATCTTAAAGGGCAGCCTTTGCTGGAAGTGTTATTGGACGGCGGAAAAATTCTGGAAAGGCGGCTTGATTCAGGTCGTTATGTTCTCGAAGCCCCAATGCCGGCGGTTCATAAAAGGCGCAAGAGCACCTGCGAAATCCTGCTGGATGGAAAGCTTATCAAAAAGCAAAAAATTTCCCGGGAGCCCCGTAACGTAGCGGGTCCGGCAGATTATGTTAATACGATGATGGGCGCTGCCCATTCGCGCTGGATGATCGCCCCCGGGCCATGGATGCCTTTCGGTATGGTAAAGCTGAGCCCGGATAACCAAAACAGCGGATGGCAGGCAGGCTATGACCCTACCATTGAATCTATCGGTACTTTCAGTCATATTCATGAGTGGACTATGGCAGGTTTAGGGACTTTTCCGGTCAGTGGCCCACTAAAAACAGCAGTAGGTGATCAGGATGATCCGGAATCCGGCTATCGTTCCCGCATTGATAAGCGAAAGGAAAAGGCTCCGCTTGGCTACTACCGGGTTGAGCTGGACGATTATAATATTACCGCAGAGCTAACCGCTGCCACCCGAAGCAGTTTTCAGCGCTATACTTATCATAAAGATGATACCGGAAGGGTGATGATTGACTTGAAAATCCCTGCTGAATACCAGTATGAAATTACTGAAGCAACTATCCGACAGGTAGGTAAATATCGAATCGAGGGCTATAGCCGACAGCGCTCGGCCGACGTTTGGTCTGGCGGGGTAGACCAGGACTATACCGTTTATTTTGTAATGGAGTTCGATCAGCCGATCCGGAAAGCCGGGGTGTGGCGAAATGGAGAGGTGCTGGACCGCACGGAATTATCGGCGGGAAAATGCGAAGATGCTGGTATGTTTGTTGAATTCGATGTGTCCGCGAACCGGTGCGTTCAGCTTCGAACAGGGATTTCTTTCTCCGGTCACGAACAGGCAGCGCAAAATCTTGAGAGAGAAATAAGCAATCCTTTCGGCTGGTCTTTCGATTCTGTTCTTGCCGCACAGAAAGCGGAATGGAATGAGCTGTTGGGGCGAGTCCTGGTCGAATCGGACGATCGGCTGCAAAAGGAGCGCTTTTATACCAATATGTACCGCTCTCTGGCCAGCCGCAATACCTTTAGTGATGTTGATGGAAGTTGGGTGGCAGCCGATGAGCAGATCCGCCGCTTGAAAGACAGCTCGGACCGTGCTTTGGGCTGTGATGCTTTTTGGAACACGTTCTGGAACCTGAACCAGTTCTGGAACCTGGTGACACCGGAATGGTCAAATAAATGGGTACGCTCACAATTGGCGATGTATGATGCTAATGGCTGGTTGGCTAAGGGACCGGCGGGAATGGAATACATCCCGGTCATGGTGGCTGAGCACGAAATCCCCCTGATCGTAGGCGCCTATCAGATGGGCATACGGGATTATGATGCCGGGAAAGCTTTTGAGGCCGTGAAAAAGATGCAGACGACGCTGCCCGAGGTGGTAGCAGGGGGCTACGCGGGCAACCGGGATCTGGAAGCCTATCTGAAGTATGGATATGTGCCTTACGATAAAGGACGGTTCTCAAACTCGCTGGAATACAGTTTTGACGATTGGACTGTTGGGCAGTTTGCCAAAGCACTGGGGAAAAAAGAGGATTACGAACACTTCTCGGATCGGGGATCCTGGTGGAAGCATGCCATAGACAGCGCGAGCGGTTTTGCCCGAATGCGGGATGCTAAGGGAGTCTGGCTGCCTGACTTTGACCCTTTCAAATCAGGGGCTAACGAACAGTACGTGGAAGGCAATGCCTGGCAGCTTAGTTATTTCGTGCCGCAAGATGTGAGCGGTCTGGCGGCTATCATCGGCGAAAAAAACTTCAGTGATCGTCTCGAGTGGGGCTTTAATGAGAGCTATAAATGGCGGTTTAACGGTCCGAATGATCAATACTGGGATTACCCCGTTGTACAGGGAAATCAGCAGTCTATGCATTTCGCATTCCTTTTCAACTGGGTTAAAAAGCCCTGGCTTACACAGAAATGGAGCCGTGCGGTCATGGAACGCTTCTACGGCCACGGCACGTCGAATGCTTATTTGGGCGATGAGGATCAGGGGCAGATGAGCGCCTGGTTCGTTATGAATGCCCTCGGCTTATTCCAGACTGACGGCGGGACGCGGGTTGATCCAATCTACGAAATCGGAAGTCCGATTTTTGAACGCGTCACCATAGACTTGGGAAAGCGCTATGGTCGGGGCGAAACCTTTGTTATAGAAGCAAAAAATACGAGTAGAAAGAATCAATACATTCAGAGGGCCTTTCTCAATGGAAAGGAGTGGTCCGATTGCTGGTTCCCTGCAGCCGAATTGCTTAAGGGTGGAACACTCATGCTGGAAATGGGACCGGAACCGAATCGCTTATGGGGCGCTAAAGGAATTCCCTCAGCTGATTACTGACGCCGATTAGAGGGTTCGATATGTTTGTACATTATTTTTTATAATTGCTTGTATGTATATACATTATTGTATATGTTTGTGATGTAAATCTATACGTACAACATTCATGAGTATTACCGCATATCCTCAGCAAGACCGGCTTCGCAGCTACAACATCCATCCGGCGCATGCGCTTAGCTCAGGTACTATCCATACCGGCTTCGAAGGGCTGGCGGACTACATCGTCCTAAACAGAACTGTATGCATTGATGGCTATGTCGGCATCGACTGGTCTTTCATTAAACAAAGCCTGAATGCGCTTTTTGAACGACGGAGTCTGCGTATTTTCATCCACGATACGACCGCTGACTTGAAAGAAGAAGTTGAGATCACTCTGATGGTAAAGCCATTTCTCGGCGACCAAAGTTCCGTATGGGGAACACGTACAAAGCTCTCTCTGGCCGATTTCTTTGACAGCAACAAGATCAGCGCATTTCAATTTGAATCCAGTGCTTTTGATGTGGTCGTGATCCTAGGACCTTTCGCCGCGGCCTACCGAAAAGAACATGCGAAACTCATTTATGTGGATCTTCCAAAAAGCGAATTGCAATACCGGATGCGTAGAAAGGAAATTGCCAACCTGGGCGCCACCTGTGCGGAAGATGCGCAGTCCATGTATAAGCGCTTCTATTTTGTAGATTGGGTGGTATTGAATCAGCACAAGCAGCAGCTGCTGGATCAAATTGATTTAATGGTGGACGGGCAACAGGCGGATACGGTCAGTTGGGCTCAGATGTCGGAAATCAAAACGGGCTTAAAGCAACTTTCGTCGAACGTTTTTCGTGTTAAGCCGTGGTTCGAACCCGGCGCCTGGGGGGGGCAGTGGATGAAGAGACATATGCCGGGCATTGATCAGGATGCCGTCAATTATGCCTGGTCTTTCGAATTGATTGTACCCGAAAACGGATTGGTATTCGAATCAGATGGCATAACGATGGAGATATCCTTCGATTGGCTGATGTATGCCCACTCAGAAGCGGTTTTGGGTAAGCACGAATCTGTTTTCGGTACCGAATTCCCAATACGTTTCGATTTCCTCGATACCTTCGACGGCGGTAACCTTTCTATCCAATGTCATCCTTCTCTACCATACATCCGAGAGCACTTTGGCGAACGAATCACGCAAGACGAGACGTATTACATTCTGGATGCCGAAGACGATGCCCGTGTTTACATCGGCTTTCAGGAGGACATCAATCCAAGCCAGTTCAGAGAGGATCTGGAAGATAGCCAGCGACACGGAAAAGAGGTCGACATAGAAAAATATGTGCAGAATCTTCCCTCCGAAAAGCATGACTTGTTCTTGATCCCGAATGGTACGGTACATAGTGCTGGCAAGAATAACCTCGTACTGGAAATCAGTGCAACCCCCTACATCTTTACCTTTAAAATGTACGACTGGCTTCGTAAGGACCTGAACGGCCAGCCCCGGCCAATAAACATTGATCATGCCTTCCACAATTTGAATTTTGAGCGAAAAGGCGAAAGGGTGCTGCAGGAGTTGAAGTCCAGCCCATATGAATTAGAACAGGGCCTGGACTGGAAACTTCTGCATTTGCCCACACATCCTGAACATTTTTACGATGTGCACCAGATTGTAATCGGAAGTGTTTACACTGCCCCAACGGAAGACGTCTGCCATATTTTTATGTTGGTGGAAGGGGATCAGTTAACGGTTAGGACCGGCAACGGCGCAGAGCAAACGTACAACTATGCGGAGACCTTCGTCATTCCGGCGGCTGCAACAGCTTATGAGCTGATCAACCCGGGCAACAATCCGATACGTGTTGTAAAAGCCTTCTTAAAATAGCTCGGAATGGAAGCGAAAGAGCCAATCGGTAGCAGGATTTACTGGATGGGTGGCATCGCTGCTTTAGGGGGCTTTCTCTTTGGCTTTGATCTGGCCGTGGTTTCCGGTGTTTTGCCGTTCATACAGAAGCAGTTCGGACTGAGTCCCGGCGAGACGGGTTGGTTTGTATCTTCAGCGCTGGTGGGCTGTATAGCCGGTGTAGCGCTTTCCGGTGCGCTCACAGATAAGTCCGGAAGAAAACCGCTGATGGTCCTGGCAGCTGTTCTTTTCTCGGTTTCTGCCATTGGCTGTGCCTTGCTTCCGGACTATCACTGGGTGATTTTTGCACGCATCCTGGGCGGTGTCGGGGTGGGCTTAGCTTCGAATATAGTACCGCTGTACATTTCAGAGATAGCCCCCAGTTCCATCAGGGGGCGTATGGTGACCGCTTATCAGCTGGCGGTAACGGGCGGCATATTGGTGGCTTATGCCAGCAATGCTTTGATTGCCGGGCTTGATGCGGGCACAGACATCTATGCTTATCTATTTACTACCCAGCCGTGGCGGGGCATGTTTTTAGTAGGCGCTTTACCGGCGCTTGTATTCCTGGCCGGTATCCTGAAAGTCCCTGAAAGCCCGCGCTGGTTGTTGCAGCACCGGAAAACCGATCAGGCGCTTAGGCTCATGGATCACTTGTACGGGATACGCGAACGGGATGCCATACACCTTAGTTTTCAGCGCAACCAGTCGGAAAAAGCGACCGTAAAGAGCTTCAGGTCCCTTTTTGCCAAAGGGCAACAAAAGATGCTCTGGCTGGGCCTGCTGCTTCCCCTGTTTTCACAGTTCAGCGGCATCAATGCGATTATTTACTATGGACCGATCATATTGGAAGATAGCGGGGTGAGCCTGGAAAATGCGTTTACCGGTCAGTTGTTTTTCGGAATAGCGAATTTGCTTTTCACGCTGATTGCCATCTGGAAGGTCGATAAACTCGGCCGACGTCCGCTTTATTTAATCGGGACAGCAGGTGCAACGTTCAGCTTATTCGTAACCGGTTTGCTTATCGCAAATCCGGGAGCGCACAATACCTTATTAATGCTGGCCGTGCTGAGCTTTCTCGCTTGTTTTGCCTGTTCGATCGGTCCGCTGAAATTCGTAGTCGCTTCCGAAATATTTCCGTCGAGAATACGGGGCCGGGCCATGGCGATGAGCATCATGGTCATGTGGATCGCGGATGCCGTAATAGGTCAGCTTACCCCCCTGGCATTGGAACAGCTGGGAACACGCTATACCTTCTGGGCATTTGCAGGCTGTTGCCTGATTGCACTGATCGTGGTATTCAGGCTGCTGCCGGAAACGAAAGGGAAATCGCTGGAAAGCATTGAAAGGGATTTACAATAGACCCTTGTACTGAATTATAACTAACCTTTAAAACTGAATTATGATGAGATCAAAACCATTGATCATTTTTTTGCTGATGTTTTCGGCAATGCACGTCTGGGCCCGGCAACCGGGCACCAGAACACTATCGGGGATCGTCACGGACGACAAAACCCAGCCCCTGCCAGGCGTTTCTGTTACCACCGGGCAGACTGGAAGAGGAACTTCTACCGATGAAAATGGCCGTTACACGCTCCAGATCGCAGACACGACTTCGGTCGTCTTTTTCAACAATAGTGGCTATGAATCTTTACGTCTTTCGCTTCCCACCGGACAGGCAACGCTGGATGCCATAATGATGGCCGCTCTCGGAGACCTCGATGAAGTCGTGGTAGTCGGTTACGGCACGCAGCGAAAATCAAATTTAACGGGTGCTATCAGCACTGTGGGCTCCAAAGCATTGGCAAATCGTCCGGTAGCCAATGCCGTAGAAGCGCTGCAGGGAACCGCTCCCGGGTTAACCATTCAGCAAAATTCCAGCGAGCCGGGCTCTCCACTGGCCATCAACATCCGCGGGGTCGGAACGTTGGGAGATGCCGCGCCGCTGGTGATGGTCGATGGGGTAGCCAGTAGCCTGGACAACCTGAATCCAAACGATATTGATAATGTTTCGGTGTTGAAAGACGCCGCTTCGGCAGCCATCTATGGCGCCAGGGCCGCTAATGGGGTGATCCTGGTTACCACGAAAAGAGGTTCGCAGAATGAAAAGCCGCAGCTTCAATTTTCGGGTATGCTGGGAACGCAACGCCCCACTCGTTTGCCAAAACCCGCTGACTCCTGGGAATACGCTGAACTTAGAAATGAAGCTTTGGTGAATTCCGGGCAGCAGCCACAGTTCTCGCCGGAACAGATTCGCACTTTTCAGGACAACGGCCCGAATAGTCGGTGGCTGGATGGCTTGTTCCGCGACAATGCGCTGCAGCAGAACTACAACGCAAGCGTATCCGGCGGGGGCAAAAGCTCTTCGTACTTTTTCTCCGGTGGATTCGTCAATCAGCAAAGTATGTTTCAGGGGGATGGATACGGATTAAAGCGTTACAATTTTCGCTCGAATGTCCGCACCGAAATCAGTGATAAGGTTAGCGTTGGGGCTGTGATCGGTTATAGCCGCGAGGATCTGAAGGAGCATGCTTACTGGACGGAATGGTTGATCGAACCGAACACCCGGATTCCTCCTACGTACCCGATTGTGGATGCGGATGGGAATTATGTGCTTGGAAGTGGTAGCAATTCCAATTCGCTGGCCCGCCTCCGTGAAGGCGGAAGCCGCAATTTCTCGGACGATGGCCTCACTGGAAATCTGAATGCCGAATGGGAAATTACGGATGGCCTGAGATTGGGTGGACTGTTCGGAGGGGACCTGAAGAACAATTATATGGATGAGTTCAGAAAGTCGATCGATTATGCACCTTACGCCGGAGGGGGGGATAACGAGAGCTCGGTGACGAATATGTTCAGCCGCACGCTATTATTGAATTCACAGGTAACCCTGAACTATGAGAAGCACTTCGGGGAACATCAGGTTAAGGGACTCGCTGGTTTTTCACAGGAAAACAATACGTACCAGGTCGCGCAGATCCGGAGGATCGGCATTCCCGGGAACGACTTCGGGGTCATCAGCAATGGAACGACAACCGACGACAATAACACCTTCGGAACGAAAGAAGAATGGTCGCTGCAATCTTATTTTGGCCGCGCTAATTACAGCTACGCGGATCGATACCTGTTCGAAGCGAACTTTCGCTATGACGGCTCATCCCGATTCGCTGAAGGGCGCCGATTTGGCTTTTTTCCTTCTGTTTCAGCGGGGTGGCAGCTGAAAAATGAGCCGGCACTGGCCAGCCTGACCCGCCCTTTCAATGAAATCAAACTCAGAGGTTCCTGGGGACAACTGGGCAACCAGAACATCGGACCGTATCAGTATCTGAGCACGGTAACGAATAATACGCCTGGTTACTCCTTCAATAATCAGGCGGTAACAGGCGCCTTTTTCAATGTGGCTAACAACAACATTACCTGGGAAACCTCAACCATGTTCAACGTCGGTCTGGATGGATCCGTGCTGGATGGTCGCCTCACTTTTGAACTGGATTACTTTGATAAGAAAACGTCGGACATCTTACTTGATTTGCCCGTTCCGGATCTCTTCGGAGGGGGCTCGCCCTTGCAGAATGCCGGCGTAGTCCAGAATCGTGGCTACGAAATCAACCTTGGCTGGCGCCAAAGCTTCGGAAACTTCAATCACCAGTTCAACTTCCTTTTCTCGGATAACTTCAATAAGGTACTGGATATCCGAGGGCAGTATTACATCTACGGATTTGATGTCAACACGCTGGTTAGGGAAGGCGATCCGATCAATTCCTATTTCGGATACCAGACGAACGGCTTTTTTCAAAATCAGTCGGAAGTAGAGGCGGGACCGAATCCGGGCTTTGCTAATCAGGTGAAACCGGGGGATATACGCTACGTCGATCAAAACGGCGATGGTCTCATTGATGAAGAAGATCGGACCATTATCGGTAATCCCTTTCCACGCTACAATTTTTCATTCAACTATACCGCCAACTGGAAAGGCTTTGATATTGTCCTTTTCGTTCAGGGTGTAGGTAAAAGGGATGTCTGGATCCGGGGAGAAGCCACGGAAGCGTTTCACAACAACAATGAAGGGCCGGTCATGGATTTTCACCTCGATCGTTGGACGCCAAATAACCCAAACGCTTCTTACCCACGCCTGACGTTGGGTTCCGAATCCGCTAACAACGCCGCTAAATCGGATTTCTGGGTGCAGAATGCATCCTACCTGAGACTTAAGAATCTACAGTTCGGTTATACCGTACCGTCCACATGGGCGCAAAAGCTTGGGCTGAGCAATTGCAGGCTGTACGTAACGGGTCAGAATTTACTGACCTTCACCGATCTGGTGGCAGGATACGATCCGGAAGTGTACAGCGGGGCTTCCCAAAGTGGCCGGGTATACCCGGTGGCGCGGGTTTTCTCCTTTGGGCTGAATGTCAATTTATAAAACACGAACCATGAAATCTTATATCATACCAATCCTACTAGGCCTGACAATCGCCGGCCTTTCGGCCTGCAAGAAACTTGATCTGGCTCCTTTGGATAAACCTTCAGATATTACCTTCTGGCAAACAGCAGAGGATGCCGTAAATGCCGTGAATGCCTGTTACAGCGACCTGTATAGCGCTGAAACGTTACTTTTTGCGGAATCTTTGTCGGACAATGCCTACACCAGGTCGAACAACGGCAATCAGGTACGCGATGTTGCCAATGGGAATTATGATGCGGCTCATCCGCTTATGCAACAGGTCTGGTCGCAGCGTTATGTCGGCATCCGGCGTTGCAATACCCTGCTCGCGAATATAGACCGGGTAGAAGGCATGGATGAAGCATTGAACCGGCGGCTTAAGGCCGAGACCCGGTTCATTCGCGCATTTCACTATTTCACCCTGCTGGACAATTTCGGGGGTGTACCGCTGGTCGATCGTGAAATCACGATTGAAGAATCTGCCGAGCTGACGCGGAACACGAAAGAAGAGGTCCTGGACTTTATATACAATGATTTGGACGCTGCCCTGTCGGACCTGCCCCGGAAGGATGAGTACGCAGCGGCGGATGCCGGGCGTATTACGAAAGGAGCCGTCCTGGCTTTGCAGGCTAAAGTACAGCTGTACAACCGGGAATGGCAAAATGTAGTGGAAACCACCGCGCAGATTATGGATGGCCTGGCCGGAACGTATCGACTGTTTGATCGTTACGGAGACTTGTTCAAAATGGAAAATGAAAACAACGCGGAAATTCTTCTGGATGTCCAGTTTATGCCCATTCGGAGGACACATAACATCCAGTACTTCTATATACCGCCGACAGAGGGCGGATACGCCGCACTATCGCCATCGCAGGAACTCGTGGACAATTACCTTATGCTGAACGGTAAAGGTATTGCCGAAGCAGGTTCGGGCTATGAGGAAGAGGATCCTTATACTGATCGCGACCCGAGAATGGCCGCCACAATTGTCTATGACGGATATCCGTGGCTTCGGTCGGATGGCAGCACCTTTACCATTCAAACCCGTCCGGGCAGCGGACAAAACAGCCTGGGGCATTCTTCCAATACAACACCGACAGGCTATTACGTTGCGAAAATATTTGATCCTTCAGCGCAAAACCTCGTAAACAGCGGATTGAACTTAATTGTCCTGCGTTACGCGGACGTTCTCCTGATGCATGCGGAAGCGAAGAACGAGCTTTCAGCATTGGATGCCGCTACCTGGGATCAAACCGTTCGGCTTCTGCGCATCCGCGCAGGTTTTACAGAGGCCGCGGCTATTGAATACGCTGCTGGCAAAAGTCAGTCGGATTGGCGGGAGATCATTCGCCGGGAACGAAGGGCGGAACTGGCTATGGAGGGTAGCAGAATTTTTGATATTCGCCGCTGGGAGATCGGAGCGGAGGTGCTGAATGGCTGGCTGCATGGAATGAAAACGGACAGATCCAGTGAGGACAACGGTTACGAGCGGGTCGATTTGCGGTCTTTCGATCCGGCTAAACATTATTTATGGCCGATTCCGCAAACGGAACGAGACCGTAACGCGAACCTCGTACAAAACCCCGGATGGTAAATGTTGCTAACAAACCAAAAACCAAAAAATGATGTCAAACAGTCTTAAAATAGGGATCTTATGCTTATCCCTCGGCTTGATAAGCTGCGAAAAAGAATACACGCTGAACGGCGAGATCAATGCCGGCATCACGGAAATGCTGCCCGCAAGTAATTTCAGACAGAAAATAGAACCCGCCAGCGAGGAGACGCTTCGCTTTAGCTGGAACCCCGTTAGTGCCAAAGACGGCGGGGTGATTTTATATGAAGTCCTTTTCGACCGTGAGGAGGGCGATTTTTCGAAACCCGTCTACACCTTACTCTCGAATAACAGCGGGACGCAAAATGAGGTTACGGTCGATCAGAAAACGTTAAATAAAATTGCCAGCGCCGCAGGTGTTCAGTCCATGAGCAGCGGTACCCTTAAATGGACCGTTGCTGCTAATAAAGGCATAAGTTCCAGGAGGGCTGATGAAGCAAATGCGTTAATTCTGGAGCGTCCCATGGGTTTTGCCGAATTTCCGACGGCTCTTTCCCTGGTAGGCGATGCAACGGAAAGCGCTGATGATGCATCAAACCCGGAACGCTTCCGATTGGTGGAAGAAGGAGTCTACGAGCTATATACAAGTCTCAAACCCGGGACCTATCAGTTCAAGGGTGCCTTCAATGACGGCGAGCGAAGCTTCTTTCTCGATGGCAATGGAACCTTAGCGGAGGGAGAGGGTGCGACCACCGCAGACGCCGCTGAGCTCGTCCGCCTGACCATAGACTTCAATACGGCGCAAAGCAGCATTGATCGCATTACACATATCCATGTATTCATGCCAGCTTATAATGCGTCGATTGGCACATTGGCTTACAGCGGCAGGGGGACATGGATAGGAGAACAAATCAAAATTGATTTCTTCCCCTTCGACTGGGGTAATGATGAACGGTATAAGTTTGAGCTGGGGACGGACAAGGGCGTTGAATATCTAGGAAGTACGAACGTCAACAACTCGAGTCCGGTTGAGGTGCCTGCCAGCTATTTCTTCCTGTTCCCGGTGACCAGCAGTCCCTGGGATAATACCTATAAATTTCATCCGGAGATGAATGGGAAGCTAACCACGATTACCGTCAGGCTGGGCGATGTCCCCAGCTACACCCATGAAGTTCGTTCAAACGATTAAGACCTTATGAAGAAAAAATGGTGTTTGTTTTTTCTGATCTGCCTATGTGTAGGTCAGGGATGTTCAAAGGAAATAGGCGGAGATTTTCGGGAAGCAGATCCTCCGGAAGGCTTGGATAGCGTTTCCGTCCTTAGTTATAAAGCGAAATCCAGAAAGGTTTTCGACCGGATTCAGGAACTTTATGCCCTTCCCGGAACGCCTTTGCTGATGGAAAATTACCCGGCGGCGGCGGGGGACCCCAAGGCCGCCTATTTTTGGTCGCATTCCACGGCTTTTACCGGTGCTGTTCTGCTGAAATCTTTAGGGGAGAGCGGCCCGGCCATCGACCGGGTGATCGAAGGACTGAATCAATATTGGGACGCCGGGCGGAAGCCGGTAGGCTTTGCGTCTGCACCCGGAATACATGGATGGGGCGACCGCTTTTATGATGATAATGCGATTGCAGGCATTGATGATGTGCTCGCCTATCAGGTCACGGGTGATTCCCATTTCCTTGAGCGGGCGGAGCAGGCGCTCGTCTTCGTTATGTCCGGGGAATCGGCCGATCAGGGTGGGGGGCTGTTCTGGTGCGAGCAGAATCGGCTCAACGATCCGGGAAGTCCGAATACGGTGAAGGCAACCAATGCGAGCGCGCTTGGCGTAACATTAGCGCTATCCTTATATGAGGTAACCGAAAAAGAGGAGTACCTGATCTTTGCAAAGCGCATATACCAGTGGATCAAAGAAACGATGCAAGATCCCTCAGACAAACTCTACTGGAACGATGTGCATGCGGTCACCGGAACGGTGAATACACGGAAATGGACGTATAATAGCGGGGCGATGATCTCCAATGCGGTGCTGTTTTACCGGATAAGCGGAAACGACCAATACTTGCAGGCCGCGAAGGACGATGCAGCGGCTGCCTATGGCTATTTCACCCGGAACGTGGCAGGTCTGGGAACCTTTTTCCCCGATCACGATCCCTGGTTTACTGCCGTGCTCCTCAGAGGTTTTTTAGATTTGTATGAGGAGGACGGGAACCCGGCATACGTGGATACCATGATCCAAAATGTCGATTACGCGTGGACCGGCGCAAGGAACAGCAATGGTCTGTTCCTGGAAGACTGGAGCGGCAAACAACGTGGCCGGGAAGCCTGGTTGATTAACCAGACCTGCATGGTTGAAATTTACGCCTTGATTGCGAAATTCAAAAAAGAACAATAAATCGGATACGAATGAAAAGCATCAAACTACTGGCCTTAAGTACCGGAATTTTCCTGAGCTTAACCATAATATCCTGTTCGAAGAAGAGCTTTGACCCTTTATCCTATGCGAAGCCCGGAATCGGGACCGCGCATAGCCGGTGGTTTTTTTACACGCCTGCTGCTGTACCGCATGGAATGGCGAAACTCGCTCCCTCGACAAATGGCCACAAGGGCAATCCCTCCGGTTGGGAAGCGGTAGGATATGATATCCGGCACCAGTCCATTGCCGGATTTGTGCACTTCCACGAGTGGCAGATCGGAGGCATCGCAGCGATGCCCGCAACCGGTCCGCTCAAAACTGTTCCGGGCGAATTGGAACAGCCTGGCGAAGGCTACCGATCGGCATTCAATCGCCAAAGCGAGCTTGCCGAGCCCGGTTATTACCGTGTTACGCTGGAAGATTACCAAGTCAAAGCCGAGCTGACGGCAACAACCCGTGTCGGTTTTCACCGCTACACCTTTCCCGCTAGTGAAGCATCCAGGATTATCCTGGACGTCGGCAGCCTGCAGGGAGAAAGCGGGGAAGTAAAAAACGCTCAGGTCCGCATGGTGGACGATACGCATTTCGAAGGATTTGTGGAGACCTATCCGAAGTATGTGGAGCAGTACGATCCCGACGGGAAAATCAGTATGTACGTCTACGGGGAGCTCGGGAAAGCTCCGGCAGCGGTTATTGCCTTTGATGGAGAGGGAATTCATCAAGGTAGCAAAGAAGCAAAGGGCCCCGGAGCCGGCTTGTCTCTGGAGTATCAAACATCGGCAAAGGAAGTGCTGGAAATGAAGGTAGGATTATCCTACACATCCATAGCCAATGCGAAAGAAAACCTGGAGCAAGAAGCCGCTGGTTTATCGTTCGATCGGGCAAAAGAACAGGCTCAGAATTCCTGGAGAGAAGAGCTGGGGCGGATAAAAGTGAGCGGAGGCAGAGCGGAAGATCGGGTCAAATTCTACACCGGGCTGTATCACGCCTTACTGGGCAGAGGCGTGGCAAACGATCTCAACGGAGCCTTTCCCCGACATGGGGGTGTGCCGGGTCAGATTCCAAGGTCCGACGATGGAAAATTAGCCTATCAGTTCTACAATACGGATGCCATCTGGGGAGCCTTCTGGAACCTTACCCAGCTTTGGGCGCTCGTCTATCCGGAACGTTACGGCGACTATGTCAACACCCAGCTCGAAATCTATAAGCATCGCGGATGGTTTGGCGATGGCATATCGAACGGCCAGTTTACTTCAGGTGTCGGGACAAATTTTGTCGGTCTGGCCATCGCTGCAGCCTACCAGGCTGGTATCCGGGGCTTCGATACCGAGCTGGCTTATGAGGCCGTCCGTGCGAACGAGCTGAGCAAAGATGTGCGTCCAGCTGGCTCCGGAAAGCAGGATGTACCCGCCTTTGTTGACCGGGGATATGTTCCTTATCTCGAAGAAAATACGACCGACACGGGCGGATCGCATTTTTCTGCATCGCATACCATGGAATACAGCTTCAGTGCTTTCGCTGCAGCCCAATATGCAAAAGCTATTGGGAAAAGGGACGACTATCAGCAATTGACGGCTTTAGCGTCTGGCTGGGAGAAACTTCTGGACCCTTCGACTAAACTGATCCGACCCAGAGATAAGTTCGGAAACTTCATAGACAACTTTAATCCGGCAGAACCGTGGCGGGGCTTTCAGGAAGGCAACGCGATTCAATACACGTATTATGTGCCACATACTCCGGGTAAACTGATCGCTGCTGTCGGACAGGATCAGTTCAATCAGCGCCTGGACAGTATCTTTACGGAAGCGCAAAAGAGCGGCTTTGGTGGGGGTAGGGAGATCGATGCCTTCGCAGGCATCCACTCCCCTTATAATCACGGAAATCAACCCAATTTACATGTAAGCTGGCTTTTCAACTTCTCAGGGAAACCCTGGCTTACACAAAAATGGACGCGAGCCATTGGGGACGAATTTTATGGGGTTGAACCCATCCACGGATACGGTTACGGGCAAGATGAAGATCAGGGTCAGTTGGGATCCTGGTATGTGCTGTCCGCGCTGGGCTTGTTTGACGTGAAAGGCCTGACCGACTTAAAGCCAAGCGTTCAGATTGGTAGTCCGGTTTTTGATGAAGCGAAGATCTCGCTTCCGGGAGGTAAAACCTTAACCATCCGGACACATCATAACGCTCCAGAGCATGTATTTATCCAAAAAGCTACATTCAACGGAAAGGAATTAACGGATGCCTGGCTCTACCACGAGCAGCTGAGGGCAGGAGGGACGCTCGAACTGGAGATGGGACCTGAGCCCAATAAGCAATGGGGTAAGACGCCGCCGCCGTCGGGAGACTAAGCCTCCCGACGACTTTCAATGGTATAAACGAAGCTGTCAGCTCTGTAATAACCCAGGTTATATTCGACAGGACGTTCGTCCTGATCAAAAACATAGCGTTTGCGGAGCAATACAGGGCTGCCAGCCTCCAATTCCAGCTTGCTGGCGATGAATCTGTCAGCGCCGGTCGCACTGATCTCTTCTTTTGACAGATTAACAATTACCTGGTGATCTTTCTCCAGGATCTCGTAAAGGGGGCGGGCGAAATTATCATCGCTTGTCAATCCAATTCTGGGATGGAAATAAGATACAAAGTAAACGAAAGGACCTTCAGCCCGACCCCGGAGGCGTTCTAACTTTAATACTTTTTCCTCCGGTTTGATCTCAAAGAACTGAGCAATGGATTCTTCGGGCACGATCCAGGAAATATGCAACTCAAAGTTCTTTATAGGCACACCTCTGGCCCGCATCTCCTGGGAAAAGCTAAGCCAGTTGTTTGATTTCGAACTAACCCGGCCTTCAGCGACTTTTGTACCACTTCCTTTTTTCCGCACGAGCAAACCTTCATAGACAAGCTTGTTTAAAGCTTGCCTGAGTGTGGTGCGGGATATTCCCAATTCCTTCGCCAAATCCACTTCATTAGGTAAGAATTGTCCGTTATTATATTGTGGATCTTTAATGATCTTTCGCAAAAGCTCTTCGGCCTGCTGATGCAGCGGAACCGGGCTTTTATGATCGATAGAAAATTTCATCGCAGCAACATTATTTTATGTGTACACTCACCAGGCGAAATTAAACAATATTCCGAATCTGCCTGCTACGGGGTAATGATTATCTACTTAGTCGTTAGTCCTGGAATACCTTCAATCAAAAGACAAGTAATTTTCGCAACCATGATCACTAAAAAAACTTGAAAAAAAAGTGAATCTATCTTTGAGCTTTATTTAAGATTATCCGGAATTTTCAGGATCACATCCGAAGAAGATCCGAACAAGGTCCGAAAAAGCTCCAAATTATTTTAGATTTTTATGTTGTTTCAGTTCTTCTTCCTTAGGTAGGCTTTAAACTATTTAGAGACGATGCTAACGTACGGCATTGATAGTAATTGACCTGTTTGTTAAATTATATCCCCACAAAACTGACGTCTGGCTGTTCAGTTGATATGGACAGCAAATACGCATCTCTTGTGTTTCCGCATCAGCTTTTCGAAAATCATCCGGCTCTCCGGAAAAACTATCCGGTTTATCTGATTGAAGAAACGCTTTTTTTTAACCAGTATAAATTTCATAAGAAAAAATTGTTGCTACATCGTGCCTCCATGCAACACTACAAGGCCTTTTTAACGAACGAGGGGTTTACGGTCCATTATATTGAAGCAACAGAGATACGCTGCGATGTTCGTAAGCTCCTAGCATGGCTTTCTCGGGAGAAAGGAATTAGACATGTTTATCTAGCTAGGGTGTCGGACGCCTGGCTGGAACAGAGAATGGAATCGGCAAGCCAAAAATCCAAGATAAGCCTCAAAGTGTTTCCATCGCCTAATTTTCTGAACGACGCTGAATCAAATGATTTTTTCGATAATCGGAAACGCTATTTTCAGGCAGACTTTTACGCTGCCGAACGAAAGTCGCGAAAGCTTCTGGTGGAGAATGACGGCAGTCCTATAGGGGGGAAGTGGTCTTTCGACAGCGATAACCGAAAGCGCTTTCCGAAGAAAGGTTGCTTACCTTCTATGGGAGCCTTTCCTGAAGGTAGCATGGTTAAAAAAGCACGAGAGTGGGTCGCTGAACATTATCCGGACAATTACGGATCGCTGGAAGAACCGTTAAATGATAAGGTCGCCTTTTATCCGGTCACCCACAAGGAAGCTTCCAGCTGGCTGGATACATTCTTAACTACGCGTTTTGAGCATTTTGGAGCGTATGAAGATGCGATGCTTATGCACAATTCTTTCCTGCATCATTCCGTGCTGAGCCCTGCATTAAACATCGGCTTGCTGAATCCGCAACAAGTCCTTGATCGTGTTCTTGCGTTTGCCACTGAACAGGATATCCCTTTCAACTCCCTGGAAGGTTTTGTGCGTCAGGTTATGGGCTGGAGGGAATTCATTCACCTTGTCTATGAGCGGGAAGGGGGGAAGCAGCGTACCCGAAACTATTGGAACTTCAGCAGAAAAATTCCCGCTTCCTTCTGGAAAGGCGAGACAGGAATCCTGCCGGTGGATACCGTGATCAAAAGAATCCTTAAGCTTGGCTATTGTCACCACATTGAACGCCTGATGGTACTCGGTAATTTTATGTTGCTTTGTGAATTTGACCCAGACGATGTATACCGTTGGTTTATGGAATTGTTTGTTGACAGCTACGATTGGGTGATGGTACCGAATACCTACGGAATGACGCAATTTGCTGATGGAGGATTGATGACAACGAAGCCCTATATCTCCGGAAGCAATTACCTTTTGAAGATGGGCGATTGGGAGAAAGGAGCATGGCAACAGACCTGGGATGCTTTGTTCTGGCGATTTATGCATCAGCACCGGGAGGTGCTTCAGGGCAATCCGAGGCTGGGCATGTTGTTGAAAACCTTTGATAAAATGACGACTGAAAAGCGCGAAGCACATTTGAATCGGGCCAGCGCCTATCTCCGGTCTTTGTCGACGGAATAACTTTTAGTTTTGTCAGCTCAATACTATTTTCTGCTGATAAACGGATTATTTGCTATGTAAAAGCGATAGGGGAGATCAATTCCTTTTGTAAGTCCAATCCGGGTGGTCTGGACTATATCAAAGGATTGATTCAGGCTAGGTTCTAAGTAAAGCGGGCTGCCCTGGATCATCCAATGATTCATCGTCATGTTTATACCCATCGCCTGTACAAGCCGGGCAGGGCCTTTGCAAAGCTCTTTTTCATTAAAAATCACCTGCTTCCTGCGCTGCGACATGAGCTCCTGGCCATTTAACGGTTGAAGGGCCCGGATCAGCACGGCTTCCCCGGCGCCTTCTTTACCGCCGGAGATGTTAACACACTGATGCATGCCGTAAATCCGGTATACGTAAATACTCCCGGCCGGGCCGAACATAGCGGCATTGCGCAACGTTTTCCTCCGGTAGGCATGACAAGCAGGGTCATCTGTTAAATAAGCTTCGGTCTCTACGATGACGCCCGCTGTGCGCCCCTCCAGGCTATCGTGTACCAGAACTGTTCCCAACAATCGTTGAGCCAGACTCAGCGTATTATCTTCGAACCATGACTTGGTCATTTATTAAGGGCTTTCCGGACAGCCGGAGCAACCTTCGTTCCCAACAGATCAATACTTTTCATGATGGTTTTATGAGAAGGGGCGCCAACGTCGGCATGGAGTAAAAAGCGGGTTAGACCGAACATCTCCTGGTGGTATAAAATTTTGTCGGTAATTTGTTCAGGATCACCAACGAAAAGCGCACCTTCTTGCTCGCGTCCTGCATCAAACTGGGCCCGGCTAAACGGGGGCCAGCCTCTTTGTCGCCCTATACGATCCATCTGTTGCGCGTATAAGGGATAATATTCATTAGCCAGTGCTCCGGCATTCTCAGCAATCAGCCCATGAGAATGTGTGCCGAGCTGCATGTTAGCGGGATCGTGACCCGCGGCTTCATACTCACGCTTATAGAGTTCGAATAGAGGGGTGAATTGCGCAGGCATTCCGCCGATGATGGCGATGATGAGCGGGATGCCGAGTTTTGCCGCCCGGTAGACGGATTGGGGCGTTCCTCCAACAGCTATCCAGGTCGTCAGATGGTCGTTGAGCGCTCTCGGCAAGACATCCTGGTTTTCCAGAGGTGACCTGAAGCGGCCTTTCCAGCTGATGTTTGCCTGCTTATTGATTTGCATGAGCAGATCCAGTTTTTCTGCAAATAATCCATTATAATCTTTTAGATCGTAACCGAATAACGGAAAGGATTCGGTAAAGCTACCGCGGCCTACGGTTATTTCGGCGCGACCATTAGAAATCAGATCTACCGTTGCGAAATTCTGGTACACCCGTACCGGGTCCGTAGAGCTGAGTACCGTGACAGAGCTGCTTAGTTTAATGTTTTTAGTAATCGTGGCTGCTGATGCCAGAATGATTTCGGGTGCTGAAACCGCGTAATCAGCACGATGGTGTTCACCAATACCAAATACGTCAAGCCCCACCTCATCAGCCAGTTTAATTTCGGCCAGTAATTCCTGAATGCGCTGCTGCGCTGGCTGAAAGGCCTGTTTCGATTTGTCAAAGGCGAGATCGCCAAACATGCTTAACCCGATTTCCATGGTATTCATTCTGGTGTTCGTAAAAGTACGGCCTCGTAGCCGGGAATGCAATTGAAAAAAAGTAAAAAATATTTGGAGTTGTGTTATATGTACACTAACTTTGTGTCATCATAATTTAGGTTTATAATTGGTTAGTTAAGGTCTCCAATCTCCCCGGTTGGAGGCCTTTTTTTTCAGAAATTTAAGACGAATTCTTCTTTCGAAACCCTCACTTTTTTCATGTCTGCCAACCAGTCTTTTTCCGGGTTAGAATAGCCGACATATAAAAGCGTTACGCTTTTGAGCCCGTATTTACCCAGTTCCAATACTTCGTCTACCAGTTCATTACTGAAACCTTCGGCCGGCGTGGTGTCAATGCGGAGTTCCGCTGCCTGAGCCAATGCCAGGCCAAAAGCGATGTAGCTTTGTCTGGCTGCGTGATGGTGATTTAATTCTGCGGCTTGTTCCAGATAAATGGATTTAAGCTTATCGGTATAGGATGAAAAACGTCCTTTGGGTAAATCTCGTTCAACCGTAATCTGATCGTAGACCTTATCGATACGATCAGTGGTATACCGATCCCAGGCGGCAAAGACGATGACGTGCGAGCAATCGCGCATGACTTCAGGGTTTAAAGCGCCGGGAATCAGTTTTTCCTTCACGTCCTGAGATTCGATGACGATGAGCCTGAATGGCTGAAGTCCTGAAGAAGTAGGTGCTAAACGGGCGGCTTCCACGATTTGATCAATGTCGTGCTGACTGACTTTTTTCTCAGGATTGTAAGCCTTGACGGCGTGTCGCCATTGTAAATTTTCTAATAAGGACATATCTAATTTGTTATGAATGTGAAAAAGAGGGCAAGCAGTGCTGGCAAGGCTTGTAAAAAAAAGATCTTTCGGCTGGCGGTTACCGCACCGAAAATACCCGCCACGGCCACACAGCTAAGAAAAAAATATCGGATGTTGATGCTCCAGAGCGGATCTTCAATAATAAAAGACCAGAAAAGTCCGGCAACCAGGAATCCATTATAAAGTCCCTGATTAGCAGCCATCCCTTTTGTAGGTTTGAAAAGTTCAGCGGGGAGCGAATTACCAAAAACCTTTTTTCCTATCGTTTCCCAGGCAAACATTTCAATCCAGAGGATGTATAAATGTTCTAAGGCCACAAAAGCGGTAAAAATTATTGCCAGTATATTCATAAATAAGTGTTACACCCGGTAAAAGTAATTGCCAATACTTAAATACTTGTCTTTTCTTTGTCAGAATTATCTTTAGCCTTCACTGCCATAGTATTAAATGATTATTCTTCGGTAATGTTTCTTAATTCTGTATAATGAGTGATAAGCAGCATTTGAAGTCAAAGCACCCCTCCATTTTAAAAATTAATGTAATTTCGTTCAAACAGGCAGGGCTGATCCCTGTTGTCAAATAAAAAAAACTTATGAATATTTCTGAAGTATTTAAGAATAATGAAGGTTGGGTAAAGCGTCAATTAGGTGCCGATCCGGAATATTTTGAGCGACTTGCGAAAGGGCAGAGTCCGAAACTGTTGTACATTGGTTGTTCAGACAGCAGGGTCACAGCAGAGGGGCTGATGGGATTAAATCCGGGGGATGTATTTGTACATAGAAATATAGCCAATATCGTTCCTAACAACGATCTTAGTTCTCTTTCAGTAATTAATTATGCGGTGAATTACCTGGGTGTAGAACACATTGTCGTTTGTGGTCATTATGCCTGTGGCGGAATACAGGCTGCGATGAAAGCGCAGGATTTCGGCGTACTCAATCCCTGGCTCAGGAATATCCGTGATGTATATCGATTGCATCGGGCTGAACTTGATGCAATCGAGTCGGAAGATGTTCGCTACGACCGACTGGTTGAGCTGAACGTTCAGGAGCAGTGTGTAAACGTTTCAAAGTTGATCGAGGTTCAAAAAGCAATAGATGAACGGGGATTAACCATTCACGGTTGGGTTTTCGATATTAAAGATGGCCGACTGAAAGACCTTAACGTACAGTTAGAGAGCCTTTCTGAAGAATTTAAGCACATTTACCGGCAGTTTTCGAAAGAAGCGTAGACGTAAAATGGCTTAGGCGGTTTCTTTTACTGGCGATAAAGCTATTTTGGTAAAGTGATGTTTTCTGACGCGCAGATAAGCGTAAAAACCTGTAATACTTAAAACGATAAAAAATATATCAACGAAAAACAGGTCTTCTGCGCCGGCCAGCCAGTTCCCCCAAAACCAATTTCCGGTGGCAAAGCCATTGGCCATAGGTACTAAAAGCGATAATATGCTTCCGCTAAGCAAGCATTCACGGTTGGTTTTGTGCAGGTTTCTTCTGACTACGTAATAGGTGCTAAATAAAAGCCAACTGTAAAAATAGACTTGGTATATAAAGGTTTGATTAACTACCGGAGATAATTTAACAACTATAAAGCTTAGAGCAGTGACTGGAAACATGGTCAGGCAAATTGCCAGAAAGATATTTGCTATCCAAAAATTAGCTTTCCGTTTATAGTCCGGGACATTCTTTTTGTCCCGGGCTACAAGCCAAATGAGCACGCCTGATAAGATGACAACACATCCGGAAATGCCTAGAATAAAATAAACGATTCGAAGGAATAATCCTCCAAAGTCACCAAAGTGCAGTCTATAGAGTATACTTTTTACTTTGGATACGTAACTCGTATCGGAAAACGGAGACTTACTTGAGGTAACTTTTCCGCTATTCATATCGTAAATACGATAACCTGTACCGGCAAAACTCTTATTATAATCGGCATCGACCTCAACCATCATACGCATACCTTCATCTCCGTAATTCTTAATGGTGATCCGGCGGGTATATGAGCCCGGCCATTCATTAGCTAATCGACTTATGTAAGCATTCACTGAGGGGATTTCCTTCATTTTTACCTTTTGAAAATCGCTTTCCAAAGGTCTGCTATATTCCAGATCTTCGAACAGTTTTTCACCATTTCCGTCGTAAAGCAGTTTGGTAAAAGGAGCTGTCAACGCCATGTTGAAGATCAGGACAATACCAGTAACGGCAAATACAAATTGAAAGGGGAAGCCGATAACCCCTAAAACGGTGTGTATATCTGTCCAAACCGTTTTTAGCTTTGACCATGGTCGGAACAGGAAAAAATTGCTTTTGATCTTATCCCAGTGTAACAGCAAACCGGTAATCAATGCGAATAAGAAGAGGAAGGAGACAATTCCCGCAATAAGATAGCCGAAGGCGAAACCCAGACGGAATGGGACGGCTTGGTTAAGCGGAGCTAAAAAATGAAGCCTATAGAAGAACTCTCCCAAGTCGTAGTTTTCTGCATAATTTCCGATGGTCTTTGATAGGTAATTATAATTGAAATATAAACCAGTGTTTTCGGCAGCAGGCATTAGGGTGGTGTCTTTTGAAGGACCAAAGTTTACGTAACTTCGTTCCGTTTCAGGATACAAAAAGAATTGAATATCGCGCCCGTATAACTGATGCTCCTGATCCAATGAATCGAGTAGCTGATCGTAAGAAAAGCTTTTGTCCGCCGCGGCGGCGTATGACGATTCTTGTTGCCAGGCACTAATCTCGTCTTTAAAAAAGGCAAAAGATCCGGCAAAGAAAATGACATATAGAAATACGCAGATAATAATTCCACTTATCGTATGCGTGTGAAAGTAAATGTTGTAATTTCTTACGTTCATGGGGTTGTCAGAAAATATCCTGCAGCAAAAAGAGCGGCGACAAGAAAATAGATAAGCCAGATTTTCCAGCCTGATTTGGCTAATATGGCAACAAGTAACAGCACGGCCCAGATAATATAACCTATCAGATAAGCAGTGGCTACGGCATCTTTGGGGCTAATTATCCTGGATAGAAACAGAAAAAAGGAAAGCACGATGGCATACCCTCCTATAAAACCAGCGCTAAGCTTTAGCCAACGCTCAAGTAAGTTAGGGCTTAGGTATTTTTTATTAGCTGGCATAATCAGAAAAGAAATAGCTCCATGGCCAGAGATGCGACGAACACCAGAATAACTGCTTCATATCGGACGCACTTTAAAGGTGTAATGGAAACGGCCAGGCATGCAGTACACATTAGTATAATTACGCCGGAAAAAAGACCGGCTCCTACGCCAAGATTGAGGACAAGCAGCAAAATGCTAATCGCCATTAATGTCAAGCTTAGGGAATTTGATGCTTTCTTTTCAGTTAAAATGCCGGACATTAGAGCAGTCCGCCGTGTATACGCAACTCTTATTGCATTATTATACTGCAGATAAAAAGCCAGAAAAATCAAAAGAAAAATACTACTGTACATAGCAAATGTTACCACTTGTCAATTTAGACTAATTATAAACAGATCAAAGGTAGCAAATTTTGCTTGATGTGAAATTTTTTCTGAAAAAGATTCACAGTGTGAGTTTTCCTTCCTTGGATTCGTCGTCCTTTTTCCCTATTAGCTGTTCCAGTACCTGGCGCGCGACAGGTTTCGCCGAGCCGTACTGATTATCCCAGTAATACCCCTCTACTGGCTTTACCTGGATTATACTGAGTTCGGGATCAGCATAGCCTTTTGGAAATAGCGCTTCATAGTTGTTATCCCATAAACGTTTTATACGCTCTGCATCATGCAAGATGGTGGCCTGTCCATAGACATTCAAAAAATCGCCCTTCTCCGGATTCTGAAAAAATAAATGGACATAGTGGTCTTCTGTAATCTCATCATTCTTATTACTGCTTCTGGAGCTGAAGAACCAGAAAAGCCCGTTCCGATCCACTTCGAGGAGTGTCATTGGCCTTGCCGAAATCGGTAGTCCGACTTTGTTTAGCGCTGTACAAAAGAAACAACTCTGATTTTTTTTTACCAGGTCCAGTACTTTTCCGATAGCGGCTTCTCCATCCAAATCCTGGACCTGTTGCTGTGGATCACGTGTCATAGGCCTCCTTATTTGAGTTTTCCATCTGAAAAACAAAGATGGATCTGTTTTAGTTTGCTTACTTTATTGGTATTCAGGGAAATCCGGATAGCAAATTTTCCGGAATAAGTTTCTGAGTTGCTCTGTACCGTAGAGTAAATAGTGCTAAGACCAAATCGACTGAAGTCGTAAAGCTTTATCGTAACTAAAAAGTAGATCAGGAAGAAGAATGAAAGGATCACAAAAAATAGGGGAAGAACTATACGCTTGATCCTGCGCAGGTAAAAAACGCGAAAGCTAAATGCCTGATTTCGGATACCGCTTAGAATGACTCTGGGCATTAATATCCCGAAATCACGAAAAAGACGTCGACTCCTGCCAGCCCTCCTTCTATAAACGGCACCTGCAAATGGTACAATACTAGAAATAAGACGGACAGGAATCGAAGAAACCCAATATCATAACGGTAGCCAGCCCTGAATTTAGACATACGCGTCGGATAGAGTACTAAATTATGTAAAAAAAGCACAATTTGGAATGTAATGATGTTTAATAGGCTTATAATTAAAAAAACGAGGAGCCGCGTTTGTTTAAAAAAAAATGTCGTATAATTGAATTCACCAAACTAAAAATTTTATGAAACTTCAGCCAGCGAAAGCGAATGGAGAAATAATCTCTCTGGAAAAGGAATTGGAAATCCACGTGCAAATGGGAGCGCAGCTATTGCCATATATGTTACCGGAAGATGCGCACCGGGTCGTCTCTAATTACATTAGTTTATTAAAGAGAACCTATCAGAATAATGGCAGGAAAGAACGAAAGGTCGAAGCCCAGAATAAACATTTCAGTGGTTTAAATCAGTAGTAAACCGTCCCTATTCGAGATATATACTAAGAATGTTTTGATCGTCTCCGTTAAACGAAAACTCACGCATCCCGGTAAGATCGAAGGCTGTGGTATTTCCGGTATCGAAGTCTTCTACGGCAATAGAGTTTCGTCCTATGACAAAAAAACCATGCGTTATGAAGTAATATTGGTCTTCTCCATTAGCATGTCCAGCTAAGCTGAAAATTTCGGCAAAATCTGTTTCGAGACGCCGGCTTTGTATAGCTAACAGGAGTTGCTGTGCATTGATCTCCGCAACCGTTGATCCCGATTCCATTTCTTTAGTGCAGGATACAATGGACACTAGAAACGAAACAATTAAAGACCTAAGAAGAATAATTTTCATTTTTTGGATGAAATTTGTTTTCCGTCAAATTTTTCTGCCATTCTACGTAGCTCAGCATGCAATTTCTTAACCTCATGTTCTAATGATGCAAGCTTACTCTCCATAAGTTCATAACTTCTCTTGATTTCGCTTATTTCAGTGGACTGCTGAATTCTATCCTTAGTTTTCAGCAATCGGGAACCTTCGGAATTATACCACCAATCGTAATTGAGCATTTTCTGGTCATGTAATATCCGAACGTAGTCATTAGGAATCGGCCGTTGCCCTTTTTCCATATTAACGAGATTACCTTGTGTAAGTTTACCATGGTCAGGGGGAAGGTGGCTGTTGATAAAATCAACGAATTGTACCTGAGTCATTTTTTCCGCCTTTCTGAACTCCTTTAATCTCAGATTTTCATTCATTGCATTGCTGAACGATTGTTAGCACCCTTTGTATTGAGATTAATGGTTTTTACTGTAATGGGTGAACCGTTGATTCAAAAATAAAAAAAATCGAAACATAAGTATTATTTCTATTTTGAAATATGTGAAATATTTAATATATTAGGATTTGACATTAATCGATATTAATATGAGAGAGAACAAAGGAAGAATCCCTGGCAGGAAAGCATGGGTTTATTTAGTTGCACTAGCCCCACTGGCCGCGGCAGGTCTGATGTGGTACACGAGTAGGTTGCTGTTTCTGATAAGTCAGCCTTCAGACCAGGACGTTTTAATCGGAATCGCTATGGGTTCCGGACTAATGCTGTTAACGATTTATATCATCCTTAAAATAAAAAAATATGAGAATAATTAGATTGCTGTTTTTTCTTGGTACGATTTTCTTATTGGCAGCGTCCTGTAGTGAGCGTATTGATGCCGGTTACGAGGGCATCCTTGTGAAGATGTATGGCTCGGACAAAGGTGTCCAGGACGTTAATCTCGTAACGGGAAGGGTATGGTATAACCCTTTCACAGAATCAGTATACGAATTTCCTACCTATGTCCAGACGATCGATTACCCGTCTTTTAGTGTGAATGCAAAAGATGGGTCCGTTTTCACTGTTGATCCGACGATTAGTTTCTATGTAGAGAAGGGTAAAACGCCCGACATCTTTCGCAAATACAGGAAGCCTATTGAGGAAATTACTTCAACTACGTTATTCAACTATATGCGGGATGCTTTCCGGATCGAGTTTAATAAATATACAACGGACAGTATCATCAGCAGTAGGGAAGGTTTTGAGAATATGGTGCAGGCTAACATAAGCAGGACGCTTGAGAAAGAAGGTTTTAAGCTTGAGCAGATGACAAGTGGCATCATTTATCCTGAAAGCATCACGCGGGCAATCGATGCGAAGAATGAGGCTGTGCAAAAGGCTGCCCAGGCCATGAATCAGTTAAGAGTTGCTGAAGCCAATGCTAAGATAAAACTGGTAGAGGCCCAGGCCGACGCCGAGGCGAACCGTTTGCGTCAGCAGACATTAACCCCTTTACTGATCCAACAGCAGTTTATTGACAAGTGGGATGGCAAAAGTCCTTTATACAGCAACTCACCAGCCTTTTTTAAGAATATTCAGTAAGTTTTAGAGGGAGAAAAGATTGCAACCCTTAAAATTTAAGGGTTGCAAAAGGAGGTGGAGTCGGAGGGATTCGAACCCTCGTCCAAACATGGTATAGTGTACGCTTTCTTCATGCTTAGCTTCCGTTTACGTGTCGGGAGAGGGAAGGCCGGATGCTTACCTGTTCCGTTCTCCTTAGTTGCTTAACTTCGCTTCTTATTTCGCAACAGAATAAAAGCTAGTTCCGTAGTTCGATGCCCCGGTTGCTCAGATAACGGAACGATATCCGGGCGGGACAAAAGCTATTCTAATTCTAAATTAGGCAGCTAAGGCGTAGTTATTTTCGCCATTTAAAAGTGTGAAAGTTCAGATTTAAGTGCGTTACTTACAAGACACTGCATGCTTACATAACCATCTCCATCCTGTCAATTCCAGTCGACCCCAAAAAAGATAGTAGCCTGCAAATATATGCATTGCAGGCTACATTTCAAAAATTCAGTAAGGTTCTTCAGTTGTCTCTGGATTCTACTCTGCCCGGATATGCTTCAAGGCCTGCTTTAATGCACTGAAGAGCACGCTCCAGGTCCTCTTGCTTCAGGACGTATGCCATCCTGACTTCATTCAAACCCGCTCCGGGAGTGCTGTAAAATCCGCTTCCAGGTGCCATCATTACCGTGTTGCCTTCATGCTCGAATTCTTCCAGCATCCACTGACAGAAGCGGTCGGCATTGTCAATCGGTAAACGGGCCATTACGTAGAAGGCTCCGCCTGGATTTGGACAGAAGACCCCAGGAATTGAATTCAGTCCTTCTACGAGCGTATTGCGGCGGTGGGTATATTCCGTGTTGACTTCCTCGAAATAACTATCTGGCGTATCTATAGCGGCCTCTGCTGCAATTTGTGCAACGCCCGGCGGACTTAAGCGGGCTTGTGCAAATTTTAATGCTGCACTAAGCACTGTTTTATTTTTCGTAATCAGGCATCCAAGTCGTGCTCCACAGGCGCTATAACGTTTGGAAACCGTATCCATCACCATGACATTGTTATCCATTCCCTCCAAGTGCATAGGCGAAATGAAACTCCGTCCGTCGTAGCAGAAGTCTCTGTAGGCTTCATCAGAAAAAAGGTAGAGATCATGCTCCAGACAGATGCGTTTCAGCGCCTCCATCTCTTCTTTGGAATACAGGTAGCCCGTGGGGTTATTGGGATTGCAGATACCTATAGCCTTTGTTTTATCAGTAATCGCCTGTTCAAAGTCCGTTATAGACGGTAGTGCGAAGCCATTGTCAATTGAAGAAAGAATGGGTTTTACGTTTATTCCTGCCATACAGGCGAAGCCGTTGTAATTGGCATAGAAAGGCTCAGGAATGATGATCTCATCTCCCGGATTCATACAGGTCTCCATAGCGATCAGGATGGCTTCGGAACCGCCCGTCGTAACCAGTATGTGTTCCTCCGAGACGGAGTAACCGAGATTCTGATAATAGCCAGCCAATTTTTCGCGGTAACTTGGCAATCCTTCGGAAGGTGTATAAGCCCAAACATCGAAGTCAATGCTTTTCACGGCATCCAACATAATCTTCGGCGTATGAATGTCAGGCTGACCGATATTCAGATGGAGCACCTTTGTCCCTTTACGCTTAGCCTGCTCAGCGTAAGGTGCGAGTTTTCTAATTGGAGAGGCGGGCATATTACCTGCCTTTTCGGAAATTACGGGCATGTTTGAATTTTTTACAAAAATAGAAAAAAGAAAAGGCCTGCCAAAGTCAGGCAAGCCTTTCAATTGTTAACGGAACGCCGTCTACTGGGTAACCACTTCGCCCTTTATGTAAAGTACCTTTACCGGTGTTTTTGCATTAGATCGGATGGTGACAGACTTACTGAATGGTGCTACGGCAGCGGCATTAAAAGTAACACTAATACTGCCGGATTCGCCTGGTTTTACAGGGTCAGTCGTGAACTTAGGAACCGTACATCCGCAGGTTGATTCCACCTTGCTGATAATAATAGGCTCTGAACCGGCATTCGTAAATTTAAATTCGTAGGTTACCGGATTACCCTGAGGGATTTTACCGAAATCATAAGTTTCTCGCTCAAATTTGAATTCCGCATTGCTTTGTGCCTGCGCTGTAAAAGCAATAAAAAAGCAAATTAGTGTTGAAAATGCGAATGATAGTTTCTTCATAAGTCAAAATAGTTTTCGCGTATCATTACGCGCCGCCCGAAGCGGTGTTTAACAAAGTTACGTTTTCTGTTTCACAAAAAATATTCCAAATAAAAGTTATGCGGACTTTAAAATGGCGAATCCCTGATCTTTAAGAATTTTGTTTGCTAAGCTTAGTGAATCAACAAACACTAGTGGGTTTGTTGATTTGAACTCAAAATTTATTGCTTTTTTTGCTACATTTGAAGTCCTAAGAAATTCCTTATGGCTGATATGAATGCGAAATACACCGATCCCATTGATACATCCAAGCTGAGTTTTGATGCGTTCAAAAAATCAGTTTTGAATGATTATCGGTTGGCTTGTGAAAGCAGGCAGGCGAGTTTGCTGGGTCGGAAGGAAGTGCTGACAGGAAAGGCTAAATTCGGAATCTTCGGCGACGGAAAGGAGGTTGCGCAGATTGCAATGGCAAAGGTTTTTCGGGATGGCGACTGGCGTTCGGGCTACTATCGGGATCAAACCTTTGCCTTTGCTACCGGAATTTCCACGATTTACGAATTTTTCTCGCAGATGTACGCGCATCCGGATGTGGAAGCCGAGCCTGCATCCGGTGGCAGAATGATGAACGGACATTTCGCAACCCGTGAGTTAACCAAAGATGGTAGCTGGCGTAACCAGACGGAGATGAAAAATTCGTCAGCCGATATATCTACCACGGGAGGTCAGATTCCCAGGCTTTTAGGGCTTGCCCAGGCATCGAAACTCTACAGGGAAAATCCGGACCTTGCCTACCTGACGCATTTTTCAAGACAGGGGGACGAAGTGGCTTTTGGAACCATCGGAAACGGCTCCACTTCGGAAGGTGTTTTTTTTGAAGCCTTTAATGCCGCGGGAGTTATGCAGATACCGCTTGCCATTTCCGTATGGGATGATGGCTATGGGATCTCCGTTCCGGCTAAATATCAAACTACGAAGGAAGATATTTCCGAAGTGCTGAAGGGGTTTCAGCGGGATGAGGATACACCCGGTTATGAAATTTTTAAGGTGCGCGGCTGGGATTACCCTGGTTTGTGTGAAACCTATGAAACAGCCATACGAATTTGCCGTGAGCAGCATGTGCCGGTTTTTATCCATGTAACGGAGATGACTCAGCCCCAGGGACATTCAACGTCAGGGTCGCACGAACGTTACAAAACGAAAGAACGCCTGGAATGGGAGCGGGAATTTGACTGCCTGCTTCAAATGAAAAAATGGATGATTAGCTCCGCCATTGCCACGGAAGAAGAGCTTTCCGGAATTGAGTCGGATGCAAAGTTATTGGCTAAATCCGAGCAAACACGTGCCTGGAAGGATTATTTGCAGGCTTTTGAGATGGAAGCTGTCCGGGCAAAGGATTTAATGGCGGCGTTGATTACGAAAGAGGCGGGGCAATTTTCCGAAACGCTTGCAGCGTTGCCGGAACCCTCCCTTAAAGATATTTATGGTACCGTTAGAAAGGCTTTGCGCTCATCCCGTTTTGAAAACAGTGAAGCGAGAAAGCAGTTGGCTAAATGGTACCAAAAGCAACAGGAATTAAACAATAAACGCTACAACGATAAACTCTTTTCCGAATCCGAAGAACAGCCGGCGAATGTTGCGGTAGTCAGCGCAACATACAACGACGCAACCAAGGCGGTTGATGGCAGAGAGGTTTTGAATGCCTGCTTTGCGGCGAATTTTGAAAGAGATGCACGTCTGCTGGCTTTTGGAGAGGATGTAGGGGCGATAGGCGACGTAAATCAGGGTTTTGCCGGGCTACAGGCAAGGTTTGGTGAACAGCGTATATTTGATACCGGGATTCGCGAATCCGCTATTATAGGACAGGGATTGGGAATGGCGTTAAGGGGATTACGCCCTATAGCCGAAATCCAATACGTTGATTACCTGCTTTATGGGCTTACGGTGCTGAGCGACGACCTCGCATGCTTAAGCTATCGCACAAAAGGTGGTCAGAAAGCCCCAATGATCATACGAACCCGCGGACATCGCCTGGAAGGAATCTGGCATTCTGGATCACCGATGAGCATGATTCTGGGATCTCTCCGCGGTCTGCACATTTGCGTTCCACGGAATATGACTCAAGCTGCCGGAATGTACAATACGTTGTTCAGATCTGACGAGCCTGCGCTGGTTATTGAATGCCTGAACGGTTATCGTTTGAAAGAGCCAATGCCGTCCAATGTGGGAGAATTTACGGTGCCGCTGGGTCACGCGGAATGCCTGATTGAAGGAACTGACCTGACCATTGTTTCCTATGGATCTACTCTTCGGGTAGTACAGGAAGCAATTCCGCAACTGGAAAGTCTGGGGATTTCAATAGAACTCATTGATGTACAGACGTTGCAGCCCTTTGACTTAAAAGGGATTTGCGGGAACTCTTTAGCGAAGACTAACCGTTTGCTGGTTGTAGATGAGGATGTTCCGGGCGGGGCCTCCGCTTTCATTCTTCAGCAAATCCTGGAAGAGCAAAAAGGATATTTCTCTCTGGATGGACAACCCAGGACCCTTACGGCAAAGGCACACCGTCCGCCTTATGGGTCAGACGGTGATTACTTCACGAAACCCTCGGTAGACGATGTGGTTGAGCTTGTTTATGAAATGATGCATGAACAAAAGCCGGATGACTTTCCGGCTTTGTTCCGATAAACTGTATCCCTTAATTCTTCAAGTCTCGCAAGTATTCATAGGCCGCCTGGCGCAACAAATGGTCCGCAATAACTAATGCTGACATGGCCTCAACAATAGGTACCGCCCGGGGTACCACGCAGGGATCGTGACGACCCTTGCCGCTGATGCTGACCGCTTCTCCGGCTTCATTAATAGTTGCCTGGTCACGCATGATAGTGGCTACCGGTTTAAATGCCACATTGAAATTGATGTCCATGCCATTGGAAATCCCGCCCTGTATACCTCCTGAAAAATTCGTCAGGGTTTCCAGCGGGCCGGCACCGTCGCCGGGGTTCGCAAATAAATCGTTGTGTTCAGAGCCGAGAAGCTCGACTGAAGCGAAGCCCGAACCGTACTCAAAACCATGAACCGCGTTAATGCTGAGCATAGCTTTTCCCAAATCGGCATGAAGCTTGTCGAATACCGGCTCTCCTAACCCGGGGGGGACCCCTCTGATCAAGCCACTAACGACTCCGCCGACTGTGTCTCCATTTTTTCTAACGGAATCGATGAACGCAATCATCTGATGAGCCGTGGCCGGGTCGGGACTGCGGACTATGTTTGCCTCGCGCATTGAGGTGAGCTGACTTATCGATTCCTGTCCCAGATTCGGCCCATCTATCCTGCCTACCTTTGACACATAGGCGAAGCATTCGATTCCCCTGCTTTTCAGAAAGAGCTTCGCCACGGCGCCTGCTGCAACACGAGCAGCCGTTTCCCGAGCAGATGAACGTCCGCCACCTCGGTAATCCCGAATACCATATTTCACCTGGTACGTATAATCGGCATGCGAAGGGCGGAATTTATCCTGAATATGGGAATAGTCCTTTGAACGCTGATCTTCGTTAGGTATAAGCAACATGATTGGTGTTCCGGTCGTTTTATTTTCAAATACGCCGGAAACGACCTGTACGGTGTCGCTTTCTTTTCTTTGGGTCGTTATTTTGGATTGCCCGGGTTTACGTTTATCCAGTTCTCCCTGTATAAATTCCAGATCAAAGTCGACCTGAGGTGGACAACCATCTATGATAACACCGATTGCCGGGCCATGCGACTCGCCAAACGTGCTGATCTTTAAAGCCTGTCCAAATGAATTTCCTGCCATATACTTCCTATAATTTGCTAACTTCGTTTTCTTCTACTGAAAGGTTCAGTTGTTTCAGATGATTCCAAAATTCCGGGTAGGATTTACCAACTACTTCAGGCTCCTGAATCTCAATTTCAGGTAAGATTTTGGCAAGCGGTGCAAACGCCATCGCCATCCGGTGATCTTCATAAGTGCGAATCGAAGTCGTAACGGTGCGATCAAAGCTTCCCGCATCCAGATAGAAAGTTCCGTTTTCCCGCTCTTCCAGTGTGACATCAAACTTTCCTAACTCGGCCTGAAGTGCGCTGATGCGATCCGTTTCTTTAATGCGTAAGGTTTCCAGTCCGGAGTACAGGCCGTTAACACCCAACGCAGCGGCGCAAACCAGCACAGATTGAGCCAAATCCGGACAGGATTTGAAGTCAAGTTCAGTTTCTGCTAATTCTTTTTCAATACGGCAAATCCGGATACCATCCTTTAAAAATTCGGTAGAAACGCCAAAATGCAACATGATTTCCGCGATTGCACGATCGCCCTGCAGGCTCTTTTCTTTAAGACCCGGTAGTTCAATTTCTGATCCTGCCGGAGAAAGGGCGAGCAAACTATACCAGTAGGAAGCAGCGCTCCAGTCTGGTTCTATATAGATTTTAGCGGATGCGGTTCGCTGTCTTGGAATATGCACGTAGTTATCGACCCATTGATGACGGATGCCTGCTTCTTCAAGCATTTGAAGCGTCATCAAAAAGTAGGGTCTGGATGTCAGTTCACCTAATATTTCAATCGACAGGCCGTTTGGAAAAAAAGCTGCATTCAGCGCCAATGCCGAGAGGTATTGGCTGCTTACATCGCCTCGGATGGATACCGTGTTCAGATCGCTTTGAACTGGCCCCTCAATTCGAAGCGGGGGATATCCAGTCTGACCAGCGTAGCTCAGCGATGTCCCCAGTTTTTGCAGTGCTTCCACCAATATTCCAATCGGCCTTTCCTGCATACGTTTGGATCCCGTGAGCAGAAAAGCACCTGGTATAAGCGGAAGATAGGCTGTCAGAAAACGCATAGCGGTTCCTGCAGGGCCAACATCCAGCTTCGTTTCACCGGATATCGAACGCGTCTGAGCATCAGCTATCAATTGCTGAAGCGTACGGGTATCTTCGGCGTTAGACAGATTATCAATTTGTACAGAACCATTCGAATGTGCGGCGATGATCAGCGCCCGATTACTCTCGCTCTTGGATCCGGTTAGCTGTATGCGCGCCTTAACCGGCATATTCATCCGCCGGTCAGACAGAATAAAAGCATGCACAGCCATTAGACCTCCACCGAAGATTTGGTGTTCATAATCTCGTTTTGCCGACGAATGGATTCATTATGCACCAATTCAAGTAATTTTACAGTAAAATCCTTATCCACATTTAAAGCCTTTGCGAAATTGCCCCGCTTTTCAATGATTTCCTCCCAGCGATTAACCTGCAGAATGGTAACGTTATTGTCGCGTTTGTATTCACCAATCTTATCAACAATCTTCATCCGATCGGCAACTTTTTTTATAATCTGATCATCAATACTGTCAATCTCTTTTCTGAGCTGCGCCAATTTGTCGTCGAAATCAGGATCGTTCGACTCCGGATGGCGAAGAGAAAGCTTATCGATCAACTCGGATAGGGCGGCAGGCGTGACCTGTTGCTTGGCATCTGTCCATGCTACGCTAGGGTCCACATGAGACTCAATGATGAATCCCTGCATATCCAGATCGACCGCTTTTTGTGCCACATAAGGAATAAGTTCCCGATTTCCGCAAATATGACTCGGATCGTTGAAGATCGGCAATTCCGGCGCTACGGTCTTTAGCTGGATGGCAATATCCCACATCGGCTCGTTCCGAAAAGCTGTTTTTTCGAAGGAGGAAAAACCGCGGTGTATGGCGCCTAGCTTTTTTATGCCCGCCCGGTTGATGCGCTCCAGGGCACCAATCCACAATGATAAATCCGGATTAACGGGATTTTTAACTAAAACAGGTACATCTGCTCCCTTCAGCGCATCCGCAATCTCCTGAACGGTGAAAGGGTTTGCTGTTGAACGAGCACCTACCCATAACAAGTCTACACCGGCCGCCAAAGCTTCTTCCACGTGTTTAGCGGTTGCTACCTCCGTAGCGGTCATCAAACCGGTTTCGGCCTTTGCTTTTTTCAGCCATTCCAGTCCGATACTTCCAATGCCTTCGAACTCTCCTGGTCTTGTTCTGGGTTTCCAGATACCCGCACGGAGGAAGGATACCTTTCCGGTATTAGCCAGTAAATGAGCGGTCGCCAAAACCTGTTCTTCCGTCTCTGCGCTGCAAGGGCCTGCAATCAAAAGGGGTTCCCGTCCGGTAGCTAGCCAGGCATTCAACGGCAGGATGTCTAAATTGAGTTTCATCTGATATGAATTTGAAGTGATTATTAATTGTTTAATACGTTATGTTACTTATGCTCTATCGTTTTTTTGGTATTCACCCAAAATGGTGAAATTGATGGTATATTTCACCATCTTTCCAACGGCCCTTTCGTACTGTCCAGGGTCCTGCCATTCCACATCAACGTAGAAATCATACTCATTCCTACGTCCAAGTACGGGCATAGACTGTATTTTACTCATATTGACATTTTCTTCGGCCAGGCTCATCAGGACACGGGCCAGCGAACCCACACTGTTATCGGTTTGGAACAGAAGGGTAGCTTTGTTGGCTTTATCGTTTTCCTTTCTGGTTTTAGAGAGTATCAGAAAACGCGTATAGTTCTTTTTGTTGGTTTCAATCCGTCGCTCCAGAATTTGTAAACCGTAAAGTCGGGCAGCCAGGCTGTTGGCTACGGCTGCTGTGTCGGTCAGTCCGAGGTCGACAATCCGTTTAGCACATGATGCCGTATCCTTACCTTCGATAATGTTGAACTGAGGGTATTCATCAAGGAAATCGGCGCATTGCCGAAGGGCAATGGGGTGGGACTCTACCCGGTTGATCTGATTTAAAGAAACCCCGGGGAGGGCCAGCAGATGTAACTGAATACTTAAGTAGACCTCTCCGACAATGGAAAAATGATAGTCGCGCAACAAAGCATAATTTGGTAGTAAACTACCCGCGATAGAGTTTTCAATGGCCATTACCACATAATCTGCTGCACCATTTTGAAGCGCGTCACACGTATGCTTAAATGTTTCGCATTCAACGGTGTGAATATCCGTCCCGAAATATTTAAATGCCGCTTCTTCGTGGAAAGAGGCTTTGGTGCCCTGTATGGCTACATTTTTCTTCATATAATTGTCGCAAAAAAAAAGGTCCCGATGTTCACCGGGACCTTTATACATTTATGTTGTTGTCATGCATATTAATCCCGGCTCTTACTGCTAAAGTAAAAGTAACCGAAGAACCAATATGCTGCGTTGTAAGACATTTCGTTTTAGTTGAAGGCAAATATATGCAAGAAATGAAACAAAGCAAGAAAAAAAGTAAAATAATCGTAATTTGGAGTGACAGGCTGACAAGCTGTCTCATTTACGGCAGATGGAACACTCCTTGATACGGAGCCGTAGAGGATTATTACAGAAATTTAAATACTAGAAATATGATGCAAGAGAAAGGTAACATTTCGATACATACCGAGAATATTTTTCCGGTGATCAAGAAATTCCTTTATTCAGACAACGAGATTTTTCTCCGCGAACTGGTTTCCAATGCCGTAGATGCAACTCAAAAAATCAAAAGGCTTAGTTCCCTCGGGCAGTTCAGCGGTGAAGTAGGAAACCCGACCGTTGAAGTATCTTTTGACGAAGAAAAGAAAACCATTACGATTTCCGATCATGGAATCGGAATGACTGCGGAAGAAGTAAAGAAATACATCAATCAGATTGCCTTTTCAGGAGCAACCGAATTTGTTGAGAAATTCAAAGAAGCGAAAGATGCTAACGAGATCATCGGACGTTTCGGACTTGGATTTTACTCAGCATTCATGGTGGCAGATCAGGTGGAAATTCAAACCCTTTCTTATCAAGAAGGCGCTGAACCGGCCAGATGGGTATGCGACGGCAGCACGAGTTATGAAATTGGAGAAGGTAACCGAAAGGAACGGGGTACGGACATCATCCTGCATATCAATGAAGAGTCGAAAGAGTTTTTAAATAAATCCCGCTTACAGGGTATTTTAGATAAATATGCACCTTTCCTGCCCGTGCCAATCAAGTTCGGAACCCGTTCAGAACAGGAACCCGATGGGGAAGATGAAGAAGGTAAGCCAAAATATAAATCGGTCGAGAAGGATAACATCATTAACAATACCAATCCTGCCTGGACGAAATCTCCGTCAGAGTTGAAGGACGAAGATTACCTGGCCTTTTATAAAGAACTTTATCCTTTTTCCGAAGATCCTTTGTTCTGGATACACCTGAATGTTGATTACCCGTTCAACCTGACCGGTATTCTATACTTTCCGAAGGTTAAAAACGACTTCGATTTCCAAAAGAACAAAATCAAGCTCTTCTCCCGTCAGGTATTTATTACCGATGAGGTGAAAGATATCGTGCCGGAGTTTTTGATGCTTCTTCATGGCGTTATTGATTCACCTGATATTCCGTTGAACGTTTCCCGTAGTTTTCTTCAGGCGGACAGCAATGTAAAACGCATTAGCAATTACATTACCAAGAAAGTTGCAGATAAGCTGCAGGAACTATTCAAGACAGATCGAAAGGCGTTCCAGGAGAAATGGAAAGATATTGGTCTATTCGTAAAATACGGAATGGTTAGTGAAGATAAATTTGCGGAAAAAGCAAAAGAATTCGCGCTTCTTCAAAATACGGATGGTGAACTTTTAACCTTAGCAGAATACGCGGAAAAAGTTAAAGACTTACAAAAAGATAAAGAAGGAAGCGTCATTTATCTGTATGCTACAGATCAGGCCAAGCAAGACGCTTACATCAGTGCGGCGAAGGATCGTGGCTACGATGTGCTTCTGATGGATTCACCGATCGACAATCATTTCGTTAACTATCTGGAACAGCATGCGGAAAAAACGCAGTTGAAGCGGGTGGATGCAGACGTAATAGAAAAACTGATTCAAAAAGATGAAGAAGTTAAGCTTGAATTAAATGAAGAAGAGAGCGCGTCGGTGAAGTCGTTATTCGAAAAGGCCATTGCAAAAGATAGCATGAAAGTGGAAGTTGAAGCACTGAATGCCGAAGCGATGCCAGTTACGGTTACGATGGATGAATTTATGCGGCGGATGAAAGATATGGCCCAATTCGGAGGTGGAATGGGTTTCTCTATGCCAGATAGCTATAAGGTTTCGGTTAATGGAAACCATCCACTTATACGTCGGATTCTTGAGACAAACGAAGAGGATAAAAAACAAAACCTGGCTAGGCAGGCCTTTGATCTGGCCTTGCTGTCCAATGGGCTTTTATCCGGTTCGGACCTGACCAGTTTCGTTAAAAGGAGCTTTAATTTAATCGACTAAAGAGTTCATAGCGCACAAAAAAAGCTGTCCAGTTCGGACAGCTTTTTTTGTGTTTAACGGAAGAATAATTATCCGAGATAAGATTTTAGAATCTTGCTTCTTGAAGTATGTCTCAAGCGCTGGAGGGCCTTATCTTTGATCTGCCTAACACGCTCACGTGTTAGACTGAATGTTTCACCGATTTCCTCTAGCGATAACGGATGATTAGAACCAAGACCAAAAAATAAAACGATAATTTCACGCTCCCGCTCTGTAAGCGTAGCCAACGATCGCTTAATCTCTTCGGAAAGCGATTCATCGATCAAGGTGCTGTCGGTATTCGGATCATGATTTTCAAGCACGTCTAGCAAGGTGTTTTCTTCACCCTGAACAAATGGTGCATCCATAGATACATGTCGTCCGGAATTGCTTAACGTATCAGATATCTTATCTACTGTAGTCTCCAGAATATCCGCAAGCTCTTCAGGGGAAGGTTCCCGCTCATATTCCTGTTCCAGTTTGGAGAAGGCTTTACTGATTTTACTCAATGAACCCACCTGGTTGAGTGGAAGCCGGACAATACGCGACTGTTCGGCAATAGCTTGTAAGATAGACTGACGAATCCACCAAACGGCGTATGAAATGAATTTAAATCCCTTGGTTTCATCAAAACGTTTCGCAGCCTTGATGAGTCCCAGGTTTCCTTCGTTAATTAAGTCGCCTAATGTAAGTCCTTGATTCTGATATTGTTTAGCAACGGAAACTACAAAGCGAAGATTGGTTTTTGTTAATCGCTCTAAGGCTGCCTGATCGCCTTCGCGAATTTTCTGTGCGAGGATCACCTCCTCTTCAGCAGTGATCAAATCAACCTTTCCGATCTCGTGTAAATACTTATCAAGTGATTGCGATTCCCGGTTGGTAATCGACTGTGTTATTTTGAGCTGTCTCATTAATTATTTATATGCCCCTTTCTTAATAAAGTTTGCAAAATTACAAAATATTTCTCTCTTGTAACGTGTGAAAGACAAAAAAGTTGTCTGATTTATAGGGGTTTAGCTGAAAAATATTTCACTTGTAAGTAAGCAAAAATCAAGCCAATTGGGTCAAACGAGGGAATGTTACGAAATATCAAGACTTATTTATTTCATTTTTAAGTTTTTACGATTTAATTATTTACGAACGGAAGACAATTGGAAAAATTGGTAATCTGTCAAAAATTTCCGTGACAAATTGTCGCTTCGATTCATTATGTTTGCTTTCAGACAATTCTGAAGTACCTAAACCATGCAGCAACGCTATTATTCACTAGACGTATTCAGGGGGGCAACAGTTGCCTTTATGATTCTGGTTAACAATCCGGGCAATTGGGGAGCCTTGTATGCACCCCTTAAGCACGCATCCTGGCATGGTATCACGCCCACCGATCTTGTATTTCCCTTTTTTCTGTTTGCTGTGGGAAATGCGCTGGCCTTTGTTATGCCGAAATTAAGGCAACAAGGAAACTCGATCTTCTGGAAGAAGACGGTTAAGCGAACCGTCATGATCTTTATGATCGGCTTGCTTTTGAACTGGTGGCCTTTTTTTCAATGGCAGGATGGTGCGCTTTCATGGAAGGCCTGGAGTGATGGTGAACAGGGCATTCGAATTCTGGGTGTGCTGCAGCGTATCGCTATTT
>JBMDWN010000377.1:0-13081 GCA_048595275.1 Olivibacter sp. | reverse complement strand
CGTTTCCGTAAAGACGGCAGGCGGGGGGACGTCCACCGATCAGGACGGACGTTTTGTAATCCGTCTTACTCAACCGGACAGCTTGTCGTTCTCCGCGCTTGGGTTTCGTCCGACTCGTCTTTATTTTACAACGGACAGCATTGTCTCTGTGGCTCTGCAGGAGGATAATCAAGCCCTTAGTGAAGTCGTAGTTACCGCATTGGGGGTAAAAAAAGAAAAAGCAAAATTGGGTTACGCAGTTCAGGAGGTTCAGGGAACTGCTCTGGACAAGGCCCGCGAACCAAACTTCGTGAATTCACTCACCGGTAAAGTGGCCGGCTTAACCATTCAATCTTCAACGGATCTTTTTCAGAACCCCGGGATTTCTCTTCGCGGGCGCACGCCGCTGGTTGTAATTGACGGGGTTCCGGACCAGCAAGCCGATATCTGGAAGGTCAATGCGGATGATATCGAAAGCATCAGCGTACTGAAAGGGGCGGCAGCTTCCGCTCTTTACGGGTCGATCGGGCAGAACGGCGCGATTATGATTACGACCAAAAGAGGAGGTAAGAACAGCGGAACCAGCATCGACTTTAACTCTTCCACGATGTTTCAGCCCGGCTTTATCCGTATCCCGGAAGTTCAGACGGAGTACGGCAACGGAAATAAGGGGCAATATGCCTACGTGGACGGTTCAGGGGGCGGCACAGAGGGTGCCGGCTGGATATGGGGTCCGCGCATGGATCAGCTCGATCCGTCAACGCCCAGCGGTTACTGGGAAACACCTCAATACAACAGTCCCCGGAATCCGCAGACTGGGGAACTGATCCCTTTGCCGTACCGTTCCGTAGGGAGAGATAACATCCGGAACTTTTTCCAGACCGGTCTGATTTCCACCAACAGCGTTAGTGTAACGCAGGCAGGTGAGAAAGGGAGTTTCCGGGCGTCCGGTTCTCATATTTATCAGAAGGGTATCGTACCGAATACTTCGCTTCAGAACAGCTCCTTCACCCTGTCGGGAAATTACGCCCTGTCGTCCCGCCTGAATATCGATAGTCGTTTAAGCTACAACCGTATCTACACCGACAACTACCCTGAAGTGGGTTACGGGCCGACCAACTACCTCTACAACCTGGTGCTCTGGACCGGTACGGATGTCGACGTTCGTGATCTTCGAAATTACTGGGCCGCGGGTCAGGAAGGTACCCAGCAACGGCACTTCAATGTGTCCTGGTATAATAATCCTTATTTCCAGGCCTATGAATTTCTCCGGGGCTACCGGAAGGATAACCTTTTTGGATCGGTGAGTCTGAACTACCAGATCAGCAATAAATTTTCTGCTACCCTCCGGTCAGGGATCAATCAGCATGGTCTGGAACGCGACTGGAAAGAACCGAAGAGTTACGTGGGCTACAGTAATTTCTCCAGGGGGAATTACACCGTTGCGGCGACCAACTACTTTGATGTAATCAGCGATGCGATCCTAAAGTACGATCATCGCTTTTCAGACAATATCGCGCTCCATGCGGAAGCAGGTCTTTCAAATTTTTTCATGAACCGGAGAGAGCAGCAAACGATGACGGATGGCCTGACGGTACCGATGTTTTACAACCTGTCGAATTCTGCGGGTAACCTGATCGGTACAAACAACCTGCAACAGCGTCGTATCTTCAGTGGTTTCGGGTTCGTCGACCTGGAACTATACCGATGGATTTTCCTGACGGTCACTGGTCGTCAGGACCGGGTCAGCACATTACCGGTTCAGAACAACCGTTATTTTTACCCTTCTGTTACCAGTTCCTTTGTGTTGTCTGAAGCAATGAATACCCCGGACTGGCTTTCTTACCTGAAGTTGCGTGCTTCCTGGGCCCGTGTATCCAGCGGTGCCATCTTCCTGAATACATCGGAGGATATGACCGCCAATGCCGATAACCTGGCTATACTGCAGGGCGATGCCTACGGGTATATCCCGGCATACGACCGCGGCGTGATCTGGAACGGAACACCATCGTTGGTCTTCGGCAATACCCGGGTAAATCCGAACATTAAACCACAAACTTCCGATACCTGGGAAATGGGGCTTGATGCGCGTTTTTTCAATAACCGACTCGGTATTGACCTGACGCATTACCGCACCCGCGACTACAACAACATCGTGAGCATTCCGGTTTCCCTGGGCTCTGCCTATGCTTTCCGTCAGGACAACGGAAACGAATACAGCCGCCGGGGTTGGGAACTGATGTTGAACGGACGTATACTTGATCAGAAACTGAAGTGGGATATAAACATGAACGCAAGTGTTTTTCGACGGTATCTGACCAGGATTTACGGAGATGCAGAGTACCTGGGCCGGCTTCAGGTGGGCGATCGGGCAGACCAGATTTTTGCATCGGTTTACGAGACGGATCCGGAGGGCAATGTGGTCTACCAATCCAATGGCATGCCTAAACCGGATCCATTCAGTCGCGCAGTGGGCTACCGCGATCCGGATCTGATTTATGGAATCGAGAACCGTTTTTCTTATGGTGATTTTAGTTTGCAGTTCCAGTTCGACGGCCGCATTGGCGGAAGCATGTATTCCAGCACCAACCAGAAAATGTGGTGGGGCGGGCAGCACCCAGGTACTTTGAACAGTTACCGGGACGATGCCAACAACAACCTGGCTACATACGTAGGTTCGGGTGTTGTGGTAACCGGGGGAGCTATCAGCTACGATGGGAACGGAAATATAATCAGCGATACCAGAACCTTTGCTCCGAACGGTACACCGGTGAACTATATAGACTTTATGACAACCACCAGCAACGAAGCGGCCTATAATTATCATTATTATTCGCAGACCTTTATCAAACTACGCGAGCTTACGCTCAGCTATTCCTTGCCCGATGCCTTGCTGGGGAAAAAGAAAGTGTTCAAAAGAGCGAATTTCTCCCTGGTAGGCCGCAACCTGCTTTTGTTCTCATCTATCGAAAACGTAGATCCGGACACAGGTTTGGATAACCTGCAGGCCCCTGCAACCCGCAACTTCGGTTTTAATGTCAATCTACAATTTTAACATCAGCCATCATGAAATCAGGAATTTATTATAGTCTTATATTCAGCCTCCTTCTGGCAACGGCGTCCTGCAAAAAGTTCGACGACTTCCAGGAGGATCCAAACCGGACAACGCAAGCCACTCCAAATCTATTACTGAGTACGGCACAGCAGCAAGCGTTTAATCAGATAACCCTGGGTAGTGCTCTGGCCACACGTCAGCTGGTCAATGTAGAATCCGTAAGCAGCGAACAATATTACGGCTGGTTGCGGGGCAGTTACACCCCTTATGATCAGCTTCGTCAGGTCCTAAAGCTGCAACAGGAAGCGGAGCGAACAGGAGAAGTATCTTATCAACCGCTGGCGCTTTTCTTTAAAAGCTGGCATCTGTATCAGTTGACGATGACTTTTGGGGATATTCCTGCTTCGGCGGCCTTACAGGGAGATGCTGATAATTTTAGTCCGGTTTATGACGAACAAAAGAACGTTTTCCTGATGATCCTGAACGATCTGCAGCACGCTAACGAGCTGATCGGAGAAGGAACGGCAAGCGTCTCCGGCGATCTGATCTACGGAGGGAACATGCTGTCCTGGAAAAAACTCATTAACAGTTTCAGCCTGAGGGTATTGATGACTTTGTCCTCAAAAGAAAGCGATGCGGAGCTGAACATTCGCGGGCGTCTCCGGGAAATTGTTTCCAATCCGGCTGTCTACCCGCTGATGACGGGCAATGCGGATAACGGCGCATTGCCTTATTACGATGCGGTAAACAACCGCTATCCTTATTTCAATAATAACGGAATTCAAACGGCAATCTATTTTGACAGGAGCTTTGTAAACTTACTGCAGGAATTCGAAGATCCCAGGTTATTTTCCATAGCCAGACCAGCCCCGGCACTACAGCAGCAGTACGGGAGCAGCGATTTCAGAGCCTATGCCGGTGTCGATGGAAGCGCTTCCAACAACGTTAACGCCTCTCAGGTGGTGGCGGGAATGGTGTCGCCTATTCAAACCCGTTTTTTTCATGACCCGGTTAACGAGCCCGCTGTAGGAATGGGTTATGCCGAACAGGAATTTATCCTGGCCGAAGCGGTTTTGCGGGGCTGGATTAATGGAGATGCCTTACAGTACTATCATAATGGTATACGGGCTTCCTTACAGTTCAGCAATGTTGACGCAGCGGCTGCCGAGGCCTATGTTACTCAGCCGTCAATTGTTCGCTTTTCACCAGGCCTGGAGCTGGAAGCGGTTATCACACAAAAATATATCGCTACCTTTATGCAGCCGGGATGGCAGGGATTTTATGAAAACCGCCGTACGGGCTTTCCGGAGTTCAAAGTGGACGGAGGTGCCGTACTGAATGGCGGTGCTGTTCCTAAACGATGGATGTATCCGGAGAATGAGTTCAATACCAACCGGGAGCAGGTAGAAGCCGCCATCAACCGGCAGTTTCCCGAAGGAGATAATGTGAATGGTTTAATGTGGTTACTGAAATAACGTGAAAAAGATTTTATTAAAGGTTACCGGTCTCTTGGCGATAGGCCTGCTTAGTAGCCAGGGATATGCCCAGCAAACGAAAAAAAAGGCCGTGTTCATCATCGTAGATGGCATCTCAGCGGATCAGCTGGAAAGGGCTCAAGCGCCCGCGATGCGTCGTATAGGCGAAACCGGGCGATATCTCCGGATGTATCAGGGTGGACGAGCCGGGAGTTATACGGAATCGCCTACGATTTCAGCAGTCGGCTACAACAATGTTCTTACGGGTGTTTGGTATAACAAACATAACGTCCCGGACAATGACATTAAAGAGCCAAACTATCATTATCCGACGATTTTCCGCCTGATGCGCGATGCGAAACCTGAGGCCAGTCTGGCTATTTTTTCGAGCTGGGAAGATAACCGGACTAAATTGGTGGGAGAGGGGCTGGAACAGACCGGAAACTTAGCGTTGGATGAGGCGTTCGACGGCTACGAGTTGGATACCCTAAACTATCCGCACGACGCGGAACGTCAGTTTATGAGCCGCATTGATAGTGTTGTCTCCCTGCGCGCAGCAGAAACGATCCTGGATAAGTCGCCGGATCTATCCTGGGTTTACCTGGAGTTTAGCGACGATATGGGACATAAGTATGGCGACAGCCCACAGTTCAGACAAGCCATTCAAAAAATGGATCAGGCTGTAGCACGTGTTTACGATGCGGTTGAAAAAAGGGAAAAGGAGTTTGGTGAGGATTGGCTAGTCATCATTACGACGGATCATGGCCGGGATGAGAAAACAGGCAGGGGGCACGGCGGACAAAGTTATCGCCAGCGTTCGGCATGGCTTATCGCGAATAAACCGCTAGACAACGCTTATGCCAATGCCTTTTATCCCGCTGCAGTAGATATTGCCCCAACCATAGCGCGTCATCTGGATATTGAAGTTCCAAAGCAAACGCTCTGGGAATGGGATGGCGTCCCGTTGTCCGGAGAGGTCAGCCTGGCCGATGCCTCTGCCCATGTTTACGGAAATACATTTGATCTTTCGTGGCTGCCATTGAAAAGCATGGGCGAGCTTCGCGTTTGGCTAAGCCGGACAAACCTTAAAAAGTCAGAAGGCTCGGAGGATGCTTACGAATTGCTTGGCAGCTTTCCCTTATCAGAAAAACACGCTGTTATTGAGCTTAGCGGCGATAAACCTACTCCCGGATCAGTCTGGAAAATCGTTTTGGAAACGGCAGATAACAGCCTTAATCGATGGCTGATACAGGAATAAAAAACCTAGATTAAAGATGTTAAATGAAGAAGGACAGTTTTTACTGTCCTTTTTCATTTAATCCTATTCTCCTCTATAACGAAGCTGCCCGTCCATCATTAGAGAGCAGTCTGTGTAATTAAAACTATAGGAATCGTTCTTAAATAAATTTTCGTCGTATTTGTCCAGGATGACGGAACCGGTATCCTGTGGAAGAAACAATTCTGCTTTAGATTTATCTTCGCTTACTAAAATAAACGCGCTTAACGTAGTGTCTTGGGTGTTTTTATCAACCGGAATCATCCGCTCGGCACTTTCGAACAAACGGATGCATTCCTGCCGGACTTCACTCCAGCTGTAGCCTGCCGATCCGATGCAACCATGTTCGTCTTTATCTCCTCCGGCCATAATTTCTTCCTTACTTTTTTCTTCACCGTTACCATCGCTGGTTTTCGTCTGGTTACAGGAGAACAAAATGAATACCCCGAAACCGATTAGCGCTGAATTTTTCATATTAATTGCTGATTTTACGGGAACCGCTCCAATTAGTATGCCATCCGGCTGGATTCTCGATAAATTATACCCGTAGTTTTACAGATGGTAAAAAAAATCGCTTATTTTGAAAGATGATTAAACATTGTGCCTCTTCCGTTTTTGGAGTGATCTTTCTTATAGTCTGCATTAGCTTCTCTTCATGTAAAAAAGATGAAGACGATTCCGATGCACAGGATTCAGGGGTTGACGTGCACGTGGCGGGGCGTGAAGGTTATGTAGCTAAATACTGGAAAAACGGAAAGGGGCAAATGCTCGGCCTGGGCACCCGCTCTTCAGACGCCCTTGGGCTCTTCGTCTCCGGGAATGATGTGTTTGCCTGCGGCTGGGAGATGAACAGCGAAGGAAAATATGTTGCCCGATACTGGATTAATGGAGAAGGTACCGATCTGACCGACGGTCGCCGAGATGCTATGGCATACGATATGGTTTTGGTCGGGGAAGACCTATACATCGCCGGTCGCGAAATGGTGGAAGGCGGCTCTACCTGGATTGCCAAGTATTGGAAGAATGGCGAACCCGTTTCATTGGGTTCCGAGACAGATAATACCGTGGCCGCTTCCATTGCTGTTTATCAGAATGACGTATATGTCATTGGAGAACGGCGCAGGGCCAGCGAGCTGAACCCAAGAGTTTGTTACTGGAAAAATGGTGAGGTTTTTTATCTGTCTGACGAGAACACGTACGCGTCCGATCAGGACCTTTTCGTTGCGGACGGCGACTTGTATATGTTATGGTCTTACACTGTAGACGCACGAGGCACGATCCAAACGCGCTATTCAAAGAATCTGGGTAATCCGGAGCAAGTCGATAACAGTTCTTCGGACTTCCGGGGCAGAGCGCTGTTTACAGCCGGCAACGACGTCTATGTGGCGGGAACGGGCTCATCACCGGGTAATGACGCCATAGCGGCTCAATATTGGAAGAATGGGGCTGTAGTGACGCTGACCGCAGAACCACCAAGTGCGCTATCGATGGATATCTTTCACCACGAAAATGATGTTTATGTCGCAGGATCAATAGAAAATGCAAACAGGGATAGGTATGGTTTGGCAACCTACTGGAAAAATGGTGAGGTCGTGATGCTAACGGACGGCCGGGCAGACGGATTGGCCAGGAAGATCGTTGTTCAACGTAAATAGTCGATTCCTTCAGACTTGCAATTCTTCGTTGAAATCTATATGTTTGCCTGACACACAGGTCTAACCAATAAAAGCGTAGCTTTAATTATAACACTGTACGGCAAACTAGGGATTTTTTTTTCGTAGCATATTCAGCGCTATCGTTGTATGCACTTACTAAAAAGCGATGGAAAAGGAGTCGGGTAATCATACCTTACAATCTGATGAGGAGCTCTTTGAGGCATGCATTGGCGGAAGTCAAACGGCCTTTGAAGAGTTATATAATCGGTACTGGTCTAAATTGTACGCGGAAGCTTATAGTCGCCTGAGACGGGAAGAGGACGCGGAGGAAATTGTTCAGGATCTGTTTACCAGCATCTGGCTTAACAGGCATAAGATTCGTCTACATTCGACTGTAGCCGGCTACCTCTTTACCTCCGTGAGGTATCTGGTTATTGGTGTAATTCAAAAAGAATCGGTCAGGCGTTCTTACCGGGAACGATTCAAAGTCAGTTTTACGGATTACGATAACTCTACGGAAACAGAAATAAACTTCAACGAACTGCAGAGACAAATCGACAGTCATGTCCGCCTCTTGCCGGATCGATGCCGAAAAATATATGAATTGAGTCGCATACACTTCAAATCCAACCGGGAAATTGCCGAGCTTTTAGGAATATCCGAAAAAACGGTAGAAAACCAACTCACCAAAGCGTTAAGTCGTCTTAGAATTGCTATGAAATTGTTTTCATTGCACATTCTACTATGGTTTAATGTTTAGTTTTAAGATTTTTTCAAAAAAAATGTATTTCGAGTAGGGGATTTTTGTCTTTCAGCTCACATAATTGATATAACGTGAATAAACGTAGGTTATCATGACTGAAATATCAGACGACTTAGTAAAAAAATATCTCCTCGGAGACTGCTCTGAAGAAGAGCGTAGAGAAGTCGAGTACTGGTATGCCCACTACGGACACGTACTTTCCGGGACTGAGCTGAACGAAATAGAAAAAAATGAGGTACTGAAAATTAGAATGCTGCGCCGCATACGCGAAAATGCTGGTTTGCAGGAAACGCCTGTCCGGACGTTTCGCCCTCGATGGAAAAGAGCTATGGTGGCATCTTTCTTACTGGTTATTACCGCTGGACTGTTACTTTTCTTTCTGCGGGAACAGTGGACATCGCAAGGCGTCTACATTGTAAATAATGGAAAAACAGTTCTGAAACATCGCTTTCCGGATGGTAGTATAGCCTGGATGGCACCACAGGCGACCGTGTCTTACGAACAGGAACTTTCTGCTAAAAATCGGAAAATCGAAATGCGGGGAGATGTGTTTTTTGAAGTCGAGCAGGATCCGAATCGTCCGTTTATTGTGAGAAGTGAACAATTGACAACCAAGGTCCTGGGCACCAGCTTTCGGGTTCGGTCAATGGGAGCGGATAAAGAAGAAGTATCGGTTGTTACCGGTATGGTAGCAGTTTCAAAATCGAAAGAACCCGATCTACTCATTAGCGCAGATCAGAAAGTCTCATATAGTAAGGATTCTCCGAGAATGGAGAAGGCGGCGGAAACTACAGCATCTTCAGTAAATATGTGGAAAAGAAAACACATTGAATTTGGTGATGCGAGCTTGCGATCCGTTATTGATGTGCTGGAGAATACCTTTCAGGTCAAAATTATACTTCAGGATCCTGAACTTGAAAATTATACGCTCACGGCAGACTTTGATCAATTGAATTTAGTTTCCATTCTGGAAATAATAAGCGATCTATTCCAATTGGATTACGAAATATCCGGGGATCAGATCAAACTTTTTCCTAAACTTCAACCAAACTAACACACGATGAAAAACGAGCGTCAAGAAACATAACAGGCTAATTTACTTTCTTTATAAGAATCTAAAAATACATTAAATAAATATAAATGCTTTTTGAGAAAAAACAAGCGTTAAAGGGAATCTTTTGCCCAAAAAATCAGCCAATCACTTAATAATATGAACAATTATTCGCAGATCATAAAAAGGCTTTTAAAATCGATGCTGAGTATCCTGTTGGTCTTCAGCATTGCTCAGGCCAACCCGGGTAAACAATCTTCAGCGACAGATAGCGATCTTTCCAAAAAAGTTAGCCTAACCTTCCAATCGCGTCAATTGATTGACGCCCTGAAAGTAATAGAAGAAAAAGCAGGAGTTAAATTTATTTACAGCAAGCAGCTGATTGATCTTAACCGAAATGTCTCGATAGAAGCAAAAGGTGAGACGCTGAAGAGTGTCCTCGACCGACTGTTTTCAGCATCGGGGATAGATTATAAACTTCTTGAAAACCGCATAGTTTTGGCCCCGAGGTCTGTAGCTGCTGGTTCTGGCCATCAGGAAGAAGAGATTCGTGGGGTTGTTACCGATGCCCAGGAACAGGGCTTGCCCGGTGTCAGCGTACGTTTAAAAGGCAGTCCGAGGGGAACCGTTACCGGTGCCGACGGAAGCTACTTGCTTCAGGCTCCGAAAAGCGGCGAATTGGAGTTCAGTTATATGGGTTATCTGACGCAGAGCATCGCTATCGACGGTAAGTCGGTTATCAATGTTCAGTTAGCGGAGGATAATCAGGCGCTGAATGAGGTCGTGGTTACGGCACTCGGGATCTCACGGGAAAAGAAAGCGCTTGCTTACTCGGTTGCGGAAGTTGGGGGAGAGCAGTTTACACAGGCTAAGGAAGTCAACGTAGCGAATGCACTGGTCGGGAAAGTCGCCGGTGTAGATGTTTCCGGAATGGCCACAGGGCCGGGTGGCTCCAGCAGAATCATCATCCGCGGTAATGGTTCCCTGAGCGGAAACAACCAGCCGCTGTATGTCATAAACGGCATGCCCATGGATAATTCCACTCCGGGAGGGAGCACCTCATCCGGTGGAATGGGATGGAATGTTGACCGAGGCGACGGTATCGCGGGCATCAATCCTGACGATATCGAAAGCATCAGCGTGCTGAAAGGAGGTCCGGCATCAGCGCTCTACGGATCCCGCGCGGCGAATGGTGTCATCCTGATCACTACGAAAAAAGGCGTGGCCCAGAAGGGTCTCGGCATCGAGTTCAACAGCATGTCAACCTTCGAACGGCCTTCCTTATATCCGGAGTGGCAGTATCAATACGGGCAGGGTATCGACGGACGGAAACCGACCACGCAGCAGGAAGCTATTGCAACCGGGCGTCTTTCTTATGGTGCTCCCATAGACGGACAGCCTTATGTGCAGTTCGATGGTGTGGAAAGGCCCTATTCTGCCGTAAGAGATAATCCTCAGCGCTTCTACGAAACCGGCCAGAACTACATCAATTCTCTGGCTCTGACTGGCGGAAGTGAGGATTTCCGGTACCGCGCCAGCGTATCCAATACCGATGCCTTGTCCATTCAGCCGAACTCAACCTATAAGCGCCTGACCACGAACTTGAGCGTCAACGCGAACATTGGGAAAAAGCTGCATCTGGAAGCGGTCTCTCAGTATAATTTCGATAAGGGAAAAAACAGGCCTAAAGTAGGTTACGCCAATGATAACCCCGCCTGGGCCGTGTACATGCTGGCCAATACGGTCGATATTATGTCGCTCGCCCCCGGCTTTGACGCCAATGGAAATGAGGTGCCGTGGAATCCGGTTGCCGAAGCACCAAATTCATGGTTTGTCGTAAACCGCTACCAGAACAGCGATAAGAAGGATCGTTACATCACTCAGGGAAGCTTGCAATACGATATTCTGGACGACCTTTTCATTAAAGGAACGGCCAGCCGCGACTATTACAATTCCGAATTTGAGGCCATTCAGCCTACCGGTACGGCATTCCGGCCCTTAGGCTCTTACCAGAACCTTCGGGCAACTTCATCGGAAACCAATTATATGCTCACGATGAATTACAATAAAGTTTTTTCAGATCTCAGTGTATCCGGCATGCTGGGCGGAAACATTCAGCGCAACGAATACGATCTGACAACCATCGAAGGCAGCGAATTCCGGGTTCCAAACTTCTACAGTTATACGAATTTAAATATTCTGACCACGACGCCTTTATATCAGCGGACAGGAATTAACTCGGTGTTCGGATCAGCGGATGTCGGCTACCGCGGCTTTGCCTACCTGACCTTTACGGGCAGGCAGGACTGGTTCTCGACCTTGAGCCCGGAAAACAACAGCATCTTTTATCCCTCTGTAGGAGGAACCTTCGTTGTCAGCGAGGCTTTTCGTTTGCCGAAGTCCGTTAGCGGATTGAAATTAAGAGGTTCCTGGGCGCAGGTTGGAGGCGCGACACCCACGGCTTATATCGTTAATGAAACCTTCTCGATGGTTCAGGGCGGACACAACGGGCGACCCGTTCAGGAGCTGACCTCAGACCTGGTCAACAATCCGGGCTTACGGCCGCTAACCTCAACCACTTATGAATTCGGGCTTGATGCCCAGTTCCTGAATGGACGACTGGGAGCAGACATCACGTTTTACAACCGGAAGACTACGGACGATATCGTAGAATCCAATATTTCCCAGGCCTCCGGCTACAACCGGGCGCTTCTAAACGTCGGAGAGCTGACCAACAGAGGTATTGAAGTGCTGCTGAACGGAAATCCGGTACGCAGCGATGATTTCAATTGGGATGTCTCTTACAACATGTCTTATAACCATAGTGAGATTCAGCAGCTGGCAGATGGACTCGACGCCATCGTGGTGGGCGACGGTGTGGGCGGCGGAAGCGTTAGAAATGTAGTCGGCAGTCCTTACGGAACCCTGTGGGGCTACCGAAAACTGACCGACGAAGCAGGCAGAGTGGTCTACAATTCAGAAAGCGGCTACGCGGTTCGCGGACCACTGGAAGAGATTGGACTCGGTGTTCCGCCGCTGCTGATGGGCTTCAACAACACCTTTCGCTATAAAGACTTTTCGCTCAATATTCTGATCGACGGTAAGTTCGGAGGCACCATGTATTCCAATATGTATCAATATGCCTATCGTTTTGGTTTACCGGAAGAAACGTTACCCGGAAGAGGTACAGGGCTGACCGTAGAAGGGGTTGATCAGAACGGAAATGACTTCTCCAAAACCTGGGCCCCGGAAGATATCGACACGTACTACGATAACGATAAGTTCTACACCTCCATGTTTATGTTCAATAACGACTTTATCAAGTTGCGTCAGTTGATCTTTACCTACAACCTTCCGACGGATAAACTTAAGTGGGCTAAAATACAAAACGCGTCCATATCCCTTGTCGGGCGTAACCTGTTCATTCTTTATAAAGACAAAAAGAACCGCTATTTCGATCCGGAATCGAGCTACTCAAACAGCAATGCGCAGGGACTGGAAGCTTTCGGAGTTCCCAGAACACGGAGCCTGGGTGTCAATCTAATCGTCAAATTTTAATATTCCATTTAGTATGAAAAGGCCTTTAAGATATTTAACCATTCTGATAATAACCTGTCTATACAGTGCTTGCGACAGAGGTTTTGAGGATATGAACGTTAACCCGAACGCATCCACAACCGTTGTCCCGGAATTCCTTTTTACGAAAGCACTGCTGGATGCGGTAAGCGTTAACTACACCGGCGCCGCCTACCTCACCATCGGCGGATCCATGCAACAGACCGCGACTTACAAAGAGGTTCCCGCTGCAGGAGACAAGTATTTTAACG
>JBMDWN010000376.1:0-7762 GCA_048595275.1 Olivibacter sp. | reverse complement strand
TGGTTATTTCGCTGTTGATCTCTTCCGTTGCGTTATACGCGCAAACGACGAACATCAGCGGAAAGGTAAGCGACCAGCAAGGGCCCTTAGAAGGGGTCTCTGTATTGATACAGGGCACCCGGCAGGGGACAACAACCCGTGTAGACGGCGGCTACAGCATTCAGGTAGAACCGGGAACCAGTCTCGTGTTCAAACTGATCGGCTATCAGGATACGGTGGTGTCCAATCTCCGGTCGCGTTTAAACATCGAAATGAAGGAAAGCGCACAGACGCTCACAGAAGTGGTCGTCAGCTACGGCAAGCAAGAGCGCAAGGAGGTTACGGGTTCCATCGCACAGATCGAGGCGTCAGAACTTAAGGATCTGCCTGTCGGGCAATTTTCGCAAAAGCTGCAGGGGCGGCTCGCAGGTGTTCAGGTAACGCAGGCAACGGGGCGGCCGGGACAAGGGATGAACATCCGGATCCGCGGGGCGGCATCCATGAATGCGGGGAATGCGCCGCTTTATGTGGTGGACGGACAGCCGATTACCGGGGCGATCAACAACATCAATCCCGATGAAATCGAATCGTTTTCTGTGCTGAAAGATGCGGCCTCAACCTCTCTTTATGGCTCCCGGGCGGCGAATGGTGTCGTCTTGATCACAACCAAACAGGGTAAAGGTGGCGTCAATGTAGACTTCTCCACCTATGGCGGCGTTCAGTATGTGCCTCAGCGTGGACGCCCGGATGTGATGAACGCCCGGGAATTTGCGACCTGGCAGCGTAATTTCTACGAAGATAAGATCCGTTACGAGAACTGGGTTGACCCCGCTACCGGCCGGGCAGAAATTCCAGCCGATTATGCCAATCCGGAACAGTACGGCGAAGGAACGGACTGGTATGGTATCCTGCTCCGGCAGGGGGCACCAATCCAGAATTACTCGCTTTCCGTCAACGGCAATACAGAGAAATTCAGCTCGGCAACGACCCTCGGCTATTTCAACCAGCAGGGTGTGCTGCACAATACGAGTTTTGAACGCTTTTCATTTCGCTCAAATAACGAATACCGGCCGAACGATCGGGTAACGTTGCGTCTCAATGTTGCCCCGACCTTGCAGCTGGATAACAACAACGTGACCAATACCGATGGTCAAAGGCAGATCATTGACGGGGGATTCATCACCAGTCCGATTTCTCCGGCCATTAATCCTGACGGCTCCCTACCGTTGACCACGAATACCTATGGAATGTTTCCCAATCCGAACTGGTATCGCGTGCTTAAAGAACGGCTGGATAAGTACAAAACGACGCGAATTATCGCTAATGTAAACGGCGATGTTAGAATCGTAGATAATCTGCGTTTTAGAACGGGCGTATCCATTGATATGCAAGGGCAAACCCGTAACCAGTTCCAATCCTCTACCTCCGGCGGGGGCTTATTTGTGGCACCACCGCAGCTCGCGACAGGAGCTTATAATACGAGTAACGATTATTCCTGGATAAACGAGAATGTGTTGACGTACAATAAGTCTTTTGGTAACCATAATTTTGATGCCCTCCTCGTTTACTCTACACAAAAAGCCCGATCAGAAGGCAGCTCGATTAGCAAAACAGACTTTCCGAACGATGATATTCCCTGGCTGAGCGCCGGCGCGACCGTATTAGGTGCCAGTAGTGCAACGGCGGCTTGGTCACTGGAGTCGCTCACCGCCCGTCTGAACTACAATTACAAAAGTAAATATCTTTTAGCCCTGGCGATGCGGCGGGACGGATCGTCTCGTTTTGGTGCCGACCGGCGCTGGGGTTCCTTTCCTTCCGTTTCTGTCGGCTGGGTCGTGAGCGACGAAGATTTTCTGAAAGATAACGCTACGTTTTCTTTCCTGAAGCTGCGTTCCAGTTATGGGCGAACCGGGAATTTTAACATCGGGAATTACACCTCTATTTCTTTGATGGGCCCCACTAATTATGTTTTCGGAGGTTCACTTTCGCAGGGTCTCGCCATCAGCTCCCTGGGAAATCCACTACTGGGCTGGGAAACAACCGATCAGTTTGACGCCGGACTCGAACTCGGATTATTCAACAACCGGATCAACATAACGTACGATTACTATTCGAAACGGACGGATGATATGCTGTATCCGATCGAATTGCCGAGATCATCGGGCTTCGGTTCAATACAAACCAACATTGGCTCATTCAGTTTCTGGGGTCATGAGCTGGCCATCAACTCCACAAACCTCACAGGTGAGCTGAGGTGGAGCACGGATTTTAACATCACCTTTAACCGGAACAAAGTCCTCAAACTCGGCACCAACGATACACCGATCGGTGGCTTTGGGGATCAGGGCGATTTTAACCGTACAGCAGTTGGCCATCCAATCGGTATGTTCTACGGTTATGTGTACGATGGCGTTTACATGACTCAGCAAGAATTCGACACGCAGCCTAAGCACATCTCATCTGAGATTGGAACGGTGAGAATGAAAGATCTGAATGGTGATGGTGTCATTGACATCAATGATCGCACTTTCATCGGCAACCCAAACCCGGATTTCATCTTCGGGATGACCAATACATTCAATTATAAAAACTGGGATTTCAGCTTCCTGCTGGCCGGATGGGTCGGTGCGCAGACGATGAATGCCACCTACGAAAATACCGAGAACATCGATGGGGTCTTCAATATGCGCAAGGAAATGGCTAACGTATGGCGGTCGCCTGAAAACCCCGGCAACGGGGAGGTGCCACGAACCTTGACGGGAACCACCGCACTCTTCCGTTTCACCAACTCCCGATGGGTGTATAACTCTTCCTATCTGTCACTGCGAAACGTGACGCTGGGATACACCCTGCCGCTGAGGAACAGCCCGTTTTTCAAAAGAATGCGGGTGTATACCAGCATCCAGGAAGCCTTGATGTTAACCAGCTATCCGGGACTGAATCCCGAAGTGTCAAACGCAGAAGGCAGAGATCCTCTTCGTATCGGCGTAGACCAAACCACCTACCCGGTTCCAAGAACCTTCACTTTCGGTCTGAATGTTGGATTTTAATCAGAATGACATGAATAAGCTTCAAACATATTTACTGCTTGCCGGACTGCTGATCTGTTCGGCATGTAACAAAGATTTTTTGAATCTGACGCCAGATTCAGAAGCCAATGCCAACGACTTTTACGAAACGGAAGAGCAATTCCGTCAGGCAGTCACGGGTGTCTACCAGGTCCTGAGAAGTACCGTTAACGAAAGCGGCTACCTGATGGGCGAAATGCGCTCCGACAATACGCATTACGATTATTACGCACCCGATCGAGGAATACACATCATCCGCCGGGAGAACATCGACGACTTCCTGGACGATACCCAAAACCAGTGGTCGAATGGATATTACAATACGTGTTATGTCGGCATCGCCCGCGCCAACACCATTCTCGACCGCATCGAAGAGGCCAGTTTTGATCAGAGTGCGAAAGATCAGATCATCGCGGAAACCAAGTTCTTACGGGCCTACTATTATTTCAACCTGGTACGCTATTTCGGCGGAGTGCCGCTGCACTTGACCGAAGTGCTACGTCAGGAGGACGCCTTTATCCCCCGCTCTTCGGTTGAGGAAGTATACGCCCAGGTGATCGCAGACGCTACGGAAGCGGTTGAAAAACTGGCCCCACCAACTTTTCCTCAGAACGGCAGGGCAACGAAGGGTGCAGCTACGATGCTGCTCGCTGAAATTTACATGACGCAGCAGAATTATGCAGCAGCCGAACCGCTTCTGCGTTCCATTACCACCATGGGTTACGGACTGCTGCCTTCCTACTCTGCTGTATATGAGCTGGGTAATAAGAACAGCGTCGAGTCGCTTTTTGAGATCCAATTTATGATGGGGGACCAGGGGCAGCAAAGTATGTTTTCCTACTGGTTCATACCGAAGTCGAATAACGTGGAGCTGATTACAGGCGTTTTTTCCAATACGCTCAACTTCGGCGGCTGGAATGTGCCCACGCCGGATATGATGCGTGCCTACGAAGCGGGCGACAGCCGGATGAACCCATCCATCGGTATTGCGGAAGGTGTCATCGCAGCGGATGGAAGCTTTGTGATTGAGGCAGTCCGAAACAGCCAGGGTTATCAGACGCCCGCCGGGAAAGTCGCTAAACCCTTTGTACGGAAATACCTCCATACCCACAGCCGCGAACGGAATACCGATGATAACTGGCCTGTTTATCGCTACGCCAATACGCTGCTGATGCTGGCGGAATGCCTGAATGAGAATGGTAACGCGGCGGAAGCCGCGCAGCTGGTCAACCAGGTGCGCAGTAGGGCAGGACTGCAGGCGATCGTGGCAGCAGACCAGGGCTCTATGCGGGACTTGATTGCGCACGAAAGGAGAGTGGAGCTGGCCTTTGAAAATCATCGCTGGCATGATCTCGTCCGAACCGGTAAAGCCATTGAGGTCATGACCGCCCATGGTCAGGAGATGAAGAATCTATATGGATATTTAGCGTCTAATGCTTACCAGATCAGCAACGAAAGACTTATCTTTCCAATTCCATTCCTGGAACTGCAGCTGAACGATCAGTTGACGCAAAACCCAGGCTACTAACCAAAACGTAAATGAACTATTCTTTTATCCTTACGTTGCTGATTTTTTGCACTTACCTCGGTGAAGTCCGGGCTGCCGAATACGTCCGAATGACGGTTGAACAGAAGCTTGCCCCACTAGGAGTTGATGTAGTTCAGCCCCGCTTTGGATGGCAAGTCCGGTCTGCAGCGCAAGGAGCTGCTCAGGGGGCCTATCAGATCCAGGTGTCGACGGACTCCCTGGATCTGCTTAACGGGCGTGACCTTTTCTGGGATTCCCGTAAGCAGCAGTCTTCACGCCAGCAGTTTATACCCTTGACGGTCTCCGGACTCCGGTCGGCTACCAAGTATTTCTGGCGCGTCAGGGTGTGGGACGACAAGAAGCAGGATTACGGCTGGAGCCCGGTTGCGGCATTCGTGACCGGGCTGCTGAAAGCGTCCGATTGGGAAGATGTAAAGTGGATCGCCCACGAATTGCTTGATCCTGCCATGCGCGTGGTTCCGGGTGTGCACCTGAACGGGGACGACCTTGGAGGAAAGGCATTGAAGCGGGCGGTGATTCCATTATTCAGAAAAGAATTTGAATTGAAAAAACCGGTGAAGGAGGCTTTTCTGTATATCTCCGGCCTCGGACATTATGAAGCCTACCTGAACGGAGATAAACTGGGAGAGGATTTCCTGGCTCCCGGATGGACTAATTATGCAGAGCGTTGCCTTTACAACACGCACGACGTTACGGCGCAATTAAAGCAAGGAGCCAATGCGCTCGGGGCATGGGTGGGAACGGGTTTCCGCTACATCAACCGGGAGCGCTACCGGAAGCTGGTCCGGGCAGAAGATTATCCGATGCTGCGGGCGAAGTTGATTATTCACTATGAAGACGGCACAACGGATATGGTGCTGAGCGATGCCAGCTGGAAAAGCAGTCCTTCTCCTATTCAGTTCAGCACGATCTATGGGGGCGAGGATTACGACGCGCGGCTGGAACAGTCGGGTTGGAATCGCAGCGGTTTCCGTGACGCCGACTGGAAGGCGGTTGAAATCAGCAATGGACCGAAAGGTTCCATGAGATCCGAAAGCGATTATCCGCTCCGGGTGATGGAGCGCTTCGAGGCGGTGCATCAAAAAAAGATCAGTGCCCATTCAATGCTCTACGATTTTGGACAAAATGCTTCCGGGATTGTCGAACTGACCGTAAAAGGGCAAGCAGGAGACCGCATACGCATCACCCCGGCCGAAGTGCTGGACGATGAGGGGATGCCCTACCAGAAGGCTTCCGGTGATCCTTATTATTTCGAATACATCGTTAAAGGAGGAGCAACAGAGCAGTGGCGCCCTCGTTTTTCCTATTATGGCTTCCGATATGCGCTGGTGGAAGTGGAAAAGGCCGGCTCCGGCAAGAAACCGGAACTGTCGATCGCTCTTTTACACACCCGCAATAGTGCCCCTAAAACCGGGGAATTCGAATCGTCCAGCCCCTTGTTTAACGAGATTTACAGCCTGATCGACTGGGGTATCAAAAGCAATCTGGCCAGCGTGGCAACGGACTGTCCGCATCGGGAAAAGCTGGGCTGGCTGGAGCAAACACACCTGATCGGCTCATCGCTCCAATACAACTACGCCATCTATCCGCTCTACAGCAAAATCATCGACGATATGATGGAGAGTCAGCTGCCGAATGGCCTTGTTCCGGATATCGTACCGGAATACGTTCCCTTTGATGGCGGCTTCCGCGATTCCCCGGAGTGGGGAAGTGCTTCGATCATCATTCCCTGGTACCTGTATCAGTGGTATGGGGACAGTACCCTGCTGCATAAAGCCTATCCGATGATGGTACGTTATTTCGATTACCTGAGTTCCAAATCCGAAGGCCATATCTTATCCCATGGTTTGGGCGACTGGTTCGACCTGGGGCCGAAAAATCCCGGCGTGTCGCAACTGACGCCGATTGCCCTGACTGCAACGGCAACCTATTATTACGATGCGAGCCTGCTGGCCAACATCAGCCGTGCCTTGGGTAAAAGTGCGGAAGCAACGAAATACGAAGGACTTGCTTCCAAAATCCGGGCGGCCTTCAACGGGAAATTCTATGATCCGGAAACCGGGTTATATGCGACCGGTAGCCAGACGGCTTATGCTATGCCGCTGTACATGGGTATTGTGCCGGAGGAAGACCGGCGCCGGGTGGAACAGAACCTTCAGGAAAGCATCCGCAAGGGTAATCTTGCCCTTACCGCGGGTGATGTCGGCTACCGCTACCTGCTCCGGGCTCTGGAAGCCTCCGGGGCCTCACAGTTAATTTTCGAAATGAACAACCGGGATGACGTGCCGGGCTATGGCTATCAGCTGAAACATGGCGCTACAGCACTGACCGAATCCTGGCCGGCGCTGAAGTTTGTATCGAACAACCATATGATGCTGGGGCACCTGATGGAGTGGCTGTTCAGCGGCCTGGCCGGTATAAGGCAGCAGGACGATAACTTTGGCTACGATAAATTGCGGATTCAACCGGCTTTTGTGGACGGGATGGATTGGGTAAAGGCTTCTTACGAGAGTTTGAACGGACCGGTAAAAGTCCATTGGGGGCATCAGGGAGGCAAGCGAGAAGTCAACCTGGAAATTCCGTTCAATTCAACAGCAGAACTTGTTCTTCCGGAAGGAGCGCAGCAGTCGCTCGTCCTAAACGGAGAAGCGGTCAAGTCCGGTTCTTCTACCATAAACCTTACCTCAGGGAACTATAAACTGATTTTTTGATATGATGAAAGATTCTCCCTTTTTACGCTCAGCCCTACTTTTGTTTTCGGCGATCATCTTTGTGATGCAAAGTGCCGCGCAGCCTGCTCAGATCAATAACTTTATCGACGCATTCCGAAAGCCTACGGTGGCTTATGGTTCTGCCCCGCTATGGGTTTGGAATGCCGAGGTCAATGAAGGAAAGATCGACAGTATGCTGACGGACTTCCGGGATAAACAGTTCGGCGGGGTCTTTGTACATCCGCGGCCTGGTCTGATCACGCCATACCTCTCTGAAAAATGGATGGACCTTTACAGCTACACGGTGGAAAAGGGGAAGTCGCTCGGGCTGGAAGTCTGGATCTACGATGAAAATTCTTATCCAAGCGGATTTGCCGGTGGCCACGTCCCGGAGCAGATGCCGGAATCGTATAATCAGGGACAGATGCTGCACCTGGAAAAAGTGCAGCGCATAC
>JBMDWN010000375.1:0-7145 GCA_048595275.1 Olivibacter sp. | reverse complement strand
GCCATCTTTATTGTCAGACTCAAACAACACCTGCATCTGTTTACCCAAATGCTCCCGGTAAAAAGCATGGCGCTTCTTATCGGACAGAATGTGCAGCATTTTACTGCGCTCTGAACGCGTTTGTCCCGGCACGGCACCTTCCATCTGGGTTGCTATGGTATTCGCCCTTTCTGAATACGTGAACACGTGCAGGTAGGAAATGGGCAGCTCCTGGAGAAAACGGTAGGTATCCATGAAATCGGAATCGCTTTCGCCCGGAAAACCGACAATCACATCTACGCCGATACAGCAGTCCGGCATTACGGACAGAATAGCCCTTACCCGGTCTTCATAGAGTTCTCGTTTATACCGCCTCCTCATCAAACCGAGGATGCGATTTGACCCGGACTGGAGCGGCATATGAAAATGCGGCACGAAGCGACGGGATTGTGCGACGAAATGAATAATCTCTTCCGTCAGCAGATTGGGTTCGATGGAGGAAATCCGATATCGATCAATACCTTCAACCCTGTCCAGCTCATGAAGCAGGTCGATCAGCTTATGCTCCCTGACCCCGTCATAAAGCCCGAAATCACCAATATTGACACCCGTCAGTACAATCTCCCGCGTGCCGTTAGCAGCAATCTCACGGGCCTGCGCCACAATTTCGTCAATACGGCCGCTCCGGCTTGCTCCCCTGGCCAGGGGAATGGTGCAGAACGTACAGGAGTAATCGCAACCGTCCTGGACTTTCAGAAAAGTCCGGGTCCTGTCGCCATAAGAATAAGCAGGAATGAATACGTTGGTCTGCTCGATCGGTGCGTTAGCAACCACCGCCTTTTTATTTTTAGTAAGGTCCTGGATGTGTTCAATGATGTTGAACTTCTCCGCGGCGCCCAGCACCATATCAACCCCCGGAATACCGGAGATTTCCTGTGGCTTGAGCTGAGCATAACAACCTACGATGATCACATAGGCAGAAGGAGAATATTTTAAGGCTTCCTTGACAATCTTCCGGCACTTCTTATCCGCGTTTTCCGTCACGGAACAAGTGTTGACCACATAGACGTCCACCACATCGGTGAAAGAAGCCAGCTCAAAACCGGCATCCTGAAATTGCCTGCCAATAGCAGAGCTTTCCGAAAAATTCAGCTTACAACCCAGGGTGTAAAACGCAACCTTCTTTTTCATAATGCGTTGCAAAGGTAGCTAAAATGTTCCGTACATTTGTGTTAACATGAATACGACAGCATTACTGAGCCGCGCGCTCGACTTCGACTTCCTCACCAAGGAAGAAGGCATGTTCCTGTATCAGCATGCGCCAACGGCTGAATTGAGTTACGTAGCGAACGAGCTGCGCAAGCAACAGGTTCCCCATGGCAAGGTCACCTGGCAGATCGACCGCAACGTTAACACCACCAATGTATGCATTGCCAATTGCAAGTTCTGTAATTTTTTCCGCAGGCCGGGACATCCGGACAGCTACATTACCGACATCGAGACTTACAAGGTTAAAATCGAGGAAACGATCCGTTACGGCGGGGATCAACTGCTGCTGCAGGGCGGGCATCATCCCGATCTGGGCCTTTCTTTTTACACCGATCTCTTCAAGTCGCTTAAAGATTTATACCCGACAATAAAACTACATGCCCTTGGGCCGCCGGAAATTGCCCACGTCTGCAAACTGGAAGCGATGTCTGCCTTTGACGTGCTGACGGCGCTGAAGGAGGCAGGAATGGATTCGTTGCCGGGCGCCGGTGCAGAAATCCTGAACGACCGGGTGCGACGGTTAATTTCTAAAGGCAAGTGCGGCGGAAAGGAGTGGCTGGACGTTATGCGGGCCGCCCATCAGGTAAACCTGCCTACCTCGGCTACCATGATGTTCGGGCATGTGGAAACGATCGAGGAACGTTTCGAGCACCTGGTCTGGATCCGGGAAGTACAGGCGGAGAAGCCAGCAGACGCTTATGGCTTTATTGCCTTCATCCCCTGGCCTTTTCAAGATGACGGCACCTTGCTGAAAAAAGTAAGAGGCATCACCAACCAGGTCAGCAGTGAAGAATACATCCGAATGATTGCCCTGAGCCGCATCATGCTGCCCAACATAAAGAACATTCAGGCTTCCTGGCTTACGGTAGGCAAAAAGACGGCTCAGCTTTGCCTGCATGCCGGAGCGAACGATTTCGGGTCGATCATGATCGAAGAGAATGTGGTTTCTGCTGCGGGGGCTCCGCACCGGTTTACGGCCAATTCCATACAGGATGCTATCCGGGAAGCTGGATTTGAGGCGCAGCTTCGTACGCAGAAATACGACTTCAGGGAGATTCCCGAAGGTATTATCGAACAGGAGATCAACTATTAGTGCCGGATTCACATCCAACGGAACAACTCATCGAAGCCCTCATTTTCGCTTCCGAGCAAAGCCTGGAGTTATTCGACCTGAAGCAGGTACTTCGGGAGTCGACCGGTGAAGAGCTGAACAACGATGAGCTGGAAAATATGCTGGACAACATCCGGAAACGTTACGAGCGGCCGGAGAGCGTACTGGAACTGGTTTTTCTTAACAATGGCTATCAGTTTCTCACGAAAAAGGAGTATCATCCGCTGATTCGTCAGCTACAGGCTCAGCACTCCACAAAAAGACTAAGTCAAGCCGCTTTGGAAACGCTATCGATCGTTGCCTACCGCCAGCCTGTCACCAAACTGGACATCGAACAGATCCGGGGTGTAAGTTCAGACTATTCCCTTCAAAAGCTACTGGAAAAGGGTCTTATACAGATTTCCGGCAAATCGGAGCGTGTCGGAAGACCGCTGTTATACAGCACCAGCGATATCTTTATGGATTATTTCGGTTTAAAGAACGCTTCAGAACTACCACAGATCAAAGACCTGATGCGGGAGGAGAATAATATAGGCGGAGAGGAACGGGAATAGCCGGCGAAGAAAGAATATTTTTTTGATTTGAATTTTTAAAAACGTTCGTATTTTTAAGCCATAGAAAGGTAGAATCAGGAACACCAGCTTTTTTCGATTGACATGAAGACGCCCAGGAAGACAAACAGCAAAATTGGATCGAGCAACCTTAAAAAGGGGGCAGACAAAGCAGACCCGAAGTCTAAGAAACGTTTCGATGACGACGATGACGACTTCGAATTGGAAGAATTGGATGACATTGAAAATTTTGATGATGACTACGATGACGACGACGATTATTAGTCGATAATAAAATCGTAAAAAAGCATTCATATGACCTGAATGCTTTTTTTATTTCAGACGTTTACACGTTGAAGTGTAAACGTTCACATGTTTGTTAGCGGCAGATTAGCGTATGGAGATTGTAAAGGTTGAGGATCGTGGGCAGGAGAAAGCCTTTCTTGAGGTAGCCAGAAGTATTTATGCGGATGATGAGCAATGGGTATGCCCCATGGACGTCGAAATTCAACGAATCTTTAATCCGTTAAAAAATCACTACTTTGAATTCGGGACCTGTGCACGGTGGATTTTGCTGGATGAAAGCGGGCAGGCCATTGGCCGTATCGCAGCATTCATCAATTATCGGAAAGTCAATATAAACGGTCGTCAGACCGGAGGCATAGGCTTTTTTGAGTGCATCAATCGACAGCAGGCAGCCGATCGATTATTCTCGACCGCTGCCGAATGGCTGAAGACATTTGATATGGAAGTGATGATCGGCCCGATCAATTTCGGTGAAAACGATCAATACTGGGGCTTGTTAGTGGAGGGCTTTAGCCCCCCCTCCTATGGAATGAATTACCATAAACCCTATTATGAGGCGCTCTTCAGGCGTTTCGGCTTTGAAACGGAATACGAACAAATCACCAATGTGCTTTCCGTCAGCAAGCCCTTTCCGGAGCGTTTCGAGAGGATCGCCAATTGGGTGGAATCTAAGCCGGGCTACGAGTTCAGGAAATTTAAAAAAAGTAAAATCAGGGAATTCGGAGCTGATTTTGTGGAAATCTATAACGACGCCTGGCAGGATTTCAAAGGATTCCATCCCATCAATGAGCAGACTATCCATGAAAGCTTTCAAAAGATGAAGCTGATCATGGATGAGCGCTTCATTTGGTTCAGCTACGTGAACGGCGACCCGGCTGCTTTTCTACTGGTATTGCCGGATGCCAACCAGCTCATCAAACCCCTGAAGGGAAAAATCACCCTCCGCGGATTGTTTAAGCTAGCCGCAAACCGGCGCCGGAATATGACCCGTCTCCGTGCAGTAGTCATGGGGACGAAGAAAAAATACCAAAAGCATGGTCTGGAATCCGCTCTTTTTATACAATTAAAAAAGGAAGTGCTTCCGTTAAATAAGTATAAGGAGCTGGAGCTTTCCTGGGTAGGCGATTTTAATGCGGACATGCTGTCCATTCATAACGCTACGGGGGCGCGTTTCAGTAAAAAACACCTTACAATGGGTATCCGTTTGAATAATGAGTTAGGTACCGGTTTATCTTAATAAATTGAATCAGTAGAGTTGTTCCTGACGTGTTCAGATTTCCTCAGTTCTTCATAAAGTTCGATCACCTTTTGCTGAAGCTCGATCACCTGCTTATCCTTTTCCTGCAACTGTTTATAAAGCTCTTCAAGGCCATGCTCCGACCGACCCGGCTTTCCGTTTTCACCGAAGCTGAGAAGTTCTGAAACCTCGATTTTGAACAAGCTTGAAATCTGTTCAAGACGGGATATGTTTACATCGGTAATACCCGTTTCGATTTTCGAAAAAGCTGGAATAGAAATATCCAGTCTTTTAGCAACTTCTTCCTGACTCCAACCGTGCTGATGCCTCAGCAGTCTAATTTTCTTTCCCAGGGATTTCATTCTATTTCGTTTTTTCTTAAGCTCAGAAGTCGACTTGACGACCAGATTATAAGTTAATTGGTAGGTTTAGCATCTCAATGTGCTAAATGTACGAAATAAATTCACAATTGCTTATAAAAGGAAAAAATTAGTGTTTTCTTAAGTGCAGCATGCACCAGGAATCCCTGGTTTTGCGTTGAATTAATTCAAATCCATGCCTATCGGATGCTTCAAGAATGCGTCTTTCATCTTCCCCTTCGTAAAAACCGCTCAACAGCAATTCTCCGCCGGTCTTGAGCGCATTCGCGTAATCTTTAAGCTGTTCCAGGATGACGTTTCGATTGATGTTAGCCAGTATTAAATCAAAGGCAGGATTCGGAATAGCTTCTGAAGATCCCGTGAATACCTCCAGCGTCACGCCGTTCATCCCGGCATTTTCGACCGCACTAACCGTACAGATCTCATCGTAATCTATTGCCACCACTTCCCTGGCTCCTCTCTTCGCAGACAGGATGCCCAGAATTCCGCTTCCGCTCCCCATATCCAGTACCCGCAAGCCGCTCACCGGCAAATCCAGCAAGGTTTCGGAGATCAGGTAAGTGGTCTGGTGGTGCCCCGTCCCGAAAGCCATCTTGGGCTCAATAATCAATTCGAGGGGAATTTCGGGTTTTGGTGCATGAAAAGGTGCGCGAATGTAACAGCGTTGTCCGATGGTTATGGGTTCAAAATTTTTCTCCCATAACTCATTCCAGTTTTCAGGCTCGACTTCGGCCGTCTCATAGCGCAGGCCGGCGGGAAGTTCTGCATTCAGCAAAAGCCCCTCCAGTTCGCCAGGATCCAGCTGCGCAGAAGCGATATAGGCATCGAAACCAAGCTCCGTATCTTCAAAGGTATCGAAGCCATAATCGGCCAATTGCTGCCTGAACAAATCAAGCTGCCACTCTTCGGCGGCAGGAATGGAGAAGCGGACAACGCTGTACTTCATTAATTAAATACTTTAGCGATGTCTACAAAATCGCGGGATTTCAGGGAGGCCCCTCCAATCAGACCACCGTCGATATCTGCCTGCGCGAACAGCTGCGGAGCGTTCTGCGGGTTACAGCTGCCGCCATAAAGGATGGTCAGGTCGTCTGCTACTGAATCGTTGTACTTTTCCGCTACGGTCTTCCGGATGAAGGCATGTACTTCCTGCGCCTGCTCAGGCGTAGCCGTAAGACCCGTTCCGATAGCCCAGACCGGCTCATAAGCCAGTACTACATTGCGGAATTGTTCCTCCGAAAGATGGAAAACACTTTCTTCAAGCTGTTTGCGGATCACATCAAAGAATTTTCCGGATTCCCGCTCATCCTTGGTTTCTCCGATGCAGAAGATCGGCTTCAGCCCCTCTTTCAGAGTAGCGTCCACCTTTTCAGCCAGCAGCGCGTTGTCTTCTCCGAAATAAGCCCGGCGTTCCGAGTGCCCGAGAATCACGTATTCTACACCGACAGATTTCAATTGCTTCACAGAGATCTCACCGGTATACGCTCCGGACTCTTTCTGATGCGCATTCTGTGCGCCGATGTGTACGCGACTATTATCTTTGGAAAGCGCTACCAAATGATGCAGGTGAATGAAAGGGCTGCAGACAACCACTTCCTGTTTATTCGTAATTTCATCTGAAACCATATTGGACACCTCGGAGAACAGGCTGATACCCTGCTCGTAGTCCATGTTCATTTTCCAATTTCCGGCCACTATTTTTTTCCGCATAATTAACTGCTTTTATGTTTACCTGTTTCGTGTTCGTAAACGTGTTTAATGATATTTTTTTCTGTGTCGTCAAATGTACGATTACGGCGTGCAAAAACCAATTCCGCCGTTGCGATGAATTTTTCCAGCTGAAAGGATCCCGCTTCGGTTCCGTTCCCCCATGAAAAAGAAGGAATGTGCGAAGCCGGCAAGGTTGCACCGAAAACGTGGGCCCCTACTCCGGCAACAGTACCCGTATTCAGGGCCGTATTGATCGCACATTTGACGTGATCGCCCATGATGGTTCCGCAAAACTGAAGACCGGTATCTCTTTTTTTTCCAAAGCTGTAATCGTAGAGCTGAACATTTTTATAGTTGTTCTTCAGGTTAGAATTATTGGTATCTGCCCCCCAGTTACACCATTCGCCGATCACGGAGTTGCCCATATAACCTTCATGCCCTTTGGCTGAGTTCCCCCAGATGACCGAAGTATTCAACTCCCCGCCGACCCGGCAGCCCGGGCCTACGGTAACGTTGCTGTAAATTTTAGCGCCCATTTTGACAACCGACTCATCCCCCAGGGAAAAAGGTCCTCTGATCAGGCTCCCCTCCCAGAGCTCGCT
>JBMDWN010000374.1:0-2637 GCA_048595275.1 Olivibacter sp. | reverse complement strand
CGATTTATTTATAATAAAATTTTATTTATACTTATTGAAAATTTGTATTTGTATCGTTTGCGACATATTTTGGTGTTTTTAAAAACTAATCCATGAAGATAGACCAAATTTTTTTAACCGCCGCATCCATTAAAGGTGATGTACTATCCGTTTATAAAAAAAATTTCAGATTAAACGACGACTTAACTATCGATGACCGCCGAAATTTCTTACTATGCGCCATTGAGGATGCAAGAAGTAAAATTGACGCTATCCATAACAGTCTAAGCGAGATTTACGGATTTGACCAAGGTAGTCTGACAGATACAAACCCTTCCGGAAGTATTGCTATACTTAATGCATTTATGGAAATGGCGGAGCTCAACGGCGAGATGCAACCAAATGAAAAGTCAGTCTGTCTGTTAGTGCACGTAACGGCCGAGCGCGAGGTTTTATTAGATCTTTTGAAAGAATATATGCTTACGTTTGGGGATCCTAATTAACATGTAATGTGGATTTGAAGGGGTGTTTTTTTGATAAAATCCGTATGGCCCATTTAAGGTAGTCATCAGGGAGCTGTACCAGCCTCTGCCAGTAATATCAAAAGTGCGCTTTCAATACCCTTGTGCCCATTATAGTTCACAAACCATTCGTCTAGCGAATGTGCACCGCCGGCTATACCACCACTTCCTATAGTGATGGAGGGAATACCCAGCGCGAGAGGGACGTTAGAATTTGTCGAACTCGAACTCAGTATCGGTTTCAAATTTTGAGATTCAATCACAGCGATCATATGCTGGACCAATGAGTTATCGATAGGAAGCATGCCGGATGGACGGTCGCCCATCATCTTTACCTCAAGTTTCAAATCCTTACCTCTTGTTTTCGCCGCATTGACTTCGTCCAAAGCGCGGTTAAGGGACGTCATCAGCATAGAATCAATAACCTTTAAACGCTCTTGCGATTCGGAACGCATGTCGACCTCCATCCAGGACTCGAAAGGGATGGAGTTCACGGAAGTTCCACCACCCAGAACACTTACACTATAAGTCGTTCTAGGACCTTTCTGCTGAAGATAAGCATCAGCCGCATCTGCCCAATAGCTAATAGCCTTTCCCATGGCGACATGGGCATTGACCATACCAAAACTTCCATACGAGTGCCCCCCGTTGCTCTTATAGGCAATCCGATACCGGTGAGAACCTACACCTCCATTTACAACCCGATTAATGGCAGTGCCGTCCAGCGCGATGTGTACGTCAGGTTTAAGATCGCTTTCATGGTAAAGGTATTTCATACCCCTCAGGTCACCCTGACCTTCTTCGCCTACGGAGCCTATAAAGAGAACATCGTCCTTCGTCCGGATATCAGATTGATTCATAACCTTGAGTACAGTTAGCAAGGCAGCAAGAGAACGGGTGTCGTCGCCAATGCCGGGTGCTCGGAGTGTATCGCCTGAAAACTTGACACTGACATCGGTATCTTCCGGAAAAACGGTGTCCAGGTGCGCATCGATCGCTATTACCTTATCACTCGTTCCATTCCCTTTACGCAAAGCGATAACATTGCCTTCCTGATCAATCCAAACCGAATCTGCACCAATATGACGAATCATTTCCGCGTACTTAGCGGCTCTTTTCTCTTCTTTAAACGGAGGTGCAGGAATTTCCGTGAGCAGGATATGATTTTTACGTGTCTCCGCTTCTAGCTCTAAAATAAGCTCAACAGCTTTTATGACCTTCGGATGCTTTTTCAACAGTTTGATAGCAGATGAAGCCTGTTCACTGGCTGTTGTATCGGAGGACAAACTAATAGAGGTTCGATACTTGGCGCTACAGCTAAATCCTGCATACATCGCTAAAAGAAAAAGGGCACTTGCTTTGAAAAATGATCGCATAGAACAGTTGTTAGGGTGATTTACGCCGAATATGTACATGGCTTTTCGAATATACAAAGAAATCTTCATCTCTTGATAACTTTGGGCGTAAATGACCCTCCAGATTGGCAAAATACACCCGCTTGAGGTATTCATTTCCCTCTTAAATTTGATTTTATGGAATCAAAAATTTATCCCTGTCTCTGGTCTAATGGAAAATTAGAGGAGACCGTTGAATTGTATGCCTCTGTTTTTGAGGACTTCAAATTGATCCATTCGAATCGTCTGGTCCGCTACTTCTCGATAAGAGGACAGGAGTTCATGCTTCTCGATGGAGGATCTTTCACAAGACCAAATCCTTCCATCTCCTTCTACACGAGTTTTCAATCGCAAGAGGAACTGGATAGTGCCTGGGCTAAGCTCAGCGTTGGGGGAAAAGTACTGATGGATTTGGGCAGATATGATTGGAGTGCGCGTTATGGATGGCTTGAAGATGCCTATGGTATAAGCTGGCAGTTAACACTGACGTCAGCAGATCAAGCAGAAAATTCGATTGTACCCCTTTTTATGTTTTGCGGCGATCATCAGGGAGAAGCTTCCCGGGCCATGGATTTTTACATGTCCCTATTCCCTGACTCGAAGATCAAGTCGGTGAGCCATTACGAAGAAGGACAGATCCAGGTCCCGGCAGAGGTTGTACATGCCCGGTTTACATTGAATGGAAGACCTTTTATTGCGATGGACAGCGCAGTGGAGCAGGACTATACATTCAACGAAGGCAT
>JBMDWN010000373.1:0-10345 GCA_048595275.1 Olivibacter sp. | reverse complement strand
ATGTCATTTAAAGATCTTTCAGACATGACTATGCTATCGACCATAGACAGAAAACACCTCCTGGAAAAGCACTGAACGACTTTTTTGTGCCGACTCAAATTTACCCGGACAGTAGGGATAAAAAATATAGATCCGTATATTAATAGGGCTTTTTGCGAACGCGTCCAGGCTGTTTTATTTTCCATAATCAATGGTTTAGATTGAGTAGCAACTAAAGTAATGAATTGGAATTTTTAAATTTAGTGTTTCCGTCTCGTTATTACACAAAATACTATCAGAGTGTTAGGGAATCGATCTCATTAATCTTAAGGTTTTCTTGTATAGAGGATATGCAAATAAAAAAACCCGATACGTTTTGGGGATGTACCGGGTTTTATATTAATCAACCTAAACCTACTATGCAGTTAGCAAAGCCTGTGCCAAAAAACCAAACCCTTACCTAAATTCCGTCTTTTCGGAAACAATTCCATCTGCCCCTCATGCCTCACCTGTGTCCGTTTATTCTTAGCCGAAAACATTTCCCCGTCTTTTTCATCCGGATGCGCCAAGGTTCGCAGGTCCGCCTGCTGCTGCTCTTTCGGACCGAGCAGGCCCAGCAGGTTATCCAGCCGGTGCAGGCGCCGGGCCACCACATGTGTTACCTGACCTTCGTTCTGCACTTTGCCGTCAACTATCAACAGCTGCGAATACAGGATCTCCTCGCGGTACTTTTCAAACAGACTGGCAAAGACCGCCAGATTCGCCACGCCCGTTTCATCTTCAATCGTAATAAAGCGCATCCCGCCTGCCGTGCCCGGCCGCTGGCGGATCAGCACCAGACTATTTCACCCTTGAAGAAATTGCGGAATGCTATGGGCGGGTGTGGAAGCGAAAGTTTGTTCCTGGCAAAAAATAAGGTCGGGAAAAGCTTCGGAGAAGAGCAGCCCCCCTGGGGGGTACCTGCAGCACCCCAGGACTGCTTTAGCTGCGACTCAGACATGACCATCCCCTTAGAAATTCCCGAACGATACTTAAGGAATACCCATACCTGATCCCTGCTTTACCGAAGCAGGAGTGAACGGCGGGTGCGCTCGTTTTTCGTTGATTTCCCGCTGTTCAGGCTGTAGCGTTTGCGACACCGGGCGGCCTCTAAAGAGCATTAAGGCCGGATTCACTTCTCAAACGCGACAACTTCAGTACAACCTAACTATATTAAGGTAACTTGATTTTTTCCGGTGCCGGACGCGGTGCCGGAAAATTTCAATGAAACCAGCGCTAACTTTTATCGTTGGCACCTGTTTCTGGAGGGAATCACACACACATCACATACATGGACGAGCGGTTAAAAATTGCGATCCTGGGCGGTGGCCCTACCGGATTGCTTATGTTCAAAAATCTTATTCGCTCCGGACAGGCCGGGCTCAGCATCGATATCTTTGAAAAGAATCAATACCTGGGACAGGGAATGCCGTACGGCGAGCTGGGTGCAACGGACGAACACATAACCAATGTCTCGGGAAATGAAATCCCGGATATGAGCGACTCACTGGCGGACTGGGTAAAGGCAGCGGACAGAGGTTTGCTGAAACGCTTCGATCTGGATCCGGAACATTTTCATGAATACAAGACGCTTCCGAGAATTTTATTTGGCTATTATCTTGGCGATCAGTTCCGCCAGCTCATCGCGGAAGCCAGCGCAGCGGATATTCATGTAACCTTGCGTTTGGGCTCTACGGTCGTTGATCTGGCAGATAATCCGGTAGACGATGTGGTGGTTGTATCTACGCTTACAGGGGAAGTTTTGCAATATCAAAAAGTAATTATTTGTACCGGACACTACTGGCCCATCCGTTACGAAGGGAAGGTTAACGGCTATTACGACTCGCCCTATCCACCATCCAAGTTGTCCGGCAGGTTTAACCATCCGGTTGCGATAAAAGGCGCATCGTTAACGGCTATTGACGCCATTCGGACCCTGGCCAGGGCAAATGGGAAATTCTTTCATTCCAATGAAGGTGAGCTCGTATTTGAAAGAAGTGCTGAAAGTCCGGAATTTTCCATGCTTATACACTCCAGGAATGGTTTGCTGCCAGCAGTTCGGTTTCATCTGAAAGATCCTTTTCCGGCGAAGCATGCGGCATTGGATCAAGCGGAAATCCTGCAAGGAAGGGAAGCCAATGATGGCTTTCTCCCGTTGGATTATGTTTATGAGAAGTGTTTCCTCAATCCGTTGAAAGCCCAGCAGCCAGATTTCTATGAAAGCATAAAAGATCTCAATATGGAGGATTTTGTTGGTCGAATGATGGATCTCCGGGAAGAGTTTCCGCCTTTCGAGCTCTTGGCCATGGAGTTTCGCGAAGCGCATCTTTCTATCGCAGGCGAGCGACCCATTCATTGGAAGGAGATGCTTGCCAACCTGAGCTTCGCTATGAATTACCCGGCAAAGTATTTTTCAGCGGAAGATATGCAGCGGCTAAAAACTACCCTGATGCCCTTTGTATCCGTTATTATTGCATTTACGCCGCAAACGTCCGTGGAAGAGCTGCTGGCCTTGCATCGGGCCGGAGTGCTTGATATTGTAGCGGTGGGAGAGGATAGCGATATCCGGGTCAATGAGGAAACCGGCGGGGTCATCTATGTGTATACGGATGCTTCCGGAGATCGCATCGCGCAATTCTTCGAAACCTTCATAGATGCGGTTGGTCAGCCACATCTTTCCTGGAAGGAACTGCCTTACCAGACTTTGCTAGCCCAGGAGATCATTAGTCCGGCTACATTAAAATTCCGGGATCGACAGACAGGGGAACGGGAGATGAACGCCGGCGATCAGGACGTCAGCAGGGTTGCAGACGACTATTATCTTTCAGTTCCCGGGGTCCGGATCAACGATAACTTTCAACTGGTCAATGGAAAAGGGGAGGTGAACGATCGGATCTTTATGATGGCTGTTCCCTATATCGGGGGCTACAATCCGGATTATTCGGGTCTTGATTTTGGCGAGGTGGCTTCGAAGATGATTGTAAAAAAATTCTTCGGAAAGTAGATTGCCTGTCATCGGTTGAAACCGATACAGAACATGGTTTCACCCTTATTTACCGGAGGAGATGATATTTTGTACAACACAACACCGCTCGTCGGAGCGACAATGGTTGCAGTTTTGTTGCCAAAAAGATCGGTAATGAAACCGATTTCCGTGTTTTTCTCGACCTGATCTCCGGCTTTTACATCGCTGTAAAATATTCCCTGCTCAGGTGCGGAGACATAGGATTGCTGGTTGTATCTGTTTTTTACGGAATCAGATGACCTCACGCCTTGTGGGTCATACATGTTGAGCTCCTTCAACATACGCCATATGGCACCCTTTGCCAACGTTATTTCGGATTTTTCCCAATTGCCAAGGCCGCCTATTTCTATGCTGAGCGCCGGAATTCCCTGCCTCACAGCTTGCTTAAAGGCGTACATCGCTGGTTCTTCCCGTGGAAGAACGTAGGGATAGGAAACGATAGTATTGAAACCGCTGATTTCACTTAAACGGGACACCATACGGGTTTGCTCCGGAAATTCCTCGTTTTCATAATAACAGACAAAGGGAATTAAATCTTCGCCTACATCCCCACCGTGCATATCCAGTAAGATATCGGTCGCGCTAAAAATTTCTTGCGTGATGAAGTCAGCCATCACCTCGGTAATTGTACCGGAGCTGCTGCCTGGAAAAACGCGGTTCAGATTGACCTGGTCGAGGGGATTAACAAATGGCGTGCGTTGATAAAATGAGGGCACGTTTGCGATGGGTATAATGATCAGGTTTCCCCTTAATTTTTCCGGATCAACCGATGCGCGGAAATCCAGGAGCGATAAAATCGATGGGTACTCCATCCCATGTAAACCCGCAATTATAGTGAATGTTGGACCCTTAACAGCGCCGCTTATCAATGTTGCGGGTATTTCTACCTGAACCCCGTCGCCCGAGTGCAGGACAAAGGAAGTATCCCTCTTGAAACTTTTTTCACTTTCCAGCAGCTCTGTCAGCCGAAACGGTTGAGCGATTAGGGGTTGAACCAGAAAGTAGCTGATAGCAGTTAACAGGACACGCTTCATAGTATATTTTAATTGCAATATAATTGCAAATATAGAAATTACTGCCGCGCCCGGATAAAGCAAAGGAATTATTTTTATGGCAACATAATTGCATTTAATGTTGTCTTCCATATATTTGCAACACAATTGCAAAACAAGTGAACAGACAACTTAAACCCCTTTTGTTTTTTACGTTCCTCCTTTTTTATCAAGGCATTATGGCTCAGGAGGATTCTGCCTCAGTAAAGGCACCAAACCAGATTCTCGACCAGGTGGTGGTGACAGCAGCACGTACGCCACAACGACTGCGGGATATCCCGCAAAAAGTTGAAGTCATTTCCATGAAAGATATTAACCGAACGCCGGCGCTGGATGTGACGGATGTCCTCAAAAAGACAGCGGCGGTAAACGTTATCCAGTATCCGGGAATTCTTTCAGGGGTGGGCTTTCGTGGATTTCGTCCCCAGTTTTCCGGCCTCACACAACGAACCCTGTTGCTGATTAATGGTCGTCCGGCGGGAACGACCAATCTGGGAACGATTGACCTCAACAACATTCAACAGATTGAAGTGCTCAAAGGCCCGGCCTCTGCACTATACGGCTCTCAGGCCATGGGAGGGGTGGTTAACATCATCACGCCTCAAAGCCGAGGACCGGTTCGCGGACAGGCTTTCGCCGATTATGGAAGCTTTCAGACTTATCAGGTCAGTGCATCACTGGGTGGTAACCTGACAAATAAACTCGATTTCGATGCGAACGCTACTTATTTTCAACGGGATGCCAATTTCCGGATGGGTGATGGAAACCTGCTCAGGAACTGGCTGGGCGCTGACGAGGCGCTTTATCGCTTTTCTGATGGTCGTGATTCCCTGATCAGCGACAGCCGGGGCGACGGTGAATACAGGCCGAACACGAAATATGGGTACTACACCGGATCGGCCAGGCTGGGTTACCAGTTCAACGAGCGTTGGCGTGCCGACGTTTACGCCACCGGCTTCCGTGCGGATAACGTGGAATCCCCCGGCGACATTGCTTCCGGCGTACTGGCGGCAGGGCTGAAAGACATTGACCGGAATAACACGGAGTTCAGCTTGTCCGGTCAGGAAGGCAGGCATAATCTTCAAGCCAGATTTTACTATGCCCGGGAAAGATCGACCAGTTTTGTGGTCAGGACACCGCAGGGTGAAGTGGTGGAGGATCCTTATCTCATGAACATCAACGATTACCAATGGTATGGTGCCCAACTTCGGGATGCCCTGACGCTCGGAAGCCATCAGCTGATTGTGGGCTATGATTACAACCATGCTTCTTCCCAGGTTAAAAACCATGCTGCACCGGTGAATGGTTATCAGCAACGGACGGCGAACGCCCCGGATGCTGCCATCATTACGAATGGATTTTATGCGCAAGGCAACCTGAGTTTTCTAGAATCACGCTTGCGCGTAAACCCGGGATTGCGACTGGACCTGCCCGGTTTTGCCACTTACGAAACCCCCGAATATACCCGGGAGCTGAATCCCAGGACGAGGCATAACAGCTTTTTCAGTCCCAGCCTGAGTCTTCAATATGAAATCCTGAACCATTTGGTAGCCCACGGCAGCATAGGCAGGGCTTTTGTTACGCCAGATGCCGTGCAGGTGGCCGGCGATATTATTGCGGGGCGCGGAAGCGGGCGGATTTCGCTCTCCCAGGGGAATCCAAACCTGAGAAACGAAAGTTCCTGGTCGGAGGAAGTCGGGCTGCGCTATCAGGAACCGCGGAGAGGCGTCATCGCGGACCTGCTTTATTTTCATACGAATGTCCGGGATCGGATTGCTTTTGCGTCTGCGCCGCCCACCACACCTCAGCAAGTTGATGGAGAAGAGGTGGTGTCCGTAACGCGTTACTTCAATGCCAATCAAAGCCGAATCAGGGGCATGGAATTGACCGCCAGTTATGATTTCGGTGCACTGGTAGACTATCGATACTCGGTCCGCCTGTTTACGAACCTTACCCGTACGTTCCGGGCAGAGGACATCACGCTTGAAGCCGACGGCTCTGAACGGGCTACGGACATCCCCAATGTGGCTACGGCCAACGTCAATTATGGTGTCGAATATGCCAACAACAGGGATTTCAGTTTGAGGCTGACTGGTCGTTATTCCGGACGGCGCTGGGATACCGACTTCAGCGAACCACGCCGCCCCCTGGTGTATTACCCGGAGTTTATGACCCTGGACCTGGCGGCCAGCTATCGTATGTTTGGAAATCATTGGATCAACCTCCAGTTGAGTAACCTCACAGACGAGAATTACTACGAGAAGCGCGGCTTCAGCATGGCCGGAAGAGCCTTCAGGCTCCGTTACTCGGTAAACTTTTAACACACGAATCATGGAAACCATCGAACATGCCTTATATGTACTGAGTACCCTTTTCTTTTATCCGGTTATTGCCGGATTGCTGATGCTGCTGCTACTCCTTTTTTTTGAATTGGGCGCCTTCACAAAAGAAAGCTGGATCAGGCTCAGGCATCCGGATGTGTCTGCAGTCGTTTTTAACAACAAGCTGATTAAAATCCCTTTGGTCATGTCGGCCGGGATGCTGGAGCTGGAACTGCAACGTCTACTGGAAGAGTCAGAGCAGGCTGGAAAGAAGCGGCTGGATCGGGCGCGCTACGCGGTTAAAATGGGTCCCACCCTGGGACTTATCGGCACGCTCACGCCTATGGCCAGAGCCCTGAGCGGGCTGGCAAGTGGAGACCTGACCAGTCTTTCTTCGCAAATGATCACCGCCTTTTCCACAACGGTGATCGGCCTGGTCGTCGGCGGGTTGGCCTTCAGCATTGTGCACGTTAGAACGCGCTGGAAAGAGAAAGATGCCTACAGGCTTGCAGCGCTGGCCGAGCAGAAATTACTGGATAGAAAGGAAGGAGGGTCCCGTGAGGTTTTTGAGAAATAGGATTGTAAAGCAAGCGGAAGTAGCGGAGGATGATCCGGTGGCTGCGGTAGCCCAATTGTTTGACATCAGTATTGCCTTCATTGTAGCGGTAATTGCTGCGCTGTTTACACTCTTGTCAAGCCAGCAGCTTTTGTCGGAAGACAGCGACTGGACGCTGACGAGAAAAGATGCGGAAGGCAACATTGAAATGATTGAAAAGAAGGACGATAGAATAATCAAACGCCGCGTAAGCGATAAGCAAAGCAGCGGAGCTGGCGTCCGTCTCGGTACGGCTTATCAGCTTGAAAATGGAGAAGTCATTTATGTTCCGGATACCGAATAAACTGCTGTTGCTTGGACTGGCGTTGAGTGTTTTAGTTTTCCAGGCCTGCGAAAGCGAAAAGCGGCCGAAGGTTGCGATCGTCTCGCCGCACCTGGAGCAAGAACCCGGTCTGCTTAGGCAGGCAGCCAATAGCCTTGGAGATACACTGGAGGTCGCGCTCTACGGCATGAACGAGCAGACCAAAGTAAAAACCTTCAACCTGGAGGAGTTGTCTAAATATGATCTGGTCCTTCTGGAATCGCTTGGTGCCCGCGTTTCGCTCATGCAGGAGGAGCTCAGCGCCCTGTCGCAGAAAACAAAAGTGGGCTATCTATTCACACCGCTTGGGGAAGGAAACCTTCCAGGGCCTCTCCTGAAAGAGCTGGAAGGATATTGGGAAAACGGTAACGAAGAGAATTACCGGCGCATGTTATCGTTCATCGCCAAGCGCCTTTTCCATAGAAAAGGAGCAGTTCAGCCACCTCAGGTCTTTCCAGAGCGTGGGTTTTATCATTCGGAGAGCGATTCTCTTTTTGCTGACCTGACCGATTACCTGCGGTGGTACCAGAGCAGAAAAGGTACCGCTATTGAGCGGCAAGACAGTAGCCGAGCGGTTACACCGGTGATCGGTCTGGCTTTCTATCAATCGTCCTACGTAAAAAAGGATCTGAAGCATATCGACGCCTTAGTGGAGGCTGCCGAAAAGCGGGGGGCTATACCGGTTCCGTTTATGGCTAAAAGCGGCTTCCAGCTTGATGATGCTTTCATGCTCGAAGGTAAAAGTGCGGTAGATGTTGTTTGTTATGGGGGGATGTCGATGGATTTCCGCAATCCCGACCAGGGGGTAGAAGCTTTGCGGAAACTGAATGTCCCTATATTGGGTGCCCTGGTGCATTATTATAAGGATACGGCTAGCTGGATCCGCGACCCGGGCGGTCTGGCACCGGAAATGAGCGATCGCCTATACTTCTCTGAACGGGATGGGGTGATTGAGCCGATGATCATTGGAGCTATGGAAGACGATGCGTCGGGTTTTCGCAGCACCGTCCCGGTCCCGGCGCAGGTTGACTGGCGGATCGAACGCGCTCTTGCCTGGGCTAATCTTCGGAAAAAAGCGAATAAGGATAAGCATCTTGTCATTACCTATTACAGCGAAGGCAATGGAAAGGCGAATGTCGGCGCCGATATTGACGCTTACCTCGACGCTCCGGCAAGTCTGGCAGCGCTGCTGACCAGCCTCCGGCAGGCCGGATATGACGTAGGGGAGGACCCCATTCCGCCTCATGACGTTCTGGCGAAGAAGATGGCTGAGCATGCGTCCAATGTCGGGACCTGGGCTCCGCAGGCTTTAAAAGAAAGAGCAGCTGGTGGTGAAGTCATCCGGATTGCCGAAAAAGAATACCGCTCCTGGTTGCAGAATTATCCAACTGGCTTAAAAGAGCAACTGATCCGTCAGTGGGGCGAAGCTCCCGGAAAGCTGATGACCAGTCGTGTTGGTGAAGACCGCGAGATCTGCATTCCGGTCTTGCGTTTTGGTAACGTTGTGCTTGCGCCCCATCCCGGATGGGGTATAGAAGATCGTCCGGATGCCATTACGCAGGAAGAAGAACTGGCGCCGCATCATCAGTACGTGGCCTTTTACGAATGGATGAAAAGAAGCTATAAAGCAGATGCTTTTTTAACGCTTTTTACCCAGCTGTCGCTGATGCCCGGTAAAGCGGAGGGACCTTCTATTAAGGATTGGAACGGTGCGCTTATCGGCAATTTACCACACATCACTTTCAGCCCGCTAATTGCGGGCTCCGGGTCAAAGAATAAACGTCGGGCCAGTGCACTGACCATCGGGTATCTGAATGAGATTGCGACGCTTCCGCTGCCGAAGGATCTGGCGGAGCTAAGAGACGAAGTTGAAAACTGGTTTATGGCGACTAACCCGGCCATCAAAGAGCGGACGGGTAAACGGATTTACTTTTTGTCCGACTCCTTAGGCAACAGTCGCGAACTGGGGCCGGCGGTCGAACGTAAAGATGGCGGTGAGGCCTTTTTTGAGGATCTCCGCAGCTACCTCGGCAAAATCGCTAAACGACGAACGGCTTTAGGCGGGCATATTCTCGGACAAGTGCCGAAAGGGAAAATTCGGGAGGACCTGCTGAACCAGATGCTTGAGGGGGAGCCGGATTCACTTCGTCCGCAGAACGCAGAACGGTATTCGGGATTCCTGGAACAGACCGGTAATGAGCTTTCGCAAACCATAAAAGCGTTAAACGGCGGATATATTGAAAGCGGTCCAAGCGACGATCCCGTACGCAATCCGTCATCCCTTCCATCTGGAAGAAATCCGGCACCGGTCAATACCCGGACCATTCCAACCCGCGCGGCCTGGGAAATCGGTAAAAAGATGGGCGATCAACTGCTGCTTAAGTTCGAACAGGAGCACGGTCGGGGCCGTATCCCGGAGAAAGCTGGCTTCGTTTTATGGTCTTCGGAAATTACGCATAATGGCGGTGTGACAGAAGCTGAAATTATGTGGCTGCTGGGTATTCGTCCGGTATGGAACCAAAAGGGGCAGGTGATGGATGTAGAGGTTATTCCGGCGGAGGAACTCGGTAGACCCCGGATTGACGTAGTCATCACGACCTCCGGTACGTACAGGGATCATTTTAAAGGAAACATCGCGCTTCTGGACCGCGCTATCCGGCTGGCGGCCACGCAGCAAGAAGCTGATAACCGGGTCAGTGAACACAATAAACGATACGGATCGGAGCTGAATCTGGAGCCCAGCGCAGTAGCCGACCGGATTTTCTCCAGCGGAGAAGGGCTGTATTCGACCAACCTCGAATTCGCCTCGGGGGAACCAAGACAGAATGATTCAACGCTTTCGGAATTATACACCAGCCGGATGAGCTTCAGCTACGGTAGCACCGGGAAGAGCGGTCAACAACAGCAGAAACTGTTCCAGCTCAATGTCCGGGATATTGACGTGGCTGCCTTCAGCCGCTCCTCGTCGGCCTATGGCGTAATGGACCAACCTATGGTTGCCGCTTACTTCGG
>JBMDWN010000372.1:0-2831 GCA_048595275.1 Olivibacter sp. | reverse complement strand
GTCTACACGCTGGAGGCACCATTCACTGCAGAACCAAAGAAATTATATGAAAGCCAATACCGCTTTTCAGGCATCCAGTGGGGTAACGAACGTTATGCCATTGCCCATGAACGCTGGAGGAAAGACCGTAAGCAACGGATGGTGCTGATCAATCCGGAGACTGGCGAAACAATCAAAGAAATTGCTAACCGATCCTCAGAAGATAGCTACAGCGATCCCGGTTCCTTCGTGTCGACAAGAACGGACGGCAAAACCAAACTGCTGTTTGATGGTAAAAGTGCACCTATCGTATTCACCATAGGAAATGGTGCCTCTCCGGAAGGAGACCGTCCCTTTTTATTGCGCTGGAATTTATCATCCGGCAAACAAGATACCCTGTTTAAGTCCCGCGCTCCTTATTACGAGGATCCGCTGTATTTCAACAACGACGGATATGTCATCGTATCTCGGGAATCACTGGAAGAAGCACCCAACTATTTTAAGGTCAGCCTCAAGGGACGTAAATACGATGCCCTGACCGATTTCGGCGACCCCTATCCAAGTCTTAGGGGAGTAAAGAAAGAACAGCTTTCCTATCCTAGAGCCGACGGTGTAACGCTTACCGCGACCTTGTATCTTCCTGAAGGTTATAAAAAAGAAGACGGTCCCTTGCCGACCCTGATCTGGGCTTATCCGCGGGAATTTAAATCGCAACAGGCCGCCGCACAGGTAAAGGGCTCGCCCTATCGGTTTACGCGCCTGTCCTGGGGCTCTCCGATCTATTGGGTGACCCGTGGTTACGCCATCCTGGATAATGCCGACATGCCTATTGTAGGAGAAGGGGATACGGAGCCGAACGATACCTTTGTCGAGCAGATCAAGGCCAATGCCGAGGCGATTATCAATTATACAGCAGAACAAGGCTACACCGACCGGAATCGAGTAGCCGTAGGCGGGCATTCTTACGGGGCTTTCATGACGGCTAACCTGCTGGCCCATACCGACCTGTTTGCAGCCGGACTCGCCCGCAGCGGGGCCTATAACCGGACGTTTACACCATTCGGTTTCCAGGCAGAAGAGCGTACTTACTGGGAAGCACCGAAATTGTATTACGATATGTCCCCTTTTAGTTTCGCCGACCGCATCAAAACGCCACTCCTGATGACGCATGGGTTGGACGATGAAAATTCGGGAACCTTTCCTATACAGAGCGAGCGCCTGTACAATGCGATCAAAGGTCATGGCGGAACTGTGCGGTTAGTCCTGTTGCCGAAGGAATTTCACGGTTATCGGGCAAAAGAGTCCATCCTGCATGTGTTGTGGGAAATGGACAGTTGGCTGGAAAAACACGTGAAAAACAGAGCCGTCAAAAACTAAAGCGTGTACGGGGAGCTCAGACATCGGCTTTTTCCGGACTTTCTGGAAACCCTGGAAAGCCGTTACGGGAGGCCCTTGTCGCTCATGCAAACCGATCAGCGGACAGTGCTGAAGTTATCTTCAGCAGAAGATCTTCTGATCGTTTATTACTTTGCTGCTCCAGAGGTTGTCCATCGTGCAGAACCGGCTCCTGCCGGCATCAGGCAGGTGCACCTGGACGAAGATTTGTGGTATAGCGCAAAAGATAAAATATTAAGCCGCCTGGATCACCTTTTGGGTCGATCCGGGCGTGTTTATGCCCGGCTTACCGAGGTGCGCCGGGTCAGTCGAGAGGAAGCGCTTAACTTCCAGTGTCTCCATCATCTGAATGTGGCCCTTCCGGGCAAATACCGCTACGCATTATTCCACCGGAATGAATTAATCGCCCTGGCTGTTTTTAGCGGACACCGGCTAATGACCCGGGAGTTGAACCCTTATCGCTCCACAGAGTTGCTGCGCTTTTGCTATAAAAGTGGATGTACCGTGGTCGGAGGCCTTACCAAATTATTGAAAACCTTTATTCGGGAGCAAGGTAGCGACGATATCATGACCTATGCTGACCGCGATTGGACCGATGGCAGGAATTACGCCACTGCCGGATTTCGGGTTTCACAAGAAACAAAGCCCGCCCTTGCGCTGGTCGATGCATATACCGGCGAAAGGCTCTATGCGCCTGACCCTATTTTGCTTAAACAACCCGATCGGACTTACGTTATACATAAGCTTGGCTCACTAAAGTTAAATTTTCCGGCCGATTTATGCTTAAGTGATCAGGACTAACTCAGTACCAACTTAATATTAGTTTCGGTGTGTGAACTTCCTGAATTTGGAATGACTGCGTAGTAACTCCGTCTTTTTAACAGGAAAAGACGGAGTCACTACGGACTCACTACGGAGACACTACGGACTCACCCCCTATTTGGTACGGCGTTGATATGGTTTTGCTCATACCTTTGTTTAGTATTTGCCAGTTCCGGAACCTGTCAATTTTTTATACCTTAGCAAACAGTTCATCAAACCTTAAACAAATTTAATCTACAATAAGAAATGAAAAGAAAACTTCGTATGGGAATGGTAGGGGGCGGAATTGATGCCTTCATCGGCTCCGTTCACCGCATTGCTGCCAATATGGACGGCTTGGTTGAACTCGTTTGCGGAACCTTCAGCATCAATCCGGAAATTTCCAAAGCTTCCGGGGAAGCGCTTTTTGTTGATGCCAGCCGTGTTTACGAGAGTTACCAGGAAATGATCGAAAAGGAGAAAGCACTTCCTGAAGATGTTCGCATGGATTTCGTGACCATCGTAACCCCCAACTTCGTGCATTTCGATCCGGCAAGGATGGCCCTTGAAAACGGGTTCAATGTGGTGATTGAAAAACCGATGACCTTCACGCTGGATGAAGCGAAGCAACTGGAGACACTGGTCGAGAAGACCGG
>JBMDWN010000371.1:0-8975 GCA_048595275.1 Olivibacter sp. | reverse complement strand
ACAATATTCAAAGAGTGAGTATCTTGGGTACTTCAAAGGATGACATTTCTTTATCAAAGAGACTGGGGTTATCACGCCTCGGGACGCGGAGGTAGCTCCAGCCGGCAACGCTCTTTCTCTAACAGTTCGCGGTAATCATCCCGGTCATAATCCGACTTGATCCGCGAACTTTCTTGCTTATAATATTTGTTCAGTTCCTTCCGGTGCATCGCGCCGATGAAACGACGGACTTCCTCCTTGTTGTGCAGGGTCAGTCCCGGAACCTGAACGGGCTTACCCGTTTCCTCGCTGAGGGCGACCATTGTAAAATAACTGGAGTTGGTGTGTTTGACTTCGTGAGTTTTTACATTTTCCGATAGAACTTTTATGCCGATGACCATGGAACTTCGACCGACATAATTGACGGATGCCTGCAGGCTGACAATTTCCCCCGCTTCGACAGATCCCAGGAAATCGACCGTGTCGATGGAAGCCGTCACACAATAGGATTCCGAATGTTTGGCCGCGCAGGCATAAGCTGCTTTATCCATCAGCGATAGAATGATCCCTCCATGTATCTTTCCTCCGAAATTCGAGTAGGAGGGGATCATCAACTCGGTCATGGTCGTCTGTGATTCGGCTACTGTTTTAAAATCTTTCATATAAAGCGGTTATTGAAGGTCCATCGAAAAAGAAGGTGGAATGGCATCTTTCCCGCTTGCCCAATCCTTGTTCGGCCATTTTCCCATTTTCAGTTCCAGCGTTCCGCCCTCCATGAGCTCCTCATGACTGAACCAGGATTTATTCCATTCCTGACCATTGAGGCGGGCAGACTGGATGTACTTATTCTCGGGCGCATAGTTTTCACAGATCACCTTGAAGGATTTACCTCCGCCAAGATCCAGTTCGGCGCTTTCAAAAACGGGGCTCCCGATCACGTACATCGGCAGTCCGGGGGTTACCGGGTAAAAGCCCAGCTGGGAGAAGACGACAAAAGAGGTCAGGCCGCCTCCGTCTTCGTCGCCCGGTATGCCCATCACATCGTTCCGGAACCATTGGTCGAGCAGGCTCCTGACGCGCTTCTGCGTCCGCCAGGGCTGTCCGGCATAATTGTACAGGTAGGGGATGTGCATGGCGGGCTCATTACCCATGGAGAATTGCCCGACATTACCGCTGTGGTCCGCATAGATGTGGTAAAAATCCGGACGACCTTTGCCCAATGGCGTGCTGTACATATCCTCCAAAGCGTCCACAAAAGCTTCTTTACCACCCAGCTGTTCCACCAGGTCAGCCACATTATGGGGAACGTCGAAACGGTAGACATATCCGGTGTTTTCATCATAAGCATCGCGTCCGCCAATGCCCGGCGGAAAGCGATAATCCAGATCCGGCATGAAATTGCCGAAGGTATCTCTCGGATGGAAGAACTTGGTTTCGGGGTGCAGTACCTTACGGTAGTTTAGGCTGCGGTCCAGGAAATGCTGCGCTTCCGCTTTTTTACCCAGCGCCCGGGCTAGCTGGCCGAGGCACCATTCGTCGTATACCGTCCCAAGCGTTACGGCAATTGGCTGACGACGTTCCCAGCTGTGCACCTCCGGTACAGTTTCTTCTTCTCCGGGAGCCAGGGACGGGAAATAGCCTTCCCGTTTGTAAAAGGCGTCCAGCACGCCAGCCGGCTTGGAAGACCAGGGCGCCAGCGTCTTTTCCGTAATGGCAGCTTTTGATACGTTATAAGATTCTTCCAGCTCGAAACCATCCAGTCCTTTTATATGAGCATCGGCCACCATCGCGACGCCGTGGTTGGAGTTCATCCTTCGGCTATCGCCGGTGACTTCCGGGAAGTTGGGCATCCAGGCCCTGGGCATCTGACGGGTCATGACGACGTAAGAATGGATCATGTCGCTCTCCATCTCCGGTTCGATCAGGATGCGCAGCGGGTGGGTCGCCCGGTAGGTATCCCAGATCCAGTCGTCCGTGTAAAATGGTCGCCCGTCGTCGCTGTGCACCTTGCCGTCGTGCGCACTGAAATATTGCCCGTCTTCAGAGATGTTGATCATCCGTTCGTAAGTGCGGTACAAGGAAGTATAGAAGACCGTTTTGGCGTCTTCATCCGATCCGCTTACCTTAATTTTGCCCAGCGTTTCGTTCCATGTTTTCCGGCCCTGTTCCGCCAGTTTATGAAGGTCAAAATCGCTGATTTCCCGTTCCAGATTTTTCCTGGCCTGCTCTTCACTGATAAAAGAAACGCCGTAGCGGACATGAACTTTTTGAGCGTCATCGGGCAGCCGGATCAGCGCATGGGAAGCGTCGCCCTGCAGCGTAATTTCATCGGGCTTCAGGTCGGTTTCCAGGTAGAGATACACCCGGGTATTGCGCGTCAGCTGCTGAAAACCGCTCAAGGCGTTCCCTTCTTTTTTAATTGAACCTCTCCGCGTATTCAGGATCAGGTAGCTGGGTTTATCTGTCTGTTGAAAGCTAATTTCATAGATGCCGGATTGATGGGAAGGGGCGTAGGCAACCTCTATCCCCTGATCATCAAGATCGACCTCATACAGGTAAGGTTTAATGCGTTCGTTGTCGTAGCTCAACGGTAGAACCGGTTTAATTCCGCTGGTATCTCCCTGATAAGGGCTGAGATTGAACGCCGAACTTCCACGATGGCTTGTTACGATGAGCGGCAGGCCATTCAAAACGTTGCCGGTATAGTTCTCCCTTTCCGGATACACCCGCAACATACTGTTGGGCAAGTGCACAGTCGGGTAAGTAGGAACCAGCAGATGACTGATGTTCCCGATATAAGGGTTGACGTAATCTACGGGTTCTTTCTGAGCAAGGAGTGAGGTGCTGATTATCGATAGTAAGATGGAACTGATCCAGGTCTTCGTTTTGTTCATAGGATAAAAATAGGGTTTCTATCCTGATAAATTATCACGGCACGCTATTTAGTCGAGTATGTTTAACATCCGGAAAGATCAGAGACGTTCACACATCTCCTTCAACCTCTCCAAAGCCTTCGGCCAGGCTTTATTAAAATATTCCTCATACTCATCAGGTAAATCTAAATCCACCAGTACGCGAGTGGTTGATTCATTAATAGCTTCAAAACGATAGGTTTCTGTTGATCCGATAAAATCTTCCATCCCGGCACCTTCGGTAACCACCTTATCGCCATCAAAGACCCCGATATATTCCATTGATACGAAGTTCGGAGAACGGAGGCTGCGGACAATACCAACCATACCTTCTTTTTTCCCTTCCTCGCTCAGGCCGATGAAATGGATTTCAGCGCCTTCTTCGAAGCTCCCCTCGTAATATGAGCTCGGGTTAAAAACGGATGTCCATTCGGAATAACTTTCTTTCCCAAGCATGGTGTCAAATACCTTTTGGCGGCTTTCCTTAATGTCGATTTCAAAATGGGTAGCTTTCATAATAGATTTTGTATGTTTCCTTACAAAAATAAAACACCTGACCTGCTTTATAGCGGGTCAGGTGCGACGAATAAGAGGGGGATTTAAGTAATCCTGCTGATTAAAATTTGTACGTCAGGTTGGCCAAAAAGCTTCTGGGCATCTGCGGCTCGATAGTCGTCCAGCCTTTGAAATACACTTCATCCGTGAAGTTATCGGCTTTCAGTGTGATGCGGAATTTCCGGTGATCGTAGAAGATGCTGGCATTATGCGTCATATAGCCTGGAAGGGTAAACGTCCCGGTGCGGGCATCGTTAGTGATGATGTTTTCACTGGCGGCGTTCCCGCCGATACCCAATCCAAATCCTTTTAACAGGTCGTCGAAACGGTAGCTAACCCAGTAGTTGAACAGTTGGCGCGGGCCGGCGGATACCGGACGCCTTCCCTCAACGGCGAGAGCCGAACGAACCATTCCGCTGTAATTGTTGCTGTAACCCAAAATGATGTTCAGCTGATCGACTGGCCTTGCCGTCAGGTCAATTTCGAATCCACGGCTGGTCTGGTTTCCGTCCTGAACGGTGATGTTGTATGCCGTATCATTCCTGATGACGGTTTCAGGCCTGGTTATATTCGAGACATAGATGTCGTAGTAACTTGCTGTCAGGGATAACCGGTTTTTAAAGGCATCCACTTTTACACCTCCTTCAAATTGATTGGCCTGTTGCGGGCGGAAGGTGCCGGAGATATCTGGAAGCGGCTGATTAACCGGTGCTACGTTACGAAAGCCGTTTTGGTAATTCGCAAAAAAGGATACTTGGTTCGGTACAAGCTGGTACACGACGCCGACTTTAGGAGCAAGTGCTGTCTGGGAATAATCGCCCGTGGTGACATCCGTCAGACGATTGATCGTTCCTTTACTTTCAAAATGATCGACACGCAAGCTCAGCATCAGCGATAAAGCAGGCGTAAAATTGATCACATCAGCAGCATAGGCGCTGTATACGTTGTTCGACGCGTAGTTTACTGTTCTGAAATCCTGGTTAGCCGCAGCAAGGGCATCATCAACCAGCTGACGATTGATGCGGTTATACTGAGGATCGTCGAAGCTCGAATTAACCCGGTCGAAAAGAATGTATGGGGCATTGTTGTTGGTGTTGGCAATGCGCAGGTAGTCCAATCCCAATAAGACACGGTTACGGAGCCCGCCGATGGAAAAATCTCCATTGAAATTTTGCTGCACGTTCAGCAATTCGCTTTTGGCATCCTGACGGGTAACGTAACGGCTCAAAACAGTATCGTTGGCCACCATTCCGGTTTGCTCGTTGTCCGCATCCAGGTACATCACGTATTGCCCATAGCCGTCGGTCTGCCGGTTGCTGTAACTGATCGACGTGCGGGAAGACCACTGATCGGAAATCTTGTAAAGCGCTTGTCCCCGAAGGTTTGTTGTGGGATTTCGGAAGGTCAGATCTTCGCTGGTGTAAGACCGGTTGTAATCAAAAGCCAGTTCGTCCGGAGTGGTCGCAATTAGCGGCCGTCTCCGGTTCAGGAAGATCATCAGCGGATTGGTAGCTTCCGTGTTCATGTGTTCGATGTCGAGGTTGATGGTCAGCCGGTCGTTCGCACGGTATTCCAGCGACGGTGCGACAAACAGGCTGCGACGGAAACCTCGGTCCTGAAAGCTATTCTGGGTATGGTACGCGGCATTCACACGGGCCAGCAGCTTCCGGTCTTTGGTTACCGGTCCGTAAAGGTCGAGCGTCGCGCGATGTTGGGCAAAGTTGCCAATCGTGTAAGATACCTCACCGCCCAGCGTGTCCACCGGTCTTTTCGTGACGACATTGATGAGTCCGCCGAAGTTGACAATAGCCCCACCGTAAAGGGCACCAGATGGACCTTTAACCACCTCAATCTGTTCGATGTTAGCCGGATCAAGATCTCCGTTCGTAACCCCGGCAATACCATTGATCAGTGAAGGCTGTGTGGTGAAACCTCTTAATGAATAGTAGGCGGCGCCATCTCCCGCCCTTCCCGTAGAGGACCAGAGCTTGTCTAGTCCTGAGCTGTTTTTCAGGGCGTCGTTGAAATTGGTGACCACCTGATCTTTCAGTGTTTCTTTGGTGATGGTGGTGTAAACCTGGGAGTTTTCCAAATTCGATAAAGGCATTTTGGCCACATGATCGCTCACCCGGCGGGTATACGGATTTGTGCCGATTCCTTTAATGATCACTTCCTTAAGCTGGGAAGCGTCTTCCTGCAAAGAAATGGCTGGTATATAGACCTCGGACTTATTGACGAATACGGAAACTTCCCGGCTGGTCAGTCCAACAGCGGAAACCGACACCTTGTACGTTCCATAAGGAACCCGGGGAATCTGATATTCACCACGCTCATTGGTTGAGCCTCCCAATCTGGACGGCTGAAGCTGAACGGATACGCCTTCGGCTGGTTTGCCGTCTGACGTAAAGATGGTTCCTTTGATAATGGCTTGCTCCTGAGCCAGCAAACTGATGCTAAAGAGGCAGCAGAAGAAGGTGAAAAAGAGTCGTTTGAGTTGTTTGTATTGCATATTATTTGGATTCGTTCTAAACGGGTGCAAAGTAAGGGATGAAATGCCATAAAAACAAGTTGTTTTTAATAGTTCTAAATAATTTAACAGAAGAAGCGGCCCGGAAAAACTTTGTGTTGTAAAGCCTGTTCTCTCTATACACATAAAAACAGCATTATGGGAAGCGTAAAAATTCAACACAGAGCAAAATCAGGATGGGCTAAACGTTTGGCCAGAGTGGCCCTGGGTTCTTTTCTAATTTTCGCCGGAATTGGTCATCTGACCTTTGCCCGCAGGGCTTTCCGTGCGCAGGTCCCGGAATCATTGCCCATGAATACGGACCGGGTGGTAGTCTGGTCAGGTTATGCTGAAATTCTTCTGGGGCTGGCCATTATTTTCGCCGGTAAGCATAAGGAACAGGTGGGCAAGTTCGCTGCCGCATTTTTCACCGCTGTATTCCCGGGTAACATCGCGCAATTTGTTAATCGCAAAAGTGCCTTTGGTCTGAATAGTGATGCCCGACGTTTCGGCAGACTATTCTTTCAGCCGGTTCTGGCATACTGGGCGATTGCCAGCACAAAAGAAGAAAAGTTATTGGATTAAAGATTAATTACGGTATATTCGTAGATATGCTTATGTGCCACTAAATCCCTTGTTTATGAAAGTCTTACCAATTTTTTCGGCAATTGCACTGCTCGGTGTCAGTGTGGCAGTTGCCCAGGATAATCCGTCGCTCAAAATTAGTCCTGAACAGATCAGTCCTGGAGACAGCGTTCGGTTTTCTTATCAGGTGCCGGATTCAGTGGAGATCAATAATGTAGTGCTTCGTTCCTATGCGAAACCTTCCGAGGTTGAATATAAAACTGTTGATTTTAAGAAAAATGAGGCTGGCGTACTGGAAGGGGGCTTTAAGATCAGCGATTCAACCAGTTTCGTTATTCTTAGTTTCTCGCCTTCAAAGGGTGAGTCGGCAGGTGCCTATTATCAGGTCATGTCATCCGGTAAGCCAGTTCCTTATGCCGTTGGAAATACCGCGCTTCTCTATACAGATGGTATGGGAAAATACTTTCTTGGGCTGGAGAACGACCAGCAGAAGGCGATTGACCTTATTGAAAAAGAGATTGAATTGTACCCAAAACATGCGATAGACTTTCTTTTTGCACGTACCTACGCCTTGAAGGGACTGAATCGCCTCGAAGACGCGAGGGAGCTTGCTGAAGAAGCTAAAGCAAATGGTATAGCAGATAACGACTTAACGGAGCAGCAATGGCGGGATCTGATGAATGCCTATAACAATGTCCTGGAGGACGAAGAAGAAGGCGAGACCCTGAAGGAGCTGATTCTCTCCAGATTTCCTACTGGAGTTGTCGCTTTGAATCAGGTGTACGACAGCTTGAGAGTTGTTGAAACCTACGCAGCGCGGGTAGCGCTGAGAGACTCAATACTCCGCACTTTTCCGGACGAGCAGCTGAATGGTAATAGAAAAGATTGGATGCGGATGGATGTTGTAGATGCAGCAGTTAAGGAAGGATTGATTCCCGAAGCAGAAGCTATGGCAGACTCCATTTCTGATCCGATTATCCGGGCGTCCATATACAATACCATTGCCTGGCCCCTTGCCGAAAAAGGCGAAAGCCTTGAAGCGGCAGAACGGACTTCACGAAAATCGCTCGACCTGATGAAAGAACAGTTAAGTGCCTTCGAAGGAAAAGAGCCTCAAGGGCAGGAAGTACGCAGAAAAAACCAGCTGGAAGGGAATTACCGGATGTATGCCGATACCTATGCGTTGATCCGTTATCATCAGGGAAATGCGGACGATGCGTTGTCCTATCAACGTGAGGCGCTGAACAACGGTCTGGCTGATGCAGACGGTAACGGTCGCTTTGTTACCTATCTCTATAAGACGGGTAACTATGAAGAGATTCCTGAATTTTCTGAAAAAGCCATGCTGGAAGGGAAAAGTAACGACTCCCTGTTGCATTATTTCGAACAGGCTTATGTAAAGCTACACCCGAACGATAAAGATGCCTGGAAAACACACTTTACAGCGTTGCAGACAAAAGCATTGGAAGCAGGACGGGAGAAGCTCATGACAGAAATGATCAGTCAATCTGCACCAGCTATTGACTTGGTAAACCTCAAAGGAGAACAAGTTTCTCTGGCTGCTTTGAAAGGAAAAGTGGTGGTGGTTGATTTTTGGGCCACCTGGTGCGGCCCCTGTAAAGCTTCTTTCCCGGCCATGCAGCAGGCGGTCAATAAATATCAAAGCGACGATAAGGTTGCCTTTTTATTTGTTAATACCTGGGAGCGTATAAAAGACCGGGATGATGCGGTGAAGAAGTTTATTTCCGAGAACGAATATACGTTCAATGTATTAATGGATTCGGAGAAAGAAGGAAAAGGGAAATTTGACGTGGTAACGGCTTACGAAGTTTCCGGTATTCCCACAAAATTTGTAATTGACCCGGATGGAAATATTCGCTTTAAGCTGGTGGGTTTCTCTGGTTCTGAGTCCGAGGAACTTAATAAACTGGATATGATCATCGATATGCTTAAAGAAGGTGAAAATCTACAGGCATCAGCAGGTAACAAATAACCTTAGCATTTATAAGTAACAATGGCAAAGGAGAAGCGTAAAGCGAACATCCAGGCGGGGGATGGATGGCTTTCATCTGATAAAGAAATCAATGATGTAAGCAAGCCCCTGCACATTCCATCCCGTTTTAGTGACCAGGATTCGGCATTCGATCAGATCGTTTACACATTGGGGTACCTTATGGAAGCTTCAGTGGAACAAGTTGGTGCTAAATGGGTGGCATTGGGAAATAAGCAAACTTCTGACGATGTGCTCAGGCAGGTAGAGCAAACGCTTGAAAAACTTTCTGAAATGGGCAAGATCGGTAAGAAAAAACAAACAGGAGCGACCCTTTATCATTTACACAAGGAAACCCACGCCCATACCGGCTCTGTCAAACCATAAGATATCATTTAACAGCTAACAGGTTATTTCATACCTTTACAAAGAGAAAGCCTGCTGCCTG
>JBMDWN010000370.1:0-5904 GCA_048595275.1 Olivibacter sp. | reverse complement strand
GCGGTGCAGGCCTTTGGCGGAAAAGACGTGATGACCTCCCCCGACCATCCCAGCGGCACCGACCGTTGTGCAGAAGTCCTCGACAAGTTAGACGGTGATTTTACCGCTGTCATGAACATACAGGGCGATGAGCCCTATATTAAACCCGAACAAATCGACTTGCTCTGCCAGCTGCTTCAGAAGACGGGTGTACCCATAGGCACGCTGATCAAACGTATCCATACGCTTGAGGAGCTGCTTAATCCAAATTTACCTAAAGTGGTGACCAGCCGGGAAGGAAAGGCCCTTTACTTTAGCCGATCCCCTATCCCCTATCTTCGTGGTCACCAACAGGACAAGTGGTTATCCTTGCACCATTATTTTAAACACATCGGCATTTATGGATTCAGAAGGGAAACACTGCTGCAGTTAACAAAACTACCGGTCTCCCAACTTGAACGCACCGAAGGCCTGGAGCAGCTGCGTTGGCTTGAACACGAATACCCGGTTTTCACTACCGAAACGGAACTGGAAACGCTTGCAGTAGATGTGCCGGAAGACCTTGTCAAACTTGCGTTGTTCCAAAAGTCCTAACGAATATAAAATACGCATAAATATGTCCATTCACAAGCTATCAGTCTTGGTGAGCTTCCTGGTGTTCCTTATCGGTATAAACAGGATTCAGCCTGTCACAGCAACTGAGCGGCCTTCCGGTCCGAAACCGGACCGGAAGCTCCAGGCTCGCCTGGAAAAACTATTGCAAACGTTCCACGGTACGGCAGGCATCTATGTCTATCATTGTAAGCACGATCGCTTCGCCGCTGTACAGGCGGATACCCTCTTTCCGACAGCCAGCATCGTTAAAGTTCCGATAATGGTGGGCCTCTTCGATAAAATAGAACGGGGCGATCTGAATTATTATGCTCCGCTGTATTACCGCGACAGCCTGCAATATGGCGGATCCGGGCTCATGCAGTTTTTCAAGGATAGCACTAAAACGAATATTTCAACGCTGGCAAGCCTCATGATCAGCTACAGCGATAACACCACTTCCCTTTGGCTACAGGATCTCGTCGGCGGCGGAACGGCTATAAATAAGTTGTTGGAAAAATACGGACTGCAACAGACCCGGGTGAATTCACGAACCGAAGGACGGGAAGATATGCGTACGTTATACGGATGGGGACAGACCACGCCAAAGGAAATGACCAAACTCTTGCTGCTTATCCGCCAGGGAAAAATAGTCAGCAAATCCGCCAGCGAGAAAATGTACCGCCTGATGAGCAACGTAGTTTACCAGGATTACGCCCTGTCTCAGATCCCCCCTTACATCAACGTCGCCTCGAAACAGGGTATGGTCGATGCCTCAAGGTCTGAACTGGTTATGGTTAACGCACCTAAGGGCGACTATGTCTTTTACCTGGCCACGAAACATAATGAAGACCAGCGCTGGCAAACCGATAACGAAGCCTGGGAATTAGCCCGCAAAGTTTCCGCTCTGCTCTGGAACTATTATGAGAAAGACCCGAATTGGAAAGCCAGCGCGAAGGCTGCTCGCTATTCCGAGTAGTTGTACATCTTTTTGTAATACTCATCCGCCATCCGGTCGGAGTTGAAGCCCTGAAGTACATCCCGCTCCGCCTGTCCTAACACGGCGCCCCAGGCATCACTGTCCTGGTAGTACGTGGGCAAAACCTTTTCCTCAAGTACCTGCATCATGCTTGTGTTCTCCTGATCATCCCGCTGCTCAGGCGACAAATGGTCATCCGCTGCCTGAATAAGGAAACAGTTTTTTCCGTCCTCCGCAAATTCAGGCATCCACCCGTCGGCTATCGAAATGTTCACGCTGCCATTCATGGCAGCCGTCATTCCGCTCGTTCCGGAAGCTTCACGGTACAAAACGGGGTTGTTCAGCCAACCGTCCGATCCCTTTTTCAACGCGGCACTCAAACCCAGTTCGTAGCCGGTTAACACCGCACAGTTGGCAAACTTACGCGTAGCGGATATCAGGTGGTTGAAGATCGCTTTTGCACCCTCATCTTCCGGATAAGGCTTCCCTGCCCAGATAATCTGTATAGGCCGCTCCTTATCCCCCAGCAGCTTTACAAAGGCGTCCCAGTCACGCATCAAAAGATCGGCCCGCTTGTAAGCGGCAAAGCGCCTCGCCCAAACCAATGTAAAAACATCTTCCCTAAATAACTTCCCGGTCTGGTCGGCAACGATTTTAAACAGTTCACTTTTTAATTGCTTCTTCCGCAGACTAATGCCGGCATTATCCCCCTTATGCAGGGCCGCGGCGAAGTCTTTGTCCTGCCAGTAAAGACGCTGCTGTGCATTGGTTATCGAAATAATTTTGCAAATTCCGGGATTGCTCCCCCACATATCATTTGCTACCTTTCCATGAAGCTGCGACACGCCGTTAGCCAGCTTAGCCAGCTTGAGTGCCGTCAGCGTATAATTCAGGCGGTCTCCCTCTATGCCCAGCAGTTTTCTTACGGCGTCGGATTTTTGGGTGAAGAAAAAGGACATCTGGCTAAGGAGCGAAATATCGTGTTCTTCATTGCCCGCCATTTCCGGTGTATGGGTCGTGAAGACGACATGCTTCTTAACTTCTTCCGCGTCCTTCCATTTATCGTACAGATAGAAGGTTAACGGAAGCGCGTGCCCTTCGTTCATGTGGTAAATGTCAGTCTTCCGATCAATCTCATCCATCAACTTAGCACCTCCGATGCCCAGGACAATGCTTTGGGCGACCCGCGTATTTTCATTCGGATCGTAAAGTCGGTGGGTAATTGTCCTGGCCAAATAATCGTTTTGTTCAATGTCCGTGCTCAGCAGGAAAATCGGCGCGGATCTGAACGTATCCGGCCGTAACAGATACGCCTTTACAAAGACAGGCGAATTGTTAACGGCGATGGAAAACACGATCCCGGTATCTTCCAGAAAACTGTAATGCTTTTCGACGAAGTCAGACTTCATGAAAGCATGACCATTCCGGGCCTGATCGTAATAACCATATTTCCATAAAATACCGACACCGATCAGGTTTTGGCCAAGCTCATACGCGCTTCGCATATGGCTCCCCGCAAGAAAGCCAAGCCCCCCGCTGTAGATTTTAAGCGACTGGTCAATGGCAAACTCCATGGAGAAATAGGTAACGGAAGTCTGATAATCAGGATTTATCGGATACTGAAAAAGGTCTTGCTGACTGAACATAGTAAACGGGCTTTTGCTATGTCGTAAAAGTAAAGCTCTGGCTTCAATAAACCAAATGCGGCACATATCGTTAATAGTATATGTCTACGTATTATTTACGGACTTTTTTACGATGCTTTCTGGTTAGCACGTTTTTAGGTTCGTCTTTTTATTTAACATCATCAGCAATACCATTACGAATGAATGAACGGGAACTCAACGACACAATTGTAAAAGAAAAATGGATTGATACGACCGGGCTCGAGGCCTTTTCGAAGAATAAGGAAATTCCGAATGTTATACACGATCAGGTGCTTTACGCCCTTTCCTATTACCCGGAGCTGAAAGATGTGCACATCCGTTTCCGGTTTAAGCAGAAAGTTAAGGGCTCCACCATGGTCGCCAGGCCTGAGCCTGCCTCGCTGATCGGTAGACGTAAGAACCGTCAATACAACATCTTAATCAGTTCACTGTTCGAATTGAAGCATACAGCCCTTCCGATACATCAGCTGCCGGACAGCATACTGGTGGGATGGTTTGGACATGAACTGGGACATATCATGGATTATGAACGCCGCAGTACATGGAACATCATCGGCTTCGGCCTTTCTTATGTCCTGTCAAAAAAATACCTGCAGCGGGCGGAACAAACCGCAGACCGATTTGCTATCGAACACGGCATGGCTCCGTACATCATCGAAACTAAGCACTTCATACTGGACAACGCTGATATACCCGATGCCTATAAAGAGAAAATTTCACGTCTCTATTTGTCTCCTGATGAGATCGAGGACCAGGTACGTGAATTGGAGGAACAGCATGAAGAGGAAAAGGAAGAAGCCCGGGAACGCACCGAAAAGCTTGAAAAGCGAAAGAGACGCCTGCAGAATGAAAAAGGTTGACATCTTCAGATTGGCTGAAATTAAAAGGAGGGCCTTTCGAAGGCCCTCCTTTTAATTTCCGGAAACAAAATCCTCAAATTCCCTGAAATCCTTTTCCTTCATCACCCTGGGAATCTTGACCTGACCGCCAAGTTTTTTGTATTTTTCACTCCAATCGTAAAATCTTTCTACCGGCACCGCTTTGACATCGATATATTTAAGCGATTTGGACCGCGCGACTTTATAATTTTTATTCCCTTTCTGAAGCTGCTCATCCAGGTAATCGCGCATTTCATTTTCCTTGTCCGTAGTTGCGTCCACACCAAAATACCACTTATTGATGTGTTCGCCTGCCTCATCTCGTATGGAGGAAACCACAAATTCGTTGATCGTAACTTCAAAGTGATCGCAGACCTCCTTGATGGCCTTATTCATCTGATGAACCGATAATTGCTCCCCAACCACATTCAGGTAATGCTTGGTTCGACCGGTTATCCGGATTTCTGCGCGACGAAGGTCGGTGATTTCCACCGTATCGCCAATCATGTACCTCCAGGCCCCGGATACGCTGGATAGCAACAGTACGTAATTTACGCCTTCCTTGGCCGTATCTAACGTATGTACCTCCGCATCCTGTTTAACCCGACCTTCTTCGTCCATATTTTTCTCCTCGAAAGGCACGAACTCGAAGAAGATGCCATTATCGGTGATCAGCGCCATCGCATCGGTTTCTGGCCTTTTCTGCGTGGCAAGATAACCTTCTGAGCACAGGTAGGTATCCAGGTAAGTCAGCGGTCTGGCCAGCAATTTCTCGAAACCGGCCCGATAAGGCTCAAAGGCGACGCCTCCGCTGAGGTAAACTTGCAGGTTCGGCCAGATTTCGTGAATATTATCTACCCGGTGATGGGCGATAATACCTTTTAACATCAGTTCAACCCAGGAAGGAATTCCTGAAATAGCGCCGATATCCCATTTTGGGGCCTCTTCCGCTATTCTCCGTACCCGCTCGTCCCAGTCCCTGATGGATGCAATTTCATTGCCTGGCTTATAAAAACCACGAAACCAGCCCGGAAGCTGACTGGCACTGATGCCGCTGATCTCCCCTTCTTCATGATCAAGCTTCTGAATAAGTGAAATGCTGCTGCCCAGCATAACAACCTGCTTTTCGAAAAAATTTCCCGGCAAATCGAAATTCCGGGTAGCGAGTATCTGTTCTATACCCGCTTTCCGGATGGATTCCAGCATATCGTTTGTCACCGGTATCGATTTACTGGTGCTCGTTGTGCCGCTGCTGATCGCAAAATAGCGTTGACCACCGGGCCACGTAACATTCTGATGTCCTTCCAACAGGAAATGCCACCAGTCTTCATAAATCTTATCATAATCGTGTATTGGAACGCCAGATTGAAATGCCTGCACAACAGAATCGGGATCTTGCAGCATTTTGTCGAAATGGTACCGCCTCCCAAAGGCCGTCAAGCGAGCGGCCTCAATGAGTTCCTTCAATACTTTATGTTGTGATTTGACCGGATCCGAATCTGAAAACAGGGCATTGCCAACACCAATTGCCCCTTTAATAATCTCCCCTATAACCGCCATTTTTCTTTATAAAATTGAACTTAAAAGGTAAAACCAAAAAGCCTCCCATCGGGAAAGCATTAAAAATACCTCCATCATCAGGGTTTTGTTTTTGCAAAGAAAGAATAGCGCCGGAAGACAGGCCTGAGCTATAAATAAAGCGAGGGGAAACAGGTTAGCTTATAAAAGGAAAGGTGCTGGCGGGAGGTCATGAAAAAATAAAAAACCTCCCGTCAGCAATGAATTAAGCTTTTGCTTTATTCTTAATTTC
>JBMDWN010000369.1:0-28311 GCA_048595275.1 Olivibacter sp. | reverse complement strand
GAAGTAAACGAAACGACGAACTGCATGTTAGTTGGAAGGTACCCTTTGAAGCAGGAGAGCTTAAAGCGGTATCCAGGAAGAACGGTCAGCTCATTGCCGAAACATCCCGGCGGACAGCATCAACGCCTCAGCAACTTCAGTTAGAGGTCGACCCAAATCAGGAAGTGCAAAGCAAAAAGAAGGGTGATCTCATTTACCTGACGCTTGATGTCCTGGACAAGGATGGCATCGAAGTCCCTGATGCTTGCCGGGAAGTCCTTATTGAGACAGAAGGCCCGGTCCAGTTCCTGGCAGCGATTAACGGAGACCCTACCAGCCATCGCTCTTTTCAATCGGCCCGGCAGGCTACCTTTAATGGCAAGTTATCCATTATCCTAAAAGTAACGGAGGAATCGGCAGCGGGGGGAATATTACGAATAAGCAGCAATGACTTAACCGATAGCGAATACCGTATGTAAAGCACATCCCTATAAAAACAAAAAAACCCCGATGTATTTGGGAGTACACCGGGGTTCTATATTAATCAACCTAAACCTACTACACTAGTATCAAAGGCTGTGCCAAAAAAACACGACCTCGTATTTTCTTAAAGCTTAAGACTAGCCTCGTCTAACAAGGCTAAGTCCGCTGCGTCGAGCCGGATTTCCGGTGCGTCAAACAGCGTTTGCAACTGGCTTTCGCTGGTTGCGCTGGCAATTGGTGCTCCTACGTGCGGTTGAGCCAGTAACCAGGCGAGCGATATCGTTGCCACTTTGGTATTATGCTTATCCGCAACCTGATCCAATGCCTTTAGAACCCCGAGTCCCTCATCGGTAAGGTATTTTTTCGCACCCTCTCCACGGACGCTCTGTCCTAAATCTGAGTCACTCCTATACTTGCCTGTCAGGAAGCCGGCGGCTAAAGACCAGTAAGGAAAGACCGTCAGACCATATTTTTCAACCAATGGCGCGTATTCTGTCTCATATTTAGTACGCTCCACCAAATTGTAGTGTGGTTGAAGGGCTACATATTTTGGCAGCCCTTTCTCCTCTGCCTTTGCAAAGGAGTCTTCGATTCGCTGGGGACTTAAATTAGAAACGGCTATATGCCTTACTTTACCGGTTCTTATGAGCTCGTCATAAGCAGAGAGCGTCTCTTCAACCGGCGTCTTTTCATCGTCGAAATGCGTATAATACAAGTCTATGTAATCGGTTTGTAAGCGTTGAAGCGACGCTTCGGCCGATTTCAGAATATGCTCCCGGCTGATGTCAAAACCGTGCTCTTTGGTTTCGGAACCGACCTTTGTTGCAATGATCCGTTTATCCCGCTGCCCCCGATCCTTCAGCCATTTGCCAATAATGGTTTCCGACTGTCCTCCTGTTCCATTTACCCACCAGGAATAGGTATCAGCCGTATCCAGAAAATTGAATCCGGCTTCCGAAAATTTATCTAAAATACTAAAGGATTGCTTTTCGTCCAGGGTCCACCCGAAGACATTTCCGCCCAGATTAATCCGGCCGACTTCCAGGTCGGTATGCCCGATTTTAATTTTTTCCATGCTTATGTGTTTAATCGTTGTTTTCACCCAAACGACGCTCCACGAGGTCGTCAATAAAAATTCTTTCCGATTCGCTAAGGCTAAAGTCCAATGCGGCCGCATTTTGTATGGACTGTTCAGCATTCCTCGCTCCCACCAGCGCAACCGTGATTCCAGGGCGACTTACCGTCCAGTTCAGGACCAGCTGGGAAAGGGTTGCGCCTTTTTCATCGGCCAATGGCTTCAGCTCCGCCAGAAAAGCGTTCGTTTTCTCAACAAATTCATCACTGTAAAACTTACTGCCCTTCCGGCTATCGCCTTCTTCAAATGCGTAACCGGATGTGATCTTTCCGGTCAGCAGCCCACGCTGTAGCGGACTGTAAGCCAGAATACCTTTGCTACGATCTTTACAGTAAGGAACGACCTCCTCTTCGATTCCGCGATTAACCATACTGTAAGGAACCTGGTTGGACGCCAGCTTAACCGTCCTTTCCGCTTCCGCCATTTGCTCAGCATTATAATTACATACGCCGGCATAGCGAACCTTACCCTGTTCGATGAGTTTTTCAACGGCTTCAAATGTTTCGGAAATGGGGGTCGTCGTATCCGGCCAGTGAATCTGGAGAAGGTCAACATAATCCGTTCCCAGACGCCTTAGACTATCTTCGCATTCCCTGATCACGCTCTCTTTACCCGCGTACCGATAAATGTCGATCTCCCGTCCGTCATTGTCCTTACTGTGCATGGCAAAATCACCAGCCGGCTTTTCCAGATCCCAGCGCATACCAAATTTCGTCAGAAGCTGCACCTTGTCTCTGGGAATACCTTTAATTGCCTCTCCAACAATTTCCTCGCTCGTACCCTGTCCGTAAACGGGAGCGGTGTCGATCGATGTGACGCCCCGATCATAAGCGGCTTGTATGGCTTCTACTGCCTGTTTCCGATCGGTGCTCCCCCACATCCAGCCCCCTGCGGCCCAGGCACCAAAGGTTATTACGGAAAGGTTCAGATCAGTTTCTCCTAATTTTCTATACTTCATAATCGTTTTGTTGCTGTTGATCGAGTGGTTTGGTAACCGGTTATAAAACAGCTCCCACAGCATAATGTTTAATGTCCATTTCCGGACATAAAGTGTTCGGAAACGGACAAACCACCTTATTCAGAACACACAAAAACCTAGTTTACAAATCGTTACACAAAGTGCATGATAATGGCATAAGAAGAACTACACCCAAATGGATTCACCAATTTGCAGCGCGATGATCAAAAATTACATTAAAATAGCATGGAGAAACCTCCGGAAGAACAAAGGATATTCAGCCTTGAACATCGGAGGTTTGGCCTTAGGTATGGCCGCCGCATTATTAATTCTGATCTGGGTTCAGAATGAAATGAGCTTCGACCAATTTCATAGTAAAAAGGATCGACTTTATGTAGCCGGAAATCAGGACATTTTTGATGGCGAACCCCATACCTGGTTTTCAACCCCAAAGCCACTCGGGCCTGTATTGCGCAACGAATTCCCGGAAATCGCTCGTACGAGTCGTTTTTCCCCTACAGGCTCCGTTCTGATGACCGTTGGAGAGCAAAAACTTAAAGCGGGAGGCTATTTTGTCGATTCCGTTTACTTGCAATTATTCGATTTCCCATTACTCTACGGCGATAAAGAAAAGGCGTTATTGAATCCAACAGATATCGTGATTACACAAAACTTAGCCAAAAAACTGTTTGGAACGGAAGACGTTGTTGGCAAAACAGTACGCCTTGACACGAATGCCGTTATGAACGTCAGCGGGGTACTGGCAGATCTTCCGACAAATACCCGTTTCCGTGACACAGAGTTTTTGGTAACCTGGGCTTATATGGAGAATATTGGCTGGAGCGATGATTATTGGGGAAATAACTCGGTCAGCACCTTCGTAGAACTTGCTCCCGCCGCTTCTTTAGCGACGGTAAACAAAAAGATAAAAGACGTTACCATCCGACATTCCGACAATAACCAGGAGAATGAGGTCTTTCTATACAGCTTTCCGGAATGGTGGTTAAAAGACAAATTTAAAAACGGAAAACCTATTGGTGGCCGAATTGATATGATCCACGCATTTCTGGTCGTGGCCGGTTTTATCCTGTTGATTGCCTGCATCAACTTCATGAATCTCAGTACCGCCAGAAGTGAAAAACGAGCCCGCGAAGTAGGCGTTCGTAAAGTTGCCGGCGCCTATCGCTTTTCACTGATCGGACAATTTCTGAGCGAGTCTATCCTCATTGCGTTAATCAGCGGTCTATTTGCTATTCTGATCGTATGGATCAGTTTACCTGCCTTTGGAACATTGGTGGAACGGAATCTATCCCTTCAGTTTGGCTCACCGCTGTTCTGGCTTTCATTCTCAGGATTCATCCTGTTCACAGGAACGCTTGCGGGCAGTTACCCCGCTTTCTATCTCTCCTCTTTTCAACCGGTCTCCGTGCTGAAAGGAACCTTTAAAAAAGCCCGTTCAGCTTTCAACTCACGAAAGTTGCTGGTGGTTATACAGTTCACAGTAGCCATTGCCCTTATTGTGAGTACGCTGGTGATTCATTATCAACTCAAATACGGACGTGAACGGGAGAACGGTTACGATAAGAACAACCTGATCTATCTGATGGAGGAAGGAATGATCCCGAAGAACAGCGAACTGATCAAACAGGAGCTTCTCAACAGCGGTGTTGCCACTTCCGTTACGCGAACAAGCTCTCCCCTTACCGAAGGCTGGAGCAACGGCTGGGGAATAGGTTGGCAGGGACGGCCTCCGGGGGACAAAACCGTTTTTGACCGCCTTTCCGCCGATGAACACCTGGTCAAAACTGCGGGTTTTAACTTACTAGCCGGGCGCGATTTCGATCTGAAAACATTCCCCAGCGATTCCCTCGGCATGCTTCTAAATGCTTCGGCGGCGAAGGTTATGGGCTTCGAAAATCCCCTTGGCCAACCGGTCGAAGACAACGGAAAAACCTGGCATGTTATCGGTGTGATCGAAGACTTTGTTTTGCGCTCCCCTTTTGACCGCGTAGAGCCGATGATTATCTTGGGCGCCAAAGGATGGTTTAATGTGATGAACATCAAGTTTGATCCGACCCTTTCGACAGCCGAAGCCTTAAGGCGAACCGAGGCGGTGTTCAAAAAATACAACCCGGAGTACCCTTTTGAATACGCCTTTGTCGACGAAGCCTACAGCAAAAAATTTGCAGAATCGCAGACCTATGGTACCCTGGCCAGCTTATTCACCTTTCTAACCATTGTTATCTCCTGCCTCGGCCTGTTTGCCCTGGCCACTTACATGGCTGAAAACCGCACCAAAGAGATCGGTGTCCGGAAAGTGCTCGGTGCTTCCGTCGCTTCCATTACCGGACTACTGTCCAAAGAGTTTGTGCTGCTCGTCCTCATTTCCTGCCTGCTGGCCTTTCCCCTGGCCTACTGGCTGATGGACCGGTACTTCCTGCAGCAGTACAATTACCGCATTAGCCTGAGCTGGTGGATATTTGCTCTTGCCGGCGGCGGGGCCTTAATACTGGCTTTCGCTTCGGTAAGCACACAGGCTATCCGGGCAGCTTTGACTAACCCGGTAAAATCACTACGAGATGAATAGCCTTCTGAAATCGATATCGCGAAGTTTATGGAGAGAGCGGCTTTTCTCTTTATTGAACGGGCTCGGACTGGCACTGGGATTTGCCGGTTTCATTCTTTCGTACCAGTTTATTAACCGGGAGCAAAGCTACGATGCCTGGAATGAAGATTACGAAAACATCTACCTGGTCGGCTTAAGGCAACAGGGCAGTTCTACCGAACAGACACCTCCCTCCCTCGCTCCGATGCTGAAAGACCGGCTTCCCGAACTTGTCGAGGCGGGTCGGCTGATGCATTATCCATGGAATGGCGTACCCATCTTTGGCGAAGAGACTGTTCTGTTAAACAACGTGATGATGGTCGACCGTTCCGCGGCCAGCATATTTAAGGTGGAGCGTATGGGCGGACCGCTCTACACCAGGCCGGATCAGAAAGAGGCAAACATCGTGTTACAGGAAGTAGCGGAGAAAATTTTCCGTACAGACAGCCTGATTTTCGACACCCCTAAATCCGCAGCAGTACTCAGCGCCAAATTAGGCTACAAAGAAACCATTTATGGTGTCGCCGCCGATCGAAAGGCTTCCCTGCTGGATTTCGATATGCTTTTCATCAAGGAAATGGAAAGCGAAGGGGATGGTAATCCTTTCCTGTTCCAGACCTTTATACAAACGAAATCCGGGGTTAACCTGGAACAATTAAGACAAAAAATCAACAGCCTATACGCGGACGAATTAAGCCGTAACCCTGCTAATTCTTCCGCTTTCGCGAAAGCCGAGATCTACCTGGATCCCTTGAGTCATCTGCATTTACGTCCCCAGCACGGCTCGAAGGTTCCTTATCTCATCGTCTGGGTGCTGGGCGTACTTTCGCTGCTCATACTCGCCCTCGCCGCATCGAATTTTGCCAATCTGGTTATGGCACAGTCACAGCGCCGGGGAAAAGAAGCGGCGATCCGAAGGGTGCTTGGCGGCAGTCGAACCGGAATTGCGCTTCAGTTCACCCTGGAAATATTTGTGCAGTGTCTTTTAGCTGCCCTGGCCGCCTGGGTCCTGCTCGTCTTTGGTGGCGGTTATTTGAAACGCTGGCTGAACGACGACCTGTTGCCTCAGCTCCTTAGCGGGAAAACCATTTTGCAACTGGCGACAGCAGTGGTTTTCGTTACTTTATTGTCGGCCAGTTATCCGGCTCTAACCTTATCCGGTTACAAGCCGGTAATGGCTTTGAAGGGAAAAATTTCCCGCAGCATTGGTCTGTTCAGTTTCCCGAACCTTCTGGTCACTTTCCAATTTATCCTCTCACTCGTATTCATCAGCGGGATCCTGATGATCAGGCAGCAGCTGCATTATATGGAGACAACAGACAAGGGTTTTGAACCCGGTCAGGTGATCCATCTTAAAGGTGTAGGAGCTTTTTACAGCAACACCGATCCCGCCGATATCATTCGAAGAAGAACCCGGACTGACCCCAGCATTGAACAGGTAACTGCTTCGGCCTTTGTTCCCGGCAACCCCAACCTGCCGCATAAGAAATACTTTGACTACGTGGATAATAAAATTGAAACCGATTACATCGGGGTAGAGGCCGGTTTTTTTGAGACCCTTGATATTCCACTTGTACATGGAAGGGATTTTCAGGAAAGTGAGGCGCAGGATACCAGTAAACACCTGGTAGTGCTTAACGAAAGCGCTGTAAAAGCTTTCGGAATGGAGAACCCTGTCGGGAAGACGATCCGCGGATGTGATCTTGATTTCACCGTCCTAGGAGTGGCAAAAGACAGCAAGCTATATGGCTTCGAAGAAAAGGTACCCCCTACGGTGTATACCGCCGGGGAAGAATGTCTTGAGGGCATGATCAAGTTCAGCCTGCTGGTTAAAAGTGCACCCGGTAAGGCAGATGAAGCCCTGAAATCGCTTGAAAAGCTCTGGAAGGAGAACGAGTATGCCGAAGGAATCCCCTTAGACTATGAGTTCCTGGATCAGAAATACGCTGAACTTCATGCTCGTCAGCAGCGACTCCAAGATGCCTTTCAGGCTTTTACGCTATTGTCTGTTACGATTGCCGCGCTTGGTTTGTTTAGCATGTCTGCCTACAATGCCGCAACCCGTCGCAAAGAAGTCGGCATCCGAAAAGTGATGGGTGCCTCTGTCGCCTCCATCTTCTTCCAGCTGAACAAATCCTTTCTGAAACTCTTTATTGTGGCAAACTGCGTAGCCATTCCCATTTCATTCCTTTTAGCACGGAAGTGGCTGGAAAATTTCGCTTATAACATCGGTATGAATGTCTGGGTTTTTATTGCGGCAGGGGGAATTACGCTCGGCTTGATCCTGCTTACCGTTTGTTATCAATCGCTTAAAGCAGCCCGTTCGAATCCGGTAAGTGCGCTAAGAGAAGATTAAGGTTGAAATAGAATAAACGTGTTTTAACCCCGCAAATTCAACATTTGATGTTGAATTTGCGGGGTTAATCAACTAATCAATCGGCCGCTCCGAACACTTTCCTGAGTATGGAAGTCGTTCGGAAAACCGGCTTATTCCGGATATCGTTTTCCTTTTCAGCAACCATTTTGAACACCCCGTTAACCGTTTCCTGAGTTACGTATTCGTTCAGATCCGTTGTTATTTTCTGCCGGCTAATGGCGTTGTATTTCGTAATCAGTTGTTCCCAGACCTTATCCGCTCCAACTTTTCCAATCGAGTTCTGCACCTTCGGCTCAAAGGCGTTGAATAGGTTCTGCGATGTTTTGGAACTGAGGTAACGCGTAGCGGCAGTGCTATCGCCCAACAGGATCTTTTTGGCATCGTCAAAAGACATGGAAGTAATGGCATTCGCAAAAATCGGCACTCCTTCCTTCACAGCATCTTCCGCGGCTCTGTTTAACAGAAGAACGCCCTGATCCGCCAGACTAGCTAAACCCAGGGAACGGAGGGTGCTTTCCACTTTGCGTAAAGGCTCCGGTAGCAGGATCTTCACCAGGTTATTCCGGTAAAAACCATTTTCAGCACTAAGCTTGTTAATTCCATCAGAGACGCCCATATTTAACGCATCCTTCAGCGCCTTAGACACATCCGTTGTCGACAAAGCGGAAACATTGGAAACAGCAGCCGGATTAGCCTTCGCACTGGTAGAATCCGACGGCTTGCCGGATGTTTCCACGCGCTTTTTTATTCTTTCCAGGACGCTTTGTGCCTGTAGGCTACCACCCCATAGTAACAGCAGAAAAACGGTTAAAATTCCTTTCAAATTTCTTGTGTGCATGCCGGTGAAGTTAGCCAATTTTGTCAGGAAGACAAAACCGGCAACTGGTAACCATTATGGTAAGTCGGCTTGATCAGCGCGTTCGCCTGTTCATCATCAAACTGCTTTTTACCGGCATCCCAGAAGATTTTTTTACCGGTCCGGTAAGCAATATTCCCCATCTGGGAGAAAATCGCAATATCCGCCCCCGCTTTTATAGGCGTGTTTAACAGCTTTCGATCGTTCTTTTGAATGGCTTCGACAAAATTGGCCGTATGCAACAACAGCCCATCGTCTTCTCGCTTTTTCAACGGAACAGCCGGCATCCGGTCGCCTTCCGGAATAACCTCCCAGCCTTCCCGGTTCACCACCAGCGTTCCTTTGTTTCCGATGAAAGCCACCCCATGATTTCTGCCATAAGGACCTCCGTCAATACCGTTAGCATGTTCCCACTGAATGGTAAAATCGTCAAATTCAAAAAGCGTCGTTAAGGTATCCGGTGTTTCAGCCGCATCATCCGGGTAAGCGAACTTTCCTCCGAGCGCGGCAATAGACTTCGGAGTACTCTGCTTCATGCCCAGTAAGGCATAATCCAGCATATGGACACCCCAGTCTGTCATCAGACCGCCCGCATAATCCCAGAACCAACGAAACTCAAAATGAAAACGATTCGGATTGAAAGGCCTTTTAAGCGCCGGGCCCAGCCATCGGTCGTAATGCACCCCTTGCGGAACCGCTCCATCGGGCTTTACCGGAATGCTTTTCATCCAGCCCTGGTAGGCCCAGGCCTTCACCAGCCGGATTTTCCCCAACTGCCCGCTATGCACAAAGGCTACGGCATCTTTAAAATGCTTCTGACTTCTTTGCCACTGCCCTACCTGGACAATGCTGTCATATTGATCCGCCCCCGCCAGCATCGCCTCACATTCGTAAATAGAATTTCCTACCGGTTTTTCAACGTAGACCGGTCTCCCGCTTTTGCAGGCATCCAGCATTTGAAGGCAATGCCAGTGATCGGGCGAACCGATCACCACCGCATCCACGTTTTTATCTTTCAGTAACTGCTGATGATCGGTGTACGTTTTCACCTTGATCCCCTGCTCCTTCAGTTCGGCAGTCCGCTTGGCCAGCACATTTTCATCCACATCACAAAGAGCGGTGCAGGTTACATCCGGGTGCTTCAGCAAAGCGGTCAAATCTGCCCAGCCCATACCATTGACGCCGATCGCACCGATCTTGATTTTACTCTGCTGACCGAAAGCAGAGGCGATGTTCCACATGGGCGTAGAGCCGACTAAACCGGCTGTGCCGAGCTGCAGGGTATTTTTAACGAACGTTCTTCTTGACTTATTCATAATTCCTTAGGTTGCTAATGCCATTAAGCGTCTGTTAAACGCTTAAAATCGAAAGGCTAAAATAGAAATAATCCCTTATGTTTGTAGAAAAAACCCCTTTTTTTATGCCCAATCCAGATCATTTGCAACAATCCATTATCATCACCGGAGCCGGAACCGGTATCGGATTCGAAATAGCCGTCGAGCTGGCGGAACAGGGCTATTATATTGTGTTGAACGACCTTTCTGAAGCATTGGCCAACGATGCTGTAGCTCATATCCGGCATCAGGGCGGACAAGGCGAAGCGATAGCCGGTGATGCCTCATCCCCGGAAACGATCACCCGCCTGATTGAAACAGCTGGCGGAGAGCGGATCCTGCATGCCCTCATTGCGAACGCCGGGATAACGGTGTATGGCGACTTCCTTTCTTATGAAAGAAGCCAGCTGGACGAAATCCTCAACACCAATATTCGCGGGAGCTTTTTCCTGGCTCAAGCCGCTGCACATATTTTCGTTCAACAAAGAAAAGGCGGATCGATCTTGTTCACCTCTTCCGTTACCGGACACCAGGCCCATCGGAATCTTGTCGCTTATGGTATGACCAAGGCCGCACTGGAGATGCTGGCCAAGGGATTGGTCGCCGAACTATCTCCTTATCAGATTACGGTGAATGCCCTGGCACCCGGTGCAACGCTGACCGAACGAACAAGACAATTCCCAGGCTACGAAAACACTTGGTCGAAGCTTACCCCTATGGGAAGACCTGCCCTCCCCCGGGATATCGCCAAAGCCGCCAGCTTTCTGATATCTGATCATGCCCGGCACATTACCGGACAGACGCTGGTGATCGACGGCGGTTGGAGTTCCATGAGCCCGGAACCGGAGGATAAGTAAAAGCAAACGATTTAAGTAGATTTACTATGTTACCAATATGGTAACATTTTTTATTACCTTTGTATAAGAGATGCGGGTAATAGCAACAAGAACGTTAAAAGATTATTTAGTTACCTTTCAACAAGCCAATCAAGCTTTATTAAGCTGGTATGAGGAGGCATCCGCGGCGAGTTGGGACACTCCCAATGAATTAAAGGCGCAATATCGGAATGCGTCAGTTCTTACAGATAAACGAGTTGTTTTTAATATTCATGGAAATAAGTATCGATTAATAGTTGACATCGAATATAGGCTAAAAATCATATTCATCGTTTGGTTCGGAACGCATAATCAGTATGATAAAATTGATGCAAAAGAGATAAGCTATGTTAAAACCAATTAAGACAGAAGAGCAGTACAACGGCGCATTAGCTAGAGTCTATGAATTATTACAAATGGACTTAACCGAAAACTCGCCGGCGTCAGATGAGCTTGAAGTTCTCAGTATTTTAATTAAAGAATACGAGCTAATACACTACAATATACCATCACCTAATCCACTGGAGGCGATCAAATTCAGGATTGAGCAAATGGGTATTTCTGATAAAGAATTTGGCGAGATCTTAGGTTATCGTTCTCGTAAGTCCGAAGTCCTTTCCGGGAAACGGAAGTTGAGCCTCGCTATGATTCGTAGACTAAATGAAGTGCTGCATATACCAGCTGAAGTACTTATACGGGCATATTAAGGTATTCGAATCTTCATCTAGCGTTGTTAGAGACAACTCTTTGTTAAACAATGTTAAACTTCTGTAAGTCAATCTGAAAAGCTTCATTTTTGACCATGAAGTTTTTTGTACTCCTACTGACCGCTGTGCTTTTTCCTTTCCGAAAAGACCTGAACGCCCAGATACAATTAGCCGAGGCCGAAGTCAACGCAAGAAAGCTGGAAGAGAGAAGCTTCGGGATTAAGCGAAGAGGGTTGCTGATGCATTTTGCCGACGGAATTTTCGACAACAAAAATACCAGCTTTGAAATTGGCCAGTTGATTAAATTGGGGGAACAGCCCGTTAAATTGACCTCAATGAAGTTGTACCTGTTGAATGCACGGGAAGACAGTGCAGACTTTCGGATCCGTTTCTATCATTATCGCGAAGGGAAACCTGCAGATCGGGCCGTTACACAACCCATCTCACAACGCAAGGCCATCGAGAAAGGCTGGTTGAATTTTGATCTTAGCCCGGAAAACATCCGGCTCTCCGGAGACATTCTGGCGTGCGTTGAAATTCTACCGGATTCAAACACTGATGCCGATCCCATCAGCTATGAAATCAAACTGGGCGGATCTTCGAAAAGTTATTACCGCAAGGGGGATACCGCCAGCTGGAGCACGCCACCGCATCATTACTGTCTGAACGTAACAGGTCTGGTCAATCCTGAAGCTCCGGTAATGCCTGATGAAGATGTAGAATCCAAACCAGACTTCCATCTGCGTTCGAAAGAAACCAATACCGAATACAGCCTGTACGTTTCCCTACCGGAAGGTTATAAGAAGAAAAGCAATGTAAGCCACCCATTGATTCTGTTGCTGGATGCCAACGCCTATTTCGATCAGGTGAAGGATTTTTTAGAAAAGCAATCTTCCGGAACATCCGACAAGTCATCACCGATATTAGTGGGGATTGGATACGAAAACGCTTACCTTATGGATTCCTTGCGGGTCCGGGATTACACCTTTCCCGAGGCAGCGGCAGCGGATAGTTTTGCCGTTAGTGGCGGTGCGGATCAATTCCATCGGTTCCTGCGCGGCGAACTACTTCCGGAACTTAAGCACCGTTATCGAATACAGGAAAAGGACATAAGCCTTGCCGGTCACTCTTTCGGTGCTTATTTTGCCTTATATGCTTTTCAGAAGGATGTACAGGCAACCCCGGAAGAAAGACTCTTCAGTCGCTATATTGCCGCCAGCCCTTCCGTCCAATACCAGAATGGCTATATTGTTGAGCAGTTGAAGAAAGGCTTAAATCAGCCAGCAGTGAGCCCAGCGCCCGAACAAAAACCGTTACTCTACCTGACGATCGGAGACCAGGAACTTGATCCTGACACATCAGCGCTCTTTAACGAGCTGAAGCGCATTATGGAAAACAGCGCCGCCGTAGTAGATGTCCGGACAACTGTTTATGAAAGCACCGGACATATGGGTACCGCTATACGTACCTTTGAGGATGCGCTCCGGCAATAAGCTGTTGTAAATCGTCATCGCTAAAGGAAATCAATTCCAGCAAGGCCTCATAAGCATCAGTCAAACCCAGGAGAAAACCGAAGGCAGGCTCTGTTTTATAACCCATTCGTTTCAGGCGGATAATTTCTTCCCGAAACGACTGCCCTGCGATCGTCAGAATCCGCTCCTCGATCAGCATGTGCCGATACGCCGCCTGCAAATGCGTCGGCGTAGCTGAAGCGTAAATTTCCACCGGCAACTCATCATAAAAAAAACGGATGACGATATGTGATGCTGATCGCTTTTCCCGATACCCACGTAAGGAATTAAAAAATCTGCGGCATGCGCTCAGGAAGTCCTCGAAATCAGTTGCCGAACAAATGATATCAAGGTCACTCCCTTCAACCGCTATTCCAATGGGGAAAGTGCCTGCGACTTTCGGATCATAATATTTCAACCGCTCCATGAAGCGCAGCTCTTCGATTACTCGTTCCCAGTTTTTCATTCAACTACCAGCTAACGCTTAACTCATGCTTCCCGGCAGGAATTTCCGGAACGTTCAGCCAGCCTTTATCTGAGCTTACTTTCAATCGCTTGCCATCCAGTATAAAATTAATCCTTCCGGCCGACTCCGGCACCGGAATCTGCACGAGGGCGTTGCTGTTGGCTGGCACCGAAAGGTTCATTTCAAAGCTCCCGGGCTTCTGTCTGCACTCAATCTCGACCGGCCCTTTAATCGTAGGCACCTTTGCTTTTGCATGAGCAAGCGTACTCAGTTGCGGCCGGACCGAGAAGCGGGTCCAGCCCGATTCCAGCGGTTCTACCCCCATCAATTTACGGATGATTGTGTTGGCTGGCACAGCACCCCAGACGTGGTTCCAATCCTGGTTCGGCTTGAATTTGTTTCCCCAGGCCTCCATACTGACGGTACTGCCCTCCCGAATCATGTTAGACCAGCTGCGCTCCTTCGTTGAGGTGAGCAGCTGAAGGGCATAATCCGCCTCGCCGCCCTCGTACAAAGCATCCATCAGAAACTGACTGCCATACACGCTGCACGCCAGCCCCCTCGAACGGATAAAATCCATCACCTGCTGTCGATGTTCGTCCGGCACCAAGCCGAAGGTCAACGCGAACATATTGCTGTGCAGGGAAGCATGGCTGCTGCTGTCGCCGTCGCGGTATACCCCCTGCTTCTTGTCAAAGAACAGTTGCTGATAGGCTTTATGAACCCGCTTTGCCCGATCTCCGAAGGCTGAAGCGTCTTCTGCTTTTCCGAGAGCAGAAGCTAAGGCCGCAAAGTCAAGCAAAGCCTTATAATAGTATGCATTGACCACCGCATTAAAATCGCTGAATACAAAGCCATCCGTTTCTCCCCTATCCTCAGCACCTAGGCCCAGAATACCACCATGCGGCCAGTCAACAATATCCCGGATTTCCTTTCCTTCGAAGTGAATCGCCTGCAACAGTTCCGGGCTCAATTTTCCTTTCTTTGTACTGATCAAACCATTGCTTTCTTCCAACGGGACAAGTGTTTTCGCCTTCAGATCCTCATAAAATGCGTTCGCCGATCGTAAATCACCCGTGTACAAATAATCGTTCCAGGCCATTAGCACCGATTGCAGTATCCATTCCGTTGGCCAGGTAGGCTTCCCGATCAGGTACTCATGAGAATACCGCGCCAGGCTGTATTCCTGATCTACTGAATAATGGCAAAGCTGATTGATGTAAGCATCTGCCTCGTAAGGAATGCGCTCGCGGTCGCCATCCACATAAACCCCGGCAAAGGTAGTTGCTTTCACGCTGTACTTACAAAAGTCCCATAGTTGGTTCAGCGTATCGTTCGAGCTGTTAAAATAAGAAGACTCATCATCAAAAGGGTAGTGTACGGCGGAACGCTGGAGATCCGTAGCGGAAAGCTGCGGCTCATAACCTTCGATCTCAACATAGCGAAAAGGCAGTACTTCACCTATATAATCCGGCATCAGAACAGCCGCTGATCCTGTATTGCGTTGGTCTTTCCTGATCCGGATCTGATAGCTGTGCGAACCCTGCCGCAGGGGTAATTCATACACCTGGTAACGGATGCTGCCGCCCGGTTCCCGATCCAGCCGTCCCGTTTGCGTAACCCGTTCACCAAGATGCACCAGGACAGTGTCCTCCCGATCGCTTTTCAGGTGCAGGCGCAATTGCCCAAAAGCCGCCTTCCCGAAATCGGCAAAGTAAGTCGATTCGGAGACTTTGGAAAGCTGCTCTGGAAAGGTATCCGTACGGGTCAGGGGATACCGGACCGTCTGATAACCGTTCGTTAACGAGTCGGTATAAAAGCAAGAAACCGGGCTGTACGAACTCGGCCGCCCTTGTTCATCCCAGACCCTTACCTTCCAGAAATAAAGCTGATGTGACTCAAGGGATTTTCCATCGTAGCTAATTGCTGAAGAACCTGCAGAGGCCACCTTTTCAGAATTCCACCAGGTTCCGATATCCTTCTTTAAGCTATCAAGATTGTCCGAAACAAGAACCTGATAAGCTTTCTGCCGGAAGCCCTGCCGATCGCTATCAATCTGCCAGCCCAGGGCGGGCTTCGCATTTCGTATCCGAACGGCCTGCCCTTCCTGAAAGGCCTGCAAATTCCATTGCGGTTGATTGCGATAACCTCCTGCAGATTGATAATCCGTTCCCGATAGCAAGTCGACCGTCAAATTGCGGATGCCTACCGAATCCGATTGTCCGAACGCCTGAGCAACAAAAACCAACCGGGGTACAAAAAAACCGGAACCGATACAAAAAGCAAAAACAAGGACTTTGATATTCATTTAAATGGTCAATTTCGTTTCCTTACCCGCGGCAAGCGGATAAGACTTACCCTCCCAGATCAGCTCTCCCGGGGTCTCTCTTGGCAAGATTACCCGTATTTGCCAGCGCTTGCCGCTTTTCTTATAATCCACCTCCAGCTGTCCCTTCGGATGCGGAATACTCCCCGAAGCCTCCTCCAGTTTCCCAAGCGCTGGTGAGATGCGCACTTTAGAAAAGCCCGCCGCATCACTGTCTATTCCCAGAACCATCCGAAACAATTCGATGTTCGGACTTGCGCCCCAGGCGTGGCAATCGGAGCGCGTCGTGTTGACATCCGATATCTCCGCCCAGGTACTCAGACCGGTGGCCAGATGATCTTTCCAGACGCCAAGCTCTTCCAGATAACGATCTGCCATGCCGACTTTCTTCAAAGCCATGAACTCGTAAAATTTGAAATAGATCGTTGCCTGAGCCAGCTCCTCATCGTCGATCACCTTTAGCATCACCGATTCCGCCTCCGCACCTTCCACGAGCCTGGTCAGAATAGCCAACACATTACTGTGCTGTGAAAAATAGTTCTTTTGGACGTCGTCGGCAAACAAGCCGCGCTCTTCAGACCAGTACTTGCCGCGAATGGCTTCTTTTAGTTGCGCCATTTTCTGCTCGTATTCCTTTGCCAAAGCATCCGATCCGAGATTCCGTTCCAGATCGATCGCCTTCTGGCAGGCATAAAGAAACTGAAGATCAATTAAAGCACTTCCCTGGTCCCCATTCGGGCCAATACCGAAAATCCAGCCATCCCGATCCACCCAGTCTGTAAAATTCCAGTAAGGAATCGGCCCGATCGAACCATCCGGCAGGCTCCGGGACTCAAAAAAGCTGAGCACCTGCCGGATGCCGGGAAGAAAACTACGCACAAAGGATTCATCCCCTCTGTACATCCAGTAATCGTGCACCATGCCGACCCACCAGAGCGAAAAAGGCGGAATCTGTTGATCGTGATTCGTTGGATAACGGCTTAACGTAATACCTTCTGACATCCTGGAGTTGTCGAATTGCTGCAGAGCCTGTCGCAGCAAACGATCATCACCACTGTTGTAAAGGGAAACCAAACCCTGGATGCGCGTATCTCCAATATATTGAAGTCGTTCGTAATAAGGGCAGTCCATATAAGTCTCCACCGCGCACAACTTGGCCGTCCGCCATCCAACCTCCAGCAGCGAATCGATAAAAGGCTCTTTGGAAGTAAAGCGGGCATTAAAATCAAATGGATATTCCTCTTTTAGAGCGTATAGATCATCGATCTGCAGGGGATCCGCCCCAGTTTCAATACTCAGCTGCAGATACCGAAAAGTACGGTACCACAGCGGGCTATACTGCCCGTCATTACCAGAAGCGATGAACATATCCTGAAATCCGCTGAATACCTTTCCCTCGATCTCGTTCCGGTTGCCCTTACGTCCATCGGGATGATGAAGCGATTCGGCATAGGCAATTTGAACCCTGGCTCCCTTTCCTTTAGAGAAGCGCAGCACCGGGTAGGCATTGATCAATTCTTCCTGATCGATGAGCAAAACCACCTTTCGATTGGAAGGTACTGTGAAAGCTTCCTTTTTCTGAAAAACAGCAGTGTCCAGCCGATCCATCCCTTCCTGGCGTCTCAACAACCCCAGGCGGGTAGTTTCCATGCGCATCAATGGGATTTCGCGGGGCTTCAGAAAGCGGCCGGCATTGTTCTGGATCGACCATTTCGTTTGTCCATGATCTTGTTTAAGGGCGGTGACCCATGCGGTATCGGCAAGGCGAAAATCAAGCACCTCAGCGCCTCCGATATCCGTATTCAGGCTCCATTCGGGTTTCGTCTGATAGGCGCGGTTCCAGAACACCTGCCAGCTGTCATCGCTGCTGATCCCCGGATTTCGTTCAACATCGGCGGCCTGGAGAATGAAAGCGGTTTCGATTGATGGATGCGCCATGGGACGCTCTTCCCCGAAATTCCAGACTTCGGCCTTCAGGATATTCTTCCCTTTCCGCAACGAAGCAGCGATATCGACGGTTTCATATTGCCAATTGCGCTGATCCCCTGAAGCGGGACCATGACAAAGCAACTCACCGTTTACGTAGAATTTATAACGGCTATCGGCCGATACATGCACCAGGAGTGTTTCCGGCACTTCCGGAAGTTCCAGCATTTTGCGAAAATTCAACACAGCAAATTCCTGTCCCTGAATATCCGGATGTGTGATCCAATAAGCTTCCCAGCGCGCTTTCGAATAGTCAGCAGGTGCTTCCTGAGCCCTTAACAAAAGACATAAGCAGGACAAAAAAGCAAGTCCTAAACACCGCATCCGGATTTTATGCATCATCGGCTTTCAAATTCATGCAAGCCAGCCTGCAGTTCCAGCGACTGTCCGCTTTGCTTTTCCCCTTTTTTATACCAGCTCTTCCCTTTTAGTTCGGGCAGTTCCAGTAGGCCGGAACTATTTGCCGGAATCAGCACGGCAAGGTTCACGCGTTTACCTTTCTTCTGCCAGGAAGAACGAATGGTTCCCCGCGGTCCTTCGTGCTCGCATTCAAAGTTATCAAGGTCTTCCACCACATGCGGTTTCAGGATGACCCTTTCGAAGCCTGGATGCTGTTCGTCCGGGAATATCCCCCCCAGGCCTTTATACATCCATGCTCCTATTTCGCCAAACATAATGTGGTTCAGGGAGATGTCATGAGCAGACTCGATGTTCCAGTTCTCGTACAAAGTCGTCGCTCCATTTTTGATCCACCAGCCCCAGGAAGGATAATCTTCCTGAGCGGCAACCTTATAAGCAACATCCGGATAGCCGTGCTCACTCAAGGCATTCAAAATAGCTTTCGTCCCCAGCAGGCCAACGTCGATGTGAAAATTATCCTGTTCCACGCGTTTCGCCAGTGCGGCGGCAACCTTACTCTTGGATTCTTCCGGAACGATTCCCCAGTAAAGCGGCATGCTCAGTTCCGTCTGTAAACCGCTTCCATAAATCCCTTCCGCCGCCTTAAAATATTTCCGGTTAATCGCTTCTTTAACACTTTCCGCTACCTTCCGATACGTTTCCGCGTCTTCATCGTGACCAAAAAGAGCGGCCGATTTACTCAGAATCAGGGCATCTACATAATAATAAACCGAGGAAGTCAGTTCGACCGGAGATTTCGATTTGACCGGCACCCAGTCTCCCAACCCCCAGGTTGTCAGTTCATCGCCATAGGTCCGCCGGATATACTCTACGTAACGCTTCAAAGCCTGATAATTATCCTTCAGCAAGCGGTCATCTCCGGAAAACACATACACGTTCCAGGGAATCAGGGCGATGGTACTTGTCCAGTCCGGACCGTTACCCCACTCATAACCCCATCCCCCTGTCGGAATAATAGAAGGCAGGACGCCGTTCGGCTGCTGTTCATCGCGATGATCGGCCAGCCACTTCTCATAGACAGTAATCCCATCGTAATTGTACAAGCCCGTTTCCACTGCTATATGCGCGTCCCCGGTCCAGCCGTTCTTCTCCCGCTGCGGACAATCGGTGGGGTACCCGAACAAATTGGATAGATACGCATTGTTCGTGGCTTCCCAGACCTTATTGAGCACCGGATTGCTGCTGCTTATCTTCCCGATTGCCGGGACATCGCTGTGCATAAAAAAGGCAGTCAGGTTATCCTTGCCGATCTGGAAAGGTTTGTCCGCCGTAACCTCTACATACTGAAAACCTTTATAATTAAAACGCGGCCGGAAGTTCGTCTCGCCCTCGCCGAGAATAACGATATCAACCTGAAAGGGATCGGAATCGTCAGTCGGGCGATAATGCTGATCAATATTGGAAAGATCAACATGCCCGTCTTCCCGGAGGCGTTCCCCGTGTTTCAGCCGGACAACCGTGCCGGCTTCACCACTCAGTTTCAGCTCCGTGACACCCGACATGTTCTGGCCGAAATCGAATACATAGCTGGTATCGTTTATTCTGTTAACCGACACCGGCTGGTACGTTCTCACATCTCTTATCGGATGCATTGCCTGAGCAACAATCTGCCTGGACGGGGCCGTCATCGGCTTCACCGCTTTCCATGCCGTGTCGATAAAACCGTTCGAATCCCAACCGGCCTGCTCTTTACGGGCATCGTAATGCTCGGCGGTATAAATGCTATTGAAGATAACCGGACTCAGCTCGGTCTTCCAGCTCAGGTCGCTCGTCACGAGTTCCACCGTTCCATCTTCATAAGTGATCCGCAAGTCCAGGCAAAAACGCGGTCGGGAGCGCCACGGTGCTTTATCGAAAAACCATACGGCCGTCGACTGATGGTTGTACCAGCCATTGCCGAGCAATACGCCGATGGTATTTTCCTCGTTTTGCAGGTAGGACGTCACATCGTAGGTTACGTACAAATTCCTTCTGTCGAAACGCGTATACACCGGGTCAAGCCGATGGTCCCCCACCTTCCGTCCGTTCAGCGAGAGTTCGTAAAGGCCACCAGCCGCTATATAAGCTCTTGCCGATTTTATTTTCTTTTTGGCCGAAAAGGATTTTCTAAAATAAGGAGCCTCCTTTTTAGCGATGTCGTAGCCATCGGAAATCCAGTTACCGTTCCAGTTGTCGGCCGATAACATCCCCGTTTCAAATGCCGCAACACCGGAGGCCGGCAAGACATTGTCTTGCTCATCCCACAAAAACACTTTCCAGAAATAACGGGTGAAGGGTTCCAGTCCCTGACCGTCGTACGCATGCAGCGTACCTTTACCCTGCTGTTTGTCCGTATCCCAGGAAACTCCTTCTCCGGCAACAACTGCTGAAGAGTCCGTTCCGACAATCAGTCGATAGGCATTCTGAGCGGCCCCGGGCTTATCTGAAGTCATCCGCCAGCTCAACCTCGGCTGAAGGGCATCGATGCCCAGTGGGTTTTCCAGATGTTCGGTCCGGAGATGAAAGGTATCTTCCGGGTCATCCAAGGCTGAAGCGGTGAATGCTGCTGACGCCGGAAGCATAGCCGGATATAGAAACAGGCAGATGATCAGTAAATGCTTGAGGCTTGAACGGGTAGAGCAACGGGAATACATAATTGGAGATTTGATTCATCAATTCAGCAAATTTAGCATTATCTTTGAGTCGTGCCGTATCGGTGCGTCCTGCGCCATCCTGATCGGTTGATCGCTAGCCTTCGATTTTACAACAAAATTTGTAAAACGGAATAAAAAGGGGGAAAAAGACCGGCCATTGCGGAAGGAACAAGTCCGTCTCTAGTCCGTCTTCAGTACGTGTTTAGTCCGTGTTTTAGAGAAAAAATACGGATTTAGGTCTTATTCAAGACAAAACTTTTGTGCATTTTAGACGGCATCTTTGGCCTGGGAATACCCTGCAGTTTATCTAAATTTTTCCGATTAGAAAAAATGGTTTTCGAGGTGTTGGTTAAATCAGCTACATACGCTATATTCAAAGGGTGACAGAAAAGAAACTGATTTTTAGAAACCAAGCTTACTGGATTTATGATCACGAAATCCATCAGCTAAATTATCACGAGCGTTATACGTTAAGGCATTTTTCCTTTGCGGCGCCGATGTCTGCTCACAAAGGGCAGCTCATAAAGGGCAGCTAATGCTCACCGATGAGGAGTTGATTTTTAGTAATGAAGAAGAAACCGTTATCAGACTGGGGTCCATCACGCAAATCTCTCATGGTTTTGATGAGCTTTATACACGTGCTTCGGTTAAGAATTTCGGTGCTTTCTGGCAGCCAGTCAGAATCTGTTACGGTCGGGATGAATGTGTTTATATCATTGCAGGGTCAAATCAACTTTTTGTACGGAATGCTAAGCTATTCGCTTATTTGAAAGCGTTGCTTGTTTAAGTTTAGATGAATTAAATAATAGTTACTTATTGAGTTGTTGTTATGAATCCGAAAGCGCTTATTTTATGTATCTCATTTATTTCAACCGGTCTGAGCAGTTCCTATGCTCAGGGAATCAAAGGGAGCTGGCAGGGAACGTTGAAAGTCATGCAGGTTGAGTTACCGCTCATATTCCACTTTGATAAAGTCGATGGAAGTTACGTGACCACCCTAGACAGCCCGGCTCAGGGAGCAACAGGCATTAAGGCAGACAGTACAGGCGTTGACGGAAAAGATCTGCTCATTCAGTTAAGAGCGCTCGGTGCAGAATATAAGGCAGTGGTAAGTTCACAGGATTCTATCAAAGGGACGTTCTCGCAAAGTGGACAGCGTTTTCCGTTGACGCTGGGGAGAAAGAAAGATTAAGGGCTAGATTTCCCACGTACTGTCACCGGCTAATTTTCTGCCCGGTTTAAAGACAAACCTGTCAACAAACCTTCTTTCATTATACTGAAAGATATCTTTCATTTATAATAAAAGATGTTTCAATATTGTCATTTCGAGTGTTTTCGCTACAGTTTGCCTAAACACAACAGATCAGATTTTTGGACGGAAGTGTGATGGCTGATAGATCCACTGCATTAAGGTCGCATAACCTCAATCGGAAGGTACAACAAATTGTACAATTCTGAAAAAATAATATCTTTGTATTATGATTACTACATATTCTAATTTCAGACAGAAGCTAAAGAGTTATTTGGATGATGTCTTCGAAAACAATAGTCCCTTGTTCGTCACCCGTACCAAAGGAGAAAACATTGTAGTATTATCTGAATCTGACTATGAGAGTATTATGGAAACTTTTTACCTTCTACGCTCACCGAAAAATGCCGAGCGCCTTCAAAAGGCTGTAAATGAACATAAAGCTGGAAAGGTTGAAGTCAAAGCGTTGCTCGAAGAATGAAAGTTGCCTTTACGAAAGAAGCGTGGGAAGATTACCTCTATTGGCAACAACAGGATAAGATCATTTTAAAAAAGATAAACGGGCTTATTAAAGAAATTTGCCGGACACCCTTCCAAGGCTTTGGGAAACCCGAAGCTCTCCGGGAGAATCTTTCCGGCTTTTGGTCACGAAGGATTAACCAAGAACACCGATTAGTGTATACAGTAGAGGAAAATGCAATAATTATCATTCAATGCCGGTATCATTACTGATAAGCAGGCATTTTATAGATTACTTCCATACTCTCTGCTTTTGAGAATTTTTTATACAAAAGCCGAATCATACGGTGCTTCTGAAACCTCCGTTTCGAACTCCATTTTAAGTGCCGTTGCAAAGGCCTTGATCGCCTCCAATTGCATTTTGTTTTTAGGATGAATAATTATCGTATCCATATCTCAAAAATAATGAATTGTTGTCATTTTCCCAGATATTACTGGATTGCTATGTTAACTAAACATGGCGTAGGTAAAGGCTCGTATTACACATTGGTTTCGGCATATTAATTCGCTGGTTCATAATATCTTGTAAATCGTTAAGTTTCCGCTGCCGGATTTTTGTAGGATTCCGTCCTCAACCGCTTTGATTAGATCGCGACTTGCAGTTGCCGACGATATGCTTTTATAAAAATCCATATAGGATTTTCGCTTGAAAGTTTTTTGTGCTGTACGCTCACAGAAAATTCTAACCCGATCATCAGCTTTTATGGTTACCGGTCTTTCAGAAATTAAATCATCCAAAGCCTCATTGATAATACTGAGCATAAATTCGATAAAAAGCGTTGAATTTCCAACTTTGTCGCACGTTGCCAAGACTTCGTAATAAGCTGTTTGCTTTTCTTTGATAAGTGTCTCAACAGGTAGATAGTCGAATACGTTGTGATATTGCCGGAGCAAAACGCTTTGCCAGAGCCGCCCCAACCGTCCATTACCATCTGTAAAAGGGTGAATGAATTCGAACTCATAATGAAACACGCAACTTTTAATAAGCATCAAATCCGGGTCGGATTTCACATATTGAAGCAATTCTTTCAAATGGTTACCGGCCAGATGAGCAGGTGGTGCTAAATGAGTTATCGCCTTACCCTTCAATATCCCTACATCTTTTGTTCTGATTTTTCCTGCTTGGTCAATAAGCCCGTCCATCATAAGCTTATGAGCGGAACATAAAGAACTGAACTGATAGGGTTTATAGTTTGCTATCTCCTTGTAGGCAACAATGGCATTCTTGACTTCGAGAATTTCTTTTGCAGGAGCAAGGACACGCTTATTGTCCAGAACTGCTGTGATCTGTTCCACTGTCAGCGTATTTCCCTCAATTTCCAAAGAGGCCTGAATGGTTTTTATACGGTTCTCTTTTCGCAGCTTAGCCGGTACGTCACCGAGTTGTGCTATTTTAATTACACCAATTTTTTCCGAAACAGAGGCTACAAGCTCTAGAATAAGCGAAGTGATTTGATACGGTGGTCTCATTTGATAGCATCATAGTGATACTATCAAAGCTAACTATAAAACTGTCGAAAAACGAAAATTCGGAAGTGTTGTACCAAAGTTTACAGGCCTGATTGTTCGGCTTCCTGATGCCTGCCGTATGTTCTTTTATGTATTAAGGCATTCAACAGACCCAGAATATTATCTTTACATCATGATTACGACGTATTCAAGTTTCCGAAAAAAACTAAAGAGTTATCTCGACAGCGTGAGCAAATAAAATACTCCTTTAATATAGGGAATCTTTTAAACCTGCACCACTGCCAATCCCAGTAATGCGCCAAGCTTATGGATCACCGGCCCGACATGCCCCACACCAATGGTACAATGATGCGCAGGACCGTAGCTGTTCCAGGTCTTCACGAATTCGCGCATCCCTACATCGAAGCGATAACGGCTGTTCGTATTCCCGATCTCCAGAATGGGTCCCGGCACGGAATGCCCTTCTGCAAACAGCAATTTAAAGCCTCCAACGGCATCCTCGACAACGGATAATAAGGTTACGGGGCCATGTTTAACGCTCATTTCTACCGATAAGCCACGGCCCACTTTACCGTGGTAAACCTGCAAGGGCTTCACCTTGATCTTCCCTTCAGCAATCCGGATATGTCCGGGGCCGTCGTGCCCCATCAAGACGACGTCATCATCGAAGTCCAGCGCATAGTATTCCGTAAAAGAACCGCCGACACCCAGGGTATCCAGTATTTTCATCGCGATCATATTCTTGATCTCGTATTCTCCCGCAACCGGTACGTTTCTGCCTGTCAGCCAGGAATTTCCCAGAATGATGGAACTGATTGCCAGTTCGTTTTCCGGGCTACCGCTGCCTTTGTAGTAGTAGGCCAGCGAGCCCAGCTTATACTTATCCACCAGGGCTTCCAAACCAACAGAAGTCCTGGCGGCTTCCGTTAAATCCTCCGGCGAGCAATCGGATTGCACGTCAAAGACCTGATGAAACGCTTCAGAACGCAGGTGAACCTGTTCTTCGGACACCAATTGACGCTCCCGCACCAGCTCTTCCACTTCCAGCAGTTCGATATGTCCGCCGAAATGGATCAGCAGTTTCGTCAGGTCGGTGTAGATGTCCAGCATTCCGCTGTAGTAATGCCCAAGGCACCCCATCCGGTTATAAGCCAGCGTGGCCTTGACCTGCGCCGCCTGCAACCACTGCCCGATTTCCTGCCAGCAGGGATCCTGGTCATCCAGTAGTCCGACGACCTCGTAAAACGGAATGTTTGCCCGGGTAAGCACATTGGCGATCTCGGGGACCGGGCAGGCGCCGCAGTAAGCCAGCCATTCGGCCGTCATCCGTTTCCGGTCCGGCAGGCGATTAAAAGAAGCGTAGTCAATGGAAGACGCAGGGCTTAGATTAAGCAGGATAACCGGAACCTGCAGCTGTCGCACCAAAGGGAGCACCATGGAAGACAGGGCGTAGGTCGCATTATAGATAAACAAAAGTTCCACGCCTTCCGCTTTCAGGCGACGCGCCCCCTCAAAGGCCTTATCTATCGTATCCACCAGGCCTGCGTTGAGCACCTCCGCACCGCGTCTCTGCAATTGCTGATCAACTTCCAGCAAGTAATTCCCCAATCGCTCTTCCAAACCTTCAAACTGCTCCCAATAAGTGGCCAGACCGATGCCGGCGAGGCCAACTTTTACCTTATCTTGCTTAAAATTCATTTGCTTTTTTGTGCTCAGCTCTCTATCTGTTATTCTTTAACGGTTCTATCTTTTCATTAACGGCTCCAGCTAATCTTTCAGGGTGCTCAGGCTGAAGTCTTCCATCAGACCGTAATCGTAGGTATCGTATTCCGATCCGGATGGATAGGCCTTGACGTTTCTCCAGTGCCAGGGCGAAACCATGCCGGGTTTCGGTTTATTGTGATGCGGTCCCAAGGTATTTTTCACACTACCGATGACTTCTACGGTAATCGTGTTTTCGCCTTTACGGAGCAGGTCCGGAGCGATATCCAGCCGATAAGGCGGGTAACTCAGCTCTCCGGCGTAGGCACCGTTCACCCGCAAGATGGCCGCTGTTCCGGTCCACTTACCTAACTGCACCCGGTAAGCCTTTCCGTTAGCTTTAATTTTCTTTTCATAAGTTGCCGCATTCCCGTACAGGGGTCTCCCCTGCGCTTTCCAGGTGCCTAGCGTCGCGGGCTTTTCGCTCCGTGAAAGTTGCCACCCTTTGGCCGCCGTTTGCACAGCAAAATCTCCCAACAGATAAATCGGTTCAATTTCCTGGTGTACACGCATGCGGTTTGACCGGAGTTCAATAACGTGTGTGCCCTTCGACAAATTCCCGATGGACACGGTGCGGATATCCCGGTCAAGGTACCAGGCCTCACCAAAGGTTTTGACGGGTTTCCCGTCCAGTATGATCTCCCATAACCAGGGACGTTCCACTGCAAGCTGCAAATCTTTTAAGTTATCCGTCAGGTTGATTTGATAGCGTACGCTGAAGTCATGGCCCACTGAGAAGGTATCACGTTTGATAGTCTGATCTTTATATTGTACGCTGGTGTTCCAGGGGTTTCCATCCGCAAAACCGAAATGCTTGAACAATGTGTCGGTCGCGTTAAAGGTCTGTAAATCGCGCAGCGTATCCTGTCCAAACCAGAGGTTACAAAAATCGACCGTCAGCACATTCGGTTGTGCGAACTGAACCGTCGTTTTGGTTTGTACCGGACTTTCGGCATCCCGACCTTCAGGCATAGACCATTCCGGCAGACTTCCGGTTTCACCGGCTGTTTCAATAAGCGCCAAACTTGCCCCCGGATCCAGTTGCAGTGAAGCTACGCGATAACCGGAGGAATCGGCAGAGGGATAACGATAGGCTTTCCCGGTGAACGGATCCAGCGCCAGCAGGTTTTTCCCTTTGAGGGCGAGCTTACCATTCACGGGTTCCTCCAGGCTGGAATTGGTCAGGAAAAGGATTTGTAAGGCTGCCGCTCCATCTTTCCATTGCCGGCGATGGTGGTAAAGTTTGCCCTGATGCTCCGGAACCTTAAAGCGAAGGTCTTCGGGAAGCAAAGAGGCCACCAGTACAGCGTCGGTCTCCATTTTACTTTTGGCTAAAAGTGTATTCAATTCCTCCGTAGCCCGGACACCATCAATGTAAAGGGGCTTCTCCTGAACGTACAGCGTTCCTCCCTGCTGCACAAATTCGTTTAGCAGTTCATAAGTACGCCGATCCAGATTTTCCATGCCGGCGGGAATGATCACCCTGGAATAGCGGGCCTCTCCGACAACGAATTTTCCACCTTGCACCTGCCCCCGGTCTTTGATGATGTTTTCCGAACCCAGATCGTATTCAACCTGCGCTTTCTCCAAACTGGTCACGAATTCCTGAAAAGTCTGCCCGATCTCCTGTCGTCTTGGATTGGCCTGCTGAAAGGTCGAATACATCCAGGCGCTCGTTGTCGGTTCCAGGACCAGCACATCGTACTGTTGCTTCCCCTGCGACAGCAGAAAGGATAAGCGCTGAAAATATCCGTTCAGGTTACCGTAATAATCCCACCAGGGACTGTGGTAGGAAAAGGACTGCGGATAATCGTATTTGCGTGCGCCCACCATGGTCATATAAGCCAGGTGCTGGTTCAGGCTGTTCACGCCGAGGACATATTCCCAGTCGCCCAGCCTTTTCATATCCTGAAACGATAATTCCCAGCCGCCACCGCCATAGGTTTCGCTAAGCGTTCTTTTGACGCCCGTCTGATTGGCTGCGCTGGAGAGCTCTTTGACCGCCCGGATGTTACCGAACTGTGCGTTCACACTTTTTTCATCGAACTGATTGAACAGCATATCAATGGCTGGGCGCTGATGCCATGCATACATCGCCATATTATCGCCGCCGTGATTCGGGTTCGGCCAGCCATGTTCCCAATAGTGCCCGGTCCACTCCAGCTTATTTTTCTCCGTGTATTCATACCAGGGCTTAGACCAGCGGTCAATGAACAGCTGCAGCAAAATCTGGTAATAATTGTGCCGGACCCTTTTCCAATCGCCGACCTCTTCAAAAAGGGAAGCCAACTGTGTCTCCAGCTCATAGCCCCAGCGTTTTTTAAACTGATCGAACAAATCCGGTGTATAACGGATATTGCCCTCGCCCTGTACCTCGATGTTCGGCTCATCGGTAAAAACGCCCGGCACGGTTTTGCCAAATTCGTTTCCGAAGCGCTGTTTGTAACCCGTCATGGTAACATCGATGAATTTTTCCGTTACGCCGGGCAAGAGCAAATCGACATAGGAGTAGCCCCCATACCAGGGCGACTTCCGGTAATTCTCTTTCCGGAATAAGTAGAAGTCACCATTCGCTCCGACTTCCGGAGATTTCACCACCTTAAACTGCTCACCGGAACGCTGAAGCACCACCGCAACATCCTGAAGATCCTCTGGTATGCG
>JBMDWN010000368.1:0-2188 GCA_048595275.1 Olivibacter sp. | reverse complement strand
TAGCGCCGGAAGACGGGCCTGAGCTATAAGAAAAGCTAGTGGAAACGGGTTAGCCTATAAATGGTAAGGTGCTGGCGGGAGGTGATGAAAAAACAAAAAACCTCCCGTCAGCGATGAATTAAGCTTTTGCTTTATTCTTAATTTCAGTGACTTCGTTACGAATCTCTTGAGCCAGGTTTTTAAGATCTTGCATAGTCTTACGAACACGGGTACCAGCAGCACCATTACCATTTTCAAAAAATTTTGCTGCATCTGCTTCGGCAGCGTTTACAAGTTCTTTTAATTGATTAAATTTTTCCATAATACATGTTTTTTGTGCGACTAATATACAATATATTCCAATTTGACCGAATCAGAAATGTAAATTTACCGAAATGACTTATACAATGAAGGCGGTTTATATTGACAATCCCGGACCGGATTCCATGCTCCGGCTGAGCACTTATCCGGATCCTGAACCGAAAGAAGACGAATTGCTGATCGATGTCCGGGCAGCCGGCATCAACCGCCCGGACATAGCGCAACGACTGGGCAAGTACCCTGCACCAGAGGGTGTTGTGGCAGATATTCCCGGCCTCGAAGTAGCGGGTGTGGTTATTGCTACTGGCGAAAAGGTAACCGATTTTCAAATCGGCAATCGCGTGTGCGCGCTGGTGGCAGGAGGCGGATACGCCGCTAAAGTAAGCGTATACGAAGGACAGTGTCTGCCACTGCCCGAGCAATTAACCTTTATTGAAGGTGCTGCCATGCCGGAGACTTTTTTCACCGTCTGGACCAATGTTTTCGAACGCGGAAGGTTGCAGCCCGGAGAACGCCTCCTGATCCATGGCGGAAGCAGCGGCATAGGTACCACGGCAATTCAGCTCGCACAAGCTTTCGGAGCCAGCAGCGTCGTTACCGTTGGCTCTGACGAGAAAGGTGAACGCTGCATGGCGCTAGGAGCAACGCAGTTCGTTAATTATAAAAAGGAGGAATTTTCAATACTTATAAAACGAAATTCAATAGACGTCGTTCTCGATATGATCGGTGCTCCCTATCTGAGCGGAAATTTAGATGTTCTTAAAGAGGAAGGACGATTGATATTTATCAATGGGATGAAGGGTATAAAGACAGAGGTAAATATTCTGAAAATCATGCAAAAGCGACTGACGATAAGCGGGAGTACACTACGTAGCAGAAGTAAGGCTGATAAACGATTGATCCGCGACGCCCTTTTGAAGAACGTATGGCCCAAGTTAATTTCCAATGACATCCGTCCGGTCATCGACTCCGTCTATCCGCTGAATGAGGCCGGTGAAGCGCACCGCAGAATGGAAAGCAGTGCACATATCGGCAAGATTGTATTATCATTACAGGATTGACGAGAACGTCAAATCCTGTAATAATCTGTTCCCTATTTTTAATTTTAGCTGTCAGCCTTAGCTTTAGGAGCAACTGTCTTTTTGGATGCTGTCTTTTTTGCAGCGCTTGTTCTAGCCCGTACAGGATTACTTTCTGTTTTCGCCGGTTCGTTAATTCTTAAGCGTGCCAGCTCAGTTAACTCGGCATCCGCTAATTTTTCCTCCTCCAAGGATTGTTTAAGTAACTGGACTACTTTCTTTTGCCCCATCAGATCCGCCAGAGCAATAAGGCTTCCGTAAGTAGCAATCTCGTAATGCTCAACCTTTTGAGCCGCGATAATGAGAGCAACATCCCGACGATAAGTGCTATCTTCGGTCTGATCAATTAGCTTCCAGCCCTCATCGAATAATCCCTGCATGCCTAAGCTCTTTTCTTCAGTAAGACCAAGCTCCAGCAGACCGAATATTTTTTCCAGTCGCTCACCCTGTTTTTTGGTATGGAGTTCGTGCTTTTTGAACGCTTCTTTCAGCGCTTTCGAGGTTGCCTTAGTCTTCATTGTCTCCAGTACCTTAACCAGGTGGCGCTCAGACCAGACTAATTCTTTTAAAAGAGTTTCGAAAAAATGCTGCAGATCGTTTGAGGTTTTCATATACACTAAATATTTAAACGTTTTGCGTTTAACAGGGCTTTTAATCGTTTTGTTTGATTCTGTGATTACAGTAACTAAAAGGTCGGACTGTGGTAATACTAAAAATTTGCCAAAACCTTATCAGATCCTTATCAAGTACTTCTCTTAACCGTAACTTGACCGTGAACGGACCGTAATTCAAACGTAAATTGACCGTCA
>JBMDWN010000367.1:0-2820 GCA_048595275.1 Olivibacter sp. | reverse complement strand
CGACTCTCAATTCTATACCTCAAGGCTGGGCGTGCGGATGGAAGATGTAATCGACTTCTACAACAATAAGATTGTCACCAATCCGAACTTCCGGGTTAAGCTGCTTCATTTTTTCATCAATTCCGGTATTTCTGACACCCCTTATTACTGGAATGAGCTGGAAAAATACGTAACCCTTTACTGCAAATTCAAGAAAATCAACCCGGAACTTGACACCCTGGATATCGGCGGTGGCATGCCTTTCAAAGATTCACTGGTGCACGATTTTGATTACGAGTATATGGTAAACGAAATCGTTAACCGCATTAAAGAGATTTGTGCCCAGCATGAAGTGATGGAACCGGACATCATCACCGAGTTCGGTAAGTATACCGTTGCCGAGGCGTCCGGGATCTTATATAAGGTTCTCGGCAGAAAGCAACAGAATGACCGGGAAAAGTGGCTGATGCTGGATGGTTCTTTCATTACCAATCTTCCGGATGTCTGGGCATTGAATCAAAAATACATTCTCTTACCCATCAACAACTGGGACTCTGAATACGAGCGTGTAAACCTTGGAGGGATAACCTGCGATGGACAGGATTATTACAACCAGGAGGCCCATATGAACAACGTGTTTATGCCTAAAACGCGGAAAGTACAATACCTGGGCTTTTTTCACACCGGAGCTTACCAGGAGGTGTTGAGCGGTTATGGGGGTATTCACCATTGCCTGTTGCCTTCGCCTAAACACGTGATCATTCGGAGAAACCGGGATGAGACCTTCAACTTCGAGGTCTTTGGAGAGGAGCAGAACTCTAAGCAGGTGCTGAAAATTCTGGGTTACACCTAACAGGCTTTTCCGGTATATTGGTTTAGCGTTATAAGTAACGTTTGACGATGCGTAGTTTATGAGTATATTTCCGGTATTCCCGGGAATATATTCCCTCATTGTCGATCTGATCGATACGCACCCGCCCATGGGCATGAATAATTTTTGATTCATTCATCAGCATGCCTACATGGATGATTTTACCCTCTTCATCATCAAAAAAGGCCAGATCTCCCAGTTGCGCTTCCTGAAGAAAGTCAACCACTTCCCCTTCCTCGGCCTGCTGCCAGGCATCCCGCTTAATGGATATACCGATATGCTTCATAAACAGCTGAACCAGGCCGGAACAGTCAACTCCGAAAATAGAGCGGCCTCCCCACAAATAAGGAGCGTTTAAGTAAAAGTGCGCTATCTCTTCCAGGTCGTTCTCAACGTTCGAAGCGTCGGGATGACGGGAGAGACCAAGGTATAGGTAATCCTGCCCGTTAATGGAAAAACTATCCTCATCCAACAAGGGCAGGCTGCTGCCGGGCAATAGATGTAAACTCTCCTCTGCTCCCACTTTCAGCAACATGGAATGCGTAGACAAGTCGCTTATCGCCTGTGTCTCCGATTTTAAGGAGAACAGTAGTTCCCCCGGGATTTCGGTTTGCTGCTTCTGATCCACCCAACCCTCATAGCCATCGCTCGTTGCTTTGACGAACAGATAATCTCCTTCAGCAGCCAGCACGGTAAAGGTTTCGCCGAATAACAGCTGAGAAATCATCTCACTTTTATGAGATCTTTCCGCCCTGATCGGTACAACCGGTAGATTACAAATGCCATGCCGCATACTTCAATGGATTATAAACTGAAATTAAGGACAAAGCTAGATAAATTGGCTTTTATATACAAACTAGCGCATTATTCCCTTTTTGGGAAGAAGTTTATCGAAAGCCACCGCCCCTTCGTAATCATATTCCGTGTCAATATCCGTACACCAGTAAGCCATGATAAACCTGGTTCGGTTAGGAATTCGTTGAAGAAGGGACTTTGCTCCTTTCTCTCCTTTAAGCTCAAGTAGCCCAGGAAAATGTATTGATGTGAAAATAGCAGGAACGCCATCCCCCCCGGGGTGTCGCTGCGCAAGAGCAGAAGATTTTTCCTTGGTCTGCATCTCCAATATACATTTGATGTAACTTGCGGTAATAAATGGCTGATCACCTAAAAGAATGACAATGCGCTCCAATCTCGGTGAATGCTTCAGCATCGTGCTCACGGCTACCGATATAGAAGTACCCATGCCTTCCTTCCATTTGGAATTCGTCACCACCTGGACATCAGATAAATCGCATTCGGACTGAATCTGCGCTGCATTAGCGCCTAACACGGTCCAGGTATAGTCTGGGCAGGCCGTCTTGGCCTCGTCCAGTAAATAGCGTAGCAAAGGCTTGCCTTTCCAGGGAAGTAGTTGCTTTGGGCGCCCTAAGCGTGAAGAAGCGCCAGCGGCGAGAATTAGAATAGCAGTGTTTGGATACTTAGGTAAACTCATGAATATTGGTTTTTAGATTACGGAGGGAACCTCCAGGTTTATGATTAAAAAAAGCGAGTATTTCAGCGACGATGGAAAGCGCTATTTCTTCCGGTCCTTCTGCACCGAGGTTTAGTCCGGCAGGGCCATGCAGCTGATTTCTCTGCTCAGGATCTAAATACAGACCTTCCGACTCCAATTCACTGAGCATTCGGCTTAGCCGTTTCCTGGGGCCGAGACATGCAATATAGCCGGATTTACGCTGTTTCAAAAGCAGGCTGAGCACCGCCCGGTCATATGGATAATTATGACTCATCAATACGTACGCTGTATAGGGATCCTGCCACTGATCCAGCCCTTCGGAACGGTCCGGACGAAAAAGCGTTCTCGACAAAGCCGTTGGGAACCGGGAGACTGAGAGCGTTTCCGGACGACCATCAAAGACCTGCACATCCCAACCAAGCCCCTGTGCAAAGCCAGCCAGTGGTTGAGCATCATT
>JBMDWN010000366.1:0-4771 GCA_048595275.1 Olivibacter sp. | reverse complement strand
CAATGGTTTTATCCTTATCTTCCGTGCATCAATCTTTCTATGTTATCTATCCAACCTTTCTAGCTTTCACGATAATGGGCGTCGCCTTGACGATCAGAGATAAAACAGCTTAGCATCCAAATTAGCGTTACGAATAACGTCAAAGCTAGATTCTGCTTTCACCTCCTTTTCACTTACTTGTTCAGGTTGTGTAAAATACCAGGAAGCAAGGCAAATCAATATACCAACAATAATATAAATTGACCTTTGAAGATTTTCGCATCGATCTTCCAGGTCCTGCATACGATATTCAAAATTGCTATCCATAACCTTTTTTCAAATAGACGACGGCTATATCTAAAGCGTTGCATGAACAGCATAAAAATGTACTACCTCGGGCGAACACTTATATAATTTGATGAATTAACTGCGATTTCCCATTGAATTCCAGAACTCCACCCACCTGCTTACCCATTAAGCGTTGAGCAATAGGAGATTGCAAAGAAACGACAAAAACCGTTTTTCCTTCGATACTTACTTTTCCAACACCAACAGCAATAAAATAAATACCTTGATCTGTCTCCACTAAGCTTCCGGCTTTTATCTGTTTTGATCCGGAATTCAGGTTTTCGATTTCTGTGAGGATTAAACGATCTTTTCCAGCTTCCTCCAGCTGACGCCGAAGTCTGTCCAGATCCTGCTGAATCATTTCCCGGGAAGTCTCATATTTATCTCCGGCACTGCTTTTAGTCTCTGCATGTAAAGCGTTCTCCGCCTGATCAAAAGAAGCCTGAAGATCCTGCATTTTATCCTGAATAAGCAACTTACACTGTGCGATCAGGACCTGACGAGATGCTGATGTCATTGTACTTTTTTAGCGCAGCTATTCTTACGTCGAAGACTGTCTGCCAGAGTGTGATAATTTTTGATGTAGGTTGAGACAACTGAATACGCTTGACCTGCGGGCATGTAAGGTAAAAGATGGGCTGCTATAACAGTATGGACTTCAACTTCGTTCTCGGATTTGATCGACTCCAGGGTAAGGCTAATTTTATTTCTCATTCAGCAGTTGCTTTTTTAGCGATATTACAATAAAAAATAATAATCGTCAATAGGCATTTAAGACATTTAAACAGATTAATGTGGTGCCCGATCATTTAAAATTTCTTGCTTGCGGGAAAATACGCAATTGTCCATTTTCTGTATCGTGACTTGAACTCGTTTTCAGACCTTTCATCAACATAGTGGTCAGGTCGATAAGCTGACTTACTACAATATGAACCACCTCCCCTTCCCGCTGAAGCTTTCCAACCGCCATTAAAAGCTTCGCGCGCATGATCTCTTTTCGGTATAAGTCAAATATTTTTTTGAATACAACCAGGTTATAACACCCTGTTTCGTCTTTCAGCGTGATGAAGCATATTCCAGATGCCGTACCCGGACGCTGCCGGAGCAATACCAGTCCTGCGATTTTTATAAATCCTGCGTCCGGGACCCTGGCCTGATGCTCTGCACGCGTGATATACAGGGCGTCAAGCGAATGACGTATAAAGGATACTGGATGTGCCTTCAAAGATAAGGACAGGTAACTGTAATCCTGACGAACATGTTCCCCGGCAGCCAGAGCAGGCAGATAAGACTGTCCTTCGTCCAGTCCCTGAAGTCGAGCCTGATTAAACATGCCCTCCATGTAACGCTCTTTACTGGATAGCTGCCACAAGGCCTCCCTTCGATCAAGTCCAATCGACCGGAATACATCCGCATCAGATAAACGCTCCAGTGTATGCTCCGATAATCCCAGGCGCAGCACATCGGCAAAAGAAGCATAGCCGTTTGCACGTTGGTTAACCAGCAGATCGATTTCTTCTTCTGCCAGCCCTTTTACCTGCCTGAAGCCCAATCGCAAAGCATAACGTTCTCCATCCGATTTTTCCAGCATATGATTCCAGGAGGAATAGTTCACGTCTACCGGACGGACTTCCACTCCATGGTTTTGAGCATCCGATACGAGCTGTGCAGGTTGATAAAAGCCCATCGGAAGGCTGTTAAGGATGGCACAGGCAAAAATGTCCGGATGATGATATTTGATCCAGGAGGAAACATAGACCAACAGAGCAAAGCTGGCAGCATGACTTTCCGGAAAGCCATAGCTTCCAAAGCCTTCTAACTGCTTAAAGATCCGTTCAGCAAACTCAGGATCGTAACCATTATTAATCATCCCATCAATAAGCTTTTTCCTGAAACCGGATACCATACCTTTGGCTTTGAAGGTAGCCATGCTGCGCCTGAGCTCATCGGCTTCTTCTGCCGTAAAACCTCCCGCCACCATGGCTATCTTCATAGCCTGCTCCTGAAAGAGCGGGACGCCTTTAGTTTTAGATAGAATATCTTTCAAATCTTGTGATGGATAGTCAGGCTCTTCCTCCCCCTTCCGTCGTCGTAGGTCCGGGTGCACCATATCTCCTTGACTTGGCCCGGGCCTTACCATAGCTACTTCAATAACCAAAGCGTAAAATTCCCTGGGTTTCAGACGGGGGAGCATGGACTGCTGAGCGCGACTTTCAATCTGAAAGACACCAATGGTGTCCGCCCTGCAGATCATATCGTAAACATTATTGTCATTTTTGTATCCTTCTCCATTCGCCAGCTGGTCGATCGACCACTCAAATCCATAAGTACTTGCCGCCAGATCAAATGCCTTCTTCAGGCAGCTCAGCATACCCAGAGCCAATACATCTACCTTCATGAAACCCAGCGCTTCGATATCGTCTTTATTCCACTCAATGCAGGTCCGGTTTTCCATCCGGGCGTTCAGAACGGGACAAAGATCGGTCAGCTCGCCACGGGTTATAACGAAACCACCGGTATGTTGCCCCAGTTGCCTCGGAAAACCAATATACTGAGCAGTAAGTTCCAGCACTTTTCTCAGGTGTGAGTCTTCGGGTTTAAAGCCGTGCTGGCTGATGCGCTTTCCGCTAGCCCAGTTTTCATCAAGCTCCCAGAGAGATGAGGAAAGTTGATTCACCGCATCCATAGACATTCCCATCACCTTTGCCACATCTCTAACAGCCCCTTTATCCCGTACCTGTGTCACGGTAGCCACAATGGCGGCCCGGTTTCTGCCATATTTCTCAAAGATGTATTGCATTACTTCTTCCCTGCGCTCATGTTCAAAGTCTACATCAATATCCGGAGGCTCGTTCCGGGCACTGGATATGAACCGAGCGAATAGCAGCTTCATTTTTACCGGATCGATGGAAGTTATGCGCAGACAATAACAAACAACGGAGTTTGCCGCGGAACCCCTTCCCTGGCACAATATCCCCCGGCTCCGCGCAAAACGCACAATGTCATAAACCGTTAGAAAATAACTGGCGTAATTCATCTCCGCAATAAATTTCAGTTTCACATTTATTATATCCCTGACATCCGGCTTAACCCCTGCATCGCCATTTTCCTGTGCACGCACTTCTGCACCTTGCCAGCACAGGTCTTCCAGGTCTTGTTGCGCGGTTTTTCCCGGGCTCACCACTTCTTCGGGGTAGTTGTATCTGAGCATATCCAGCGAAAACCGACAATTAGCTGCCAGCTGTAGCCCATGTTCAATAGCCTCTTCATACCCGGTAAACAGCCGATACATTTCGTCTACCGTTTTCAGGTGGCGCTCGCGATTTGGATAGAGTCGGTAACCTGCTGTATGGATAGTACATTTTTCGCGGACGCATGTCAGAACATCCTGCAATTCACGACGGTAATCCTGGTGATAATGCACATCGTTCGTGGCTAACATTTGCATACCAACTTTCTTACTGCAGTCGGCAATGCGGAAAAGACGCTTGAGATCTTCCGACTGATAAGACCGGTTTGCTGCCATATAGAGCCGCTCTCCAAAAGCCTCCTTATACTCATGAAGAGACGTTATAAATGAGGTATCAAAATTCATATCGCGGTTAAGCTGGATCGGCGGGACCAGCACAAACTGCATCCCCTGGTTCAACTCAAACACATCTTCTTTGTAAAGCCGGCAATCTCCTTTTTCAGTTCGTAAGTTGCCCTTACTTAAGAGAGCGGAAAGCGCTTCGTAGGCTTTCTGATCAGTTGGGTAGGCTAACAGGGAAGGCCCATCCTGCAAATCAAGCCGGCAAGCAGGAACGAATTGAATTTCTTTGCCCTTAGCAGCAACATGAGCCCGAACAATACCGGCCAAACTGTTTCGGTCGGTTAGAGCTATGGCTTTATAGCCAAGCTCCAGGGCGCGGTCAACCAATTCATCAGGGTGTGATGCGCCCCTGAGAAAACTGAAGTTACTGGTCACCTGCAATTCTGCGTATTCCATTTCAACAAGTTATCAGGCAAAAAAGCCATGCAAAAACCATTCGCCTGACCGAAATAGCCAATAGCGATTTCCCTCTTCATCTTCTACAACATAATAGTCCCTTCGCTCCAGCTGATCAAGCCACCAGTCCTGCCCAATCCGCTCTGGCCCTTCAGCGCGACTTACCTGATGTCGCCGACCTTTATAATTAAAAGCCATGGGCGGATAGTCCGGAAGCGGTGCACTGACCTGAATCCGCTGTGGAATGGGAAGAAGGTAAACAGGACGCGGGCAGGACGGCCATTGAGATACAGGCTGTTCTTCAAACGAATCTGTTTTATGAACTGATCGTTCAGGCCAGTAGTGTTCTGCCGGAAGAAAACGACCTTTCTCCCGGCTTCGGGCAGACAGTTTATCCATAAGCTCAGCTAAATTCTGCTGGGTAGATCCTTTTTTTGACGACCATATCGTAGCGTT
>JBMDWN010000365.1:0-7300 GCA_048595275.1 Olivibacter sp. | reverse complement strand
TCTCATTGTCCCGCGCACTGATGGTGACCTGAGCTGAATCCGTTAGCATTACATTGTTGAATACGAAGTTTCCCTCGCTGTCGGACAAGGTCTCCAGGGTAGACCGCGTGCCATCGATCGACAGCTGCAACTTACCATTCGGTACCGGTAACCCGTTCAGCCGGCGCAGGCTTCCACCGTTGTCGAGCCCCTGCTCCGGGTAGAACGACAGGTCCGCGACTTTCCGGGAGTTGATGTCTTTATAATCAAAACGGCGGTATCCCTGTGTTTGCATCAGGAGGTCAAGATGACTGCGCGTCGTGTCATTTTTCGTTCTGAAGTAGTAATTTGGTTTCTCAACGTAGCCCTTGATATCGGAAGTCAGCAGCAGACTAGATTCAATCGTCGTCTCCGCATTCTCGTCGAACGGTACTTTGGTTTCATCGATAACGGAAACGGAAAAGGTTCCGACGGCCTTTGCACTATCGTTTTCCGCTTCGAAAGCCAGCTTAACCAGATCTTTTGCACCGTAACTTGTTTTATCGCTTGTCAGCTTCATTTTCAGTTCACCAGGTCTCTGTACGAAGATCAGGCGTTCGCTGAGGGGTATACCGGCAGGCGAAAAGAGCGTAAACTGAACGATGCCGGTAGGAAAGCGGGAGGTGGGGACGGCCGCGTTGATCAAATCGCTGTTGAGCGCGGTCTGTGCCGCGTAATAAACCACCCCGTCACTCTGCGCGATGACAAAGAAGTTCTTGTCCCGGTTTTGCTGCAGATAAGTGTCGTTCGATACGATCTTAACGTTAACCTGCTCCGGATTGCTGTTGTCCAGGTTCAGGGTCGTGCCGAAAGGGCGGACTTTCGGAAGTTCGTATTCCTGCTGTGTACCATCCGGGAGCTGTACCTGTGCGGTATACTGTTCATCTTTTTCAGGGTCAAGCTTAAAACGGCCCATTCCCGCATGTTCATGCTCCAGCTTAGCGACCTCCTGCCCGGCTTTGTTTTTGATAATCCCAGTTACCGGGACCCCGAGGCCGTCCGGGCCTACCGTCTTAAAAGCAACCTGGCTGGGTATATCCGCAATCAGATACCCCCCTTCAGGAAAGAATTGAACATCCGGTATCGAAAAAGCATGACGCAAGGGAAAGCGGCTTTCAATAACCTTTCCGGTTGCCAGCGCTATGGCAGCCCTCAATGTACCGTTGCGCAGCGCCTGTGCGTCTGCGTTACTGATATTTAGGGACAGGTTTCCCTGCTTGTCCGTTGTGCCGCGTCCGCTGGCAACCGTAGCGGTGCCGCGCATAACCGCCCAGCTGACTCGTCTGTCCGGCAGGGCGTTACCCCGTTCATCCGTGTATCGGATCTTCCCGTCAATGACCGTTGCTTTGGAATTCGATCGCGCTTTCAGGTCCGCATGGGAAGAAATCCGTTTATTCAGGACATCCCCAATGGTAACGTTCTTGTTGAAGAAAAAGTCCGGGTCGCCGTTCATCATATACTTGGTATAAGCCCGGATGCGGTAATTGTCCTGGCTATAGGTGGCCTGATCCAGCACCATACTGCCGTTGCCCGTCCCATTCTCTACGGGGACCAAAACCGTCCGCATCAGGGAATCCTTACTGGTCAGGATTTCCACGTAAACCACTCTGCTCAGCTTGGACAGGTGATGCTGCGTGGTGACGTAACTTTTAAACCACATCGTATCGCCGACGGCATAATAGGGCTTGTCAAAATGCAGGTATACTTTTTCAATAGGCTGTGCCTGTGAAAGGTCGTTCATCTTTTCGACGACTCCCTTCAGGCTGACGCCAGCCTGCCTCGACTGGGCATAGGCAGCAGGTACAGAAATGATAAGCAAAAGGTAAAGGATGAATTTTCTGATCGGCATTTTAAACGTGCTTTTATGAAGCTAAGTTAGGAAATATTCAAAAAACGGCAGCGCTTTCACGTTTTTTAACAATTAGCGATCAGGGCTCTCGAAAAAGAATGATACCTTTGAAAATAAACTGAACAGGTCAACATCAATAGAAAAGATAATGAGTCAATTGAACCGTAAGCAAGATGCATTGGATTATCATGCTAAGGGCAGGCCGGGAAAAATAGAAGTCGTTCCCACCAAGCCCACCAATACCCAGAGAGATCTTACCTTGGCTTATTCACCGGGTGTTGCAGAACCCTGTCTGCAGATCGAAGCAAACCCGGAAGATGCCTATAAATATACCGCCAAGGGTAACCTGGTGGCAGTGATCAGTAATGGAACCGCCGTGCTCGGACTGGGCGATATCGGCGCTGCCGCCGGTAAACCCGTGATGGAAGGCAAGGGCCTGTTGTTTAAAATCTTTGCCGACATTGATGTGTTCGACCTCGAACTGAATACGAAAAATGTCGACGAATTCGTCAATACCGTCAAACTTCTTGAACCCACTTTCGGGGGTATCAACCTGGAGGACATTAAAGCGCCGGAGTGTTTCGAGATCGAGCGTCGCCTGAAAGAAGAAATGTCTATTCCGGTTATGCACGACGATCAGCACGGAACGGCCATTATATCCGGTGCTGCGCTGATCAACGCCTGCGAACTGATCGGCAAGAAACTCGAAGAGGTGAAGATTGTGGTCAACGGTGCCGGTGCGGCAGCTATATCCTGTGCCCGTATCTACGTCTCGCTGGGCGCGAAACTGGAAAATATTGTCATGATCGATCGTTCAGGTGTTATTCGTAGAGACCGGGCAAGCCTTGATCCGATCAAAAAGGAATTTGCAACCGGCCGTGATATTAATACACTGGAGGAGAGCATCAGCGGAGCCGATGTATTCATCGGTCTTTCCGCAGCCGATGTGCTGTCTGCCGATATGCTGAAAAGCATGAACGAGAACCCGATCGTATTTGCCATGGCGAACCCCAATCCGGAAATTGCTTATGATCTGGCCTGCAGTACACGCCAGGATATTATTATGGCAACCGGTCGCTCAGATTATCCTAACCAGGTAAACAACGTATTGGGCTTTCCGTATATCTTCCGTGGAGCCATGGACGTACGCGCAACGGCCATCAACGAAGAAATGAAACTGGCGGCGGTATATGCTATTGCCGAACTGGCCAAGAAAAGCGTTCCCGAGTCTGTAAATCTGGCCTACAATGCCAACAATCTGCGTTTTGGACGTGATTACATTATTCCAAAGCCAACGGATCCTCGTTTGATCACGGAAGTGGCGCCTGCCGTTGCTAGAGCGGCAATGGAATCCGGCGTCGCCCGTACCACGATAGAAGATTGGGCCGCTTATCAGGATGCCCTCCGGCTGCGCCTCGGACTGGATGATACGCTGATGCGTGACCTGAGCGCAGCTGCTAAAAAAGAACCAAAGCAAGTCGTCTTCGCAGAAGCCGATAATTATAAAATCCTTAAAGCCGCCCAGATCGTTCGGGATGAAGGTATAGCTTTCCCGATCCTGTTGGGTAAAAAGGATAAAATTCAGCGGATCATAGCAGAAAACGCGCTTGACCTGAATAATGTTCCGGTGATCGATCCGCATGAAGAAGTGGAGACGGAGCAGTTTAAGCGCTATGTAGATGCTCTTTATTGCAAGCGACAGCGCAGAGGGGTCAGTTCCCTGCACGCCAGCAAGCTTATGCTGAACCGGAATTATTACGGGGCCAGTATGGTTGAATTTGGTCAGGCTGATATGATGATTTCCGGTTTAACGCGTAACTACGCGGCGACCATCCGTCCGGCACTGCAGGTGATCGGAACAAAACCGGGGAGCCGTATTGCCGGGATGTACATGATGCTGACCAAAAAAGGTCCGGTATTCTTTGGGGATACAACCGTTAACCAGGACCCCACGGCAGAGGAATTGGTTGATATCACCTTACTCTTGCACCGTAGTGTAAAAGCGTTGAACATTGAGCCACGTATTGCCTTGCTTTCCTATTCCAACTTCGGTTCGAACGAAGGACCGGTACCGGTTAAGATGCGGCAGGCGGTGAAAATATTGCATGAAAAGCATCCGGACGTTAAGGTAGACGGAGAAGTGCAGGCTAATTTTGCTGTCAACAGCAGTATGCTGAACGAGAACTTCCCGTTCAGCAGTCTCAAAGATGGAGCAGCCAACGTGTTGGTATTTCCAAATCTTGAATCCGGTAACATCGCTTACAAACTATTACAGGAGCTCGGAGAGGCAGAAGCAGTAGGACCGATCCTTCTTGGACTCAACAAGCCTGTACACGTTCTGCAACTGGGAAGTTCCGTGAGAGAAATTGTAGATATGGTTACCATTGCCGTGGTGGATATGCAGAAAAACTACACCCACGTTTAAGATACTATGTACGAATACTTAGATGGAAAACTCGTACTGAAAAGCCCCACCTATGTTGTCATAGACATCGGTGGGGTTGGCTACCATGTGCACATTTCATTGCATACGTTCAGCCAGCTGAAAGAAGAAGAGCGCTGCCGGCTATTTATCAGCCAGCAAATAAAGGAAGATGCTCACCTCTTATTTGGCTTCTTTGAAGAAGAGGAGCGCAGGATATTCCAGTCGTTATTATCTGTTTCGGGTATAGGCGCCAACACGGCGAGGATGATTTTATCGTCTGTAGGCCCCGCAGCCATTCAGCAGGCCATCGTGCAGGGAGATGTCAACCTGATCAAGCAGATCAAAGGCATTGGCCCGAAAACCGCACAGCGCATGATTCTGGAACTGCAGGATAAACTTAAAAAAGGCGGAAGTGCTATTACGTTGCCCGTGTCCGCACAGCAGGCCGCGTCTGAAGAAGCTATCGCTGCGCTATTGATGCTGGGTTTTGGAAAAGCGCAGGTAGAAAAAGTCATCAGCAGCCTGACAAAAGAAGGTGTTGAAGAAAAAAGCGTGGAAGAATTGATCAAGCTTTCGCTGAAACGACTGTAAATAGGTGAATTAAAATTGAAAATGCCGCTTATTATAGATATTTTTGGGCGCTAAAAAGCAAATATAAGGCAGTAATGAATTTTCCAGCAGAATTAAAGTATACCAAAGATCACGAATGGCTTCGTGTGGAGGGAAACGTCGCAACCATCGGCATTACCGAATTCGCTCAAGGCGAACTCGGCGATATTGTATTCATCGAAGTGCCAAGCATCGGCAGTGAAGTTTCGGCCAACGAAGTATTTGGAACTGTTGAAGCCGTGAAAACAGTTTCCGACCTGTTCATGCCGGTTACGGGAACGGTCGACGAATTGAATGAGGAGCTTGATGCCAACCCGGAACTGGTGAATCAGGACCCTTACGGAAAAGGATGGATCGTTAAGGCAACCGTTTCGGATGCCGCGGAACTCGAAGGGCTGCTTTCCGCTGAAGCATATCAGGAATTGGTCGGAGCCTGATGAAACATTATATCTGGGCGGCTTTATGGGCCGCCTTCGTTTTGGTGCTGACCTGTGCGCCAATGGAGAGCACCGTCGATCAGGTGCCTAAGTTTGAAGGAATAGATAAGCTGGTACATACCGGCTTCTTCTTTGTCTTTAGCGTCCTGCTTTTTTTTGCTTCTATCGGACACGAGCGCACTACCACTCCCAGCTTTCGTGTTCTTCTCCGAGTCTTTTCCTTATGTGTGGTGTTGGGCGTGCTCACAGAATACCTGCAATATCAGTTTTTTGTGTATCGCTCTGCTGATGTATGGGATTTGTTTGCAGACCTCGTGGGTACCTGCATGGGGCTCTTTTCCTATCTTTTTCTGCATCGTTTTTCTTCCAGAGCTACCCGCTAAATCACAAAAAGAATACGTTTCCAAGTTTGAAATAATTCTAAATAAGACGTACATTTGGCCTGAACGCAGTTTGAGAAAAATGAGTCAGAATCTTTTGATACTTAAACCTGGAGAAAAAGGAACCATCCTTGAATTTACAGATCTTGATCTGTCAGTCAAGCTGATGGAAATGGGATGTCTTCCAGGAGAGGAAGTAACTTTTATGCGCACCGCCCCCCTGGGTTGTCCGGTTGCCATTTCCATTTCCGGGTATCAGCTGAGCCTGCGAAAAGAAGAAGCCGCTACGATAATGATCGAGCGTTAGACAGTCTAAACTGTTGCTCGCATCCTGAAATTCAACAAAACTTGGAAAGCTATGAAGATTGCGCTGGTAGGGAATCCTAACACGGGTAAATCCAGTTTGTTTAATGCCTTAACCGGTCTGAATCAGAAGATCGGGAATTTCCCGGGCATTACAGTCGACAAAAAAGTGGGAAGCTGCAAATTGCCTGACGGCAGCCATGCAACCATAATTGATCTGCCGGGCTGTTATAGCCTGTACCCGAAAAGCCGGGACGAAGCGATCGTTCTCGAAGTGCTGACCAACCGGAAAAGCGATGATTATCCCGATCTTGTTGTGGTGGTGGTAGATGCTACCAATTTAAAAAGAAACTTACTCCTGTACACTCAGGTAGCGGACCTTCGGATACCCGTTATTCTGGCTGTTAATATGTGGGATGTAGCCAGGAAGCAGAAGCTGAACATAGACATCGATCAATTATCCGGTCGACTTGGTGTGCAGGTCATCCCCATAAACGCCAGAAAAGGAGAAAACATTGATGCGCTGAAGCAGGGCATGTTAGATGCTCCTAAAGAAGCCCTGCAGCTCGAAGGGATTGAGGTAAGGGCCCTTGCGCCCACATTGATCAGCCAGATACAGGAAGAAATCTCTGTAGATGAGCCTTATGTAGCGCTATTGCTGGCTCATGAGCACGAACAGCTGACCTATCTGGAAGGTGCGCAAAGCGACCGCATTGAGCAGCTGGAGCAAAACAACAATTTCGAATCCAGTAAGATACAGACGAAGGAAACCAGTACTCGCTATGCCCACATCAGCAAGCTGCTTAAAGACGTGGTTAGTGAGCAGGCTGTACCGGTGGGAGACACCTTTACCGGTAAAGTAGATCGCATTCTGACTCATCGTATATGGGGTTTCGCGATCTTTTTCCTGATCCTGTTATTCATCTTTCAGGCGATTTTTGCCTGGGCGGAATATCCCATGGAGTTGATTGAAGAATTCTTTGCCTGGGCAGAGGAAAGCGGGCATCAATACCTTCCGGAAGGACCTCTGACGGATCTCTTGCTGGATGGTATCCTCGCGGGGCTGGGCGGCGTCCTGGTGTTCATTCCCCAGATTGCCATCCTGTTCGGATTTATCTCCATTCTGGAAGACAGCGGATACATGGCCCGCATTACCTTCCTGATGGACCGCATGATGCGGAAAGTGGGCCTGAACGGAAAATCCGTCGTACCGATGATCGGCAGCCTGGCCTGCGCTGTTCCGTCTATTATGGCTGCACGAAACATCGAAAGCTGGAAA
>JBMDWN010000364.1:0-3422 GCA_048595275.1 Olivibacter sp. | reverse complement strand
CACGAACAGATGTTTCAGCGTATGGAGGCCATGGAAGTGACCATCCTGGACGCCATGGAGGCGGGTGCCCTGCAGAAAACCATTGGCGAGGTGGTAGCTACCTTTCCGGTGAATATGCGGCAGGTATTCCTGCTTAGAATGGAAGGCTTTACGGTAGCCGAAATTGCCAAAGCCCTTCAGCTGGCAGAGCAAACCGTCCGGAACAACCACACCGATTCGCTGAAACGACTACGGGAGCAGTTGGTTACAAAAACTTAACAATTTCAACATCTTTTCTTGAAGTATAAAGGCCGCCTTTTACACACTATCCTGTAAACGCAGAACTGGTGCAAGTAAAGGACTTTAAGAACTTACTGGAAAAATACAACAAAGGGGAAGCCTCCGAAGTGGAAAGGCGTCTGGTGGATAGTTGGTACGACTCCTTCGAATGGAATAAAAAGCCGGTTGAAAGCTTACAGGCTTCGGCAGGCAGAGATCTGATACGCCAGAAGATCTGGCAGAACATTCAGGCCCGTCAGGGCTTGCCAGCATCGGATAAAAACTTTTTCCGTATTCGGGCTTGGGGCTACGCAGCAGCCAGTATGGCATTCATCTTCTTGGGTATCGGCCTGGCGCTGTATTTTTCCGCCCGCAACGTCTCATCGAATAAACCAGCTTCCCACGCTTTAGCGGAACGAATCTCAACCAATATCCAGCAACAGAAGAGGCTGACCCTGCCAGACGGCTCGCTGGTAGAGCTTAAGCCCGGATCAAAAGTGGAACTCCTTCCTGGCTACGGAGAAACCTCAAGAGAGGTGAGCCTGGAGGGGGAGGCTTTCTTCGAGATCCGGCAGGCAGCGAATCGTCCGTTCCGGGTGAGAACCCGTGATATTTCAGTACAGGTGCTGGGCACCTCCTTCAGGATAAGCGCCTATGCAGAAGATCGGGAAACGAGAGTGGACGTCGAAAGCGGTAAAGTGCGGCTCAGCAACGCCCTTGGGAAAGAGACGCTTCTGCTGTCGGCAATGGAAAGCGGCCGCTACGACCGTCGCCTTGATTGCTTTATCCCCATCAGGTCCTTGGCTCTTGAGCACGCCGACTTCGTAAGCCTGGCAGATGCTTTTTATAAGGTGTATGGCCTGAAGCTGAAAACAAATGACCCAGCGGTGCTGCGGGAGCAATACAACATCAGCTTAAAACCCGATCGTCCGGCTACAGAAGCCGTCGAAACGATCTGTCATATTTTGAATAAACAGTATAGAAAGGAGGCGAATGGCGACTTAACCCTCTACTAATGAATACCAAAACTCATCTTCAACATAATATACAACAATAAAACCTCAACCATTCTTAAAATGAACACGTTACGTTTGCGACTGACGCAAAAAATTATTTTCCCGGTGGTGCTCCTGACGGTGCTCTACACCGGAACCGCCCGGGCTGAAGGCGGGCTGGACAAGCGTGCCCACCTCTCGTTTAACCAGGTAACTGTCTATAAGCTGCTTAAAGAAATAGAGAAGCAGCTTTCTGTAGATTTTGCTTTTACCGAAGACCTGCGATTGGAAAAAAAGGTGCTGAGCCGGGTACATTATCAAAACAGTAAACTGGGCGATATCCTGGAGGATATTTTTGAGGGCGAACGCATCTCCTTTGAAGAGCGTGGCGGTACGATTGCGCTCCGCCGTTCGCAGCAGGGCATCCGCATTCGTGGACAGGTCAGGGATACGCAGACCGGAGAACCGATCGCTGGAGCAAACGTCCTGATCAAAGGCTCTTCGCAGAAGATCGTGACCGATAACCAGGGTGCCTACGAAATTACGGTGTCCGATAAGCAGAGCGTTTTGCTCTTCAGTTATATGGGCTACCGGCCTTTCGAAGCCGCCGTAGGTTCGCGGGACCGCATAGACGTTACCTTGCAGGAGGACAGTAACCCCCTGAATGAAGTGGTGGTAACGGCATTGGGCATCTCCCGGGAGGCTAAGTCCATCGGCTTTTCCCAACAGAAAGTGGAGGGGCAAACCATCCAGGAATCGCATGAAACCAATCTGGTGAATACACTGAACGGTCGGGTGGCCGGGGTGCGGGTAACGAACTCCAACGGGGGGATTGGTTCATCGGCCAACATACAAATCCGCGGACAGAACTTCGTCAGCGGCTACAATTACAACAACTCGCCGCTGTTCGTGGTAGATGGCGTGCCCATCAGCAACAATAACGAGCAGTCGACCCGATCCTTCACGGGCAGGCAGGATTTCAATAACCCGAACCTGACCGGCGGGCCGGGCGACTCGGAGTCGGAAGTGGATTACGGCAATGCTGCCGGTGAACTGGACCCGAACGATATCGAAAGCATAACGGTTCTCAAAGGCCCGAATGCAGCGGCCCTCTACGGTTCCCGTGCAGCGAACGGGGTGGTGCTGGTTACCACGAAATCCGGTAAAGGTACCCAGGGTATTGGTGTGAGTTTTAACTCCCAGGCGAGCAGGGAAAATCCGCTCAAATTACCGGACTACCAATATGAGTTCGGACAGGGCCAGGACGGACAGTACAGCTATGTGGATGGCATGGGGGCAGGGCTCTTTGATAACGTCATCGAGAACTGGGGACCCCGTATGAATGGGCAGCTTATCCCGCAGTTTGACTCCCCGATCGACCCGAATACGGGAGAACGGATTGCCACGCCTTTTGTGGCTTACCCGAACCAGCTGAAGGACTTCTTCCAGACGGGGAGTACCTTCACCAATAACCTGGCGATTGCCGGAAGCAACGATAAGCTTAACTTTCGCTTTTCTTATACAAACCTGAACCAGCGGGGTATCGTGCCCAACACGGATCTGAAAAGGAATGCGATTGGACTGAATACGGGCTATGCGATTACGCCGAAACTGCGGGTGGATGTAAATATGAATTACGTGAACTCGGGAAGCGATAACCGGGCGAGCTATGGCGCCAAGAACGACGATGCGATTATGAAGATTTTCCTGCAGATGCCGCGGAATGTGAACATAAACAGCCTGCGGGATTATTGGGTGGATGGAACGCTCCGTACACGGCAGCGCTCGCCGATCTGGGGGCTGAACAGTGCCCGCCTGAACAACCCGTATTTCGTGGCCTATGAAAACCTGAACGGAAATAACCGCGACCGGGTCTACGGGAACGCGAAGTTCACGTACAACTTCCTGCCCAACCTGAGCCTGATGGTCCGGTCGGGGCGCGACTTCTACAACGACAAGCGGACCATGCGCCATGCCGTGTCTTCTGCGCAGTTTGTAAACGGGCACTACCAGGAGGATGACGTGTATTTCCTGGAAACGAACCACGACGCCTTGCTTTCTTACAACACGAAGATACAAGAGGATTTCAGCATCAACGCTTCCCTCGGCGGAAACCTGATGAATCAGGAATCGAAGCGGCTGGGGGCTATTGTAGACCGGCTTTCAATA
>JBMDWN010000363.1:0-2994 GCA_048595275.1 Olivibacter sp. | reverse complement strand
GTCTATCCACCTGTTTATTTTGTTGTAGGTCGATTCAACACAGGCGGCACAACTTCGCCAAATGGTCTATTGATCGGGGCGGAAATGATGACTGGTTTCGATCATTTACCGGAATTGGTCATTCATGAATCCATTCATTTTCAACAAACATTTCCAAACGACGGAGACACCAATTTGCTCCAGCAATCCGTTATTGAAGGTGCTGCGGATTTTATCGCTGAGCTGGTCACCGGCATCAGGGGGAACCTGAAAATGAGCAACTATGGGTCTTCACATCGCGAGGCTCTAAAGAAAGAGTTTCTTGAACGTATGCATGGAGAAGATTTTCAGGATTGGCTATACGGTACGAGCGGAAAAGATGATCGGCCGAACGATTTAGGCTATTGGCTAGGCTATGAAATCGTAAAAACGTACTTTGATAAGGTTTCGGACAAAAAGCAAGCTGTAAATGAAATTTTAAATATTGTGGACTATGATGAGTTTTTGCTTAAAAGCGGGTACTTTCAATAGTGTCAAACATTAAAGACTGACAGGGATCAAAGAGGATTTCAGTTATGAATAGATTTTTTGGTTATCTAAATAAATTTTAAACAACGAGTTCTTAACTTAGTTTCCTTAACATTTCAGAGTTCAAATTATCGACCTGAATATGAAAATGTATATTTTTGTTAAGTCAGTCTTTGGATTAACATTGACAGCTGCCGTGAGGTATAAATCTCTTTAAGAAAGGCTATGTGATATAGATATATGTTTAACGATTCCGTACCGTACAAACTCGTTCAAGTCCGTAAAAATAGATATCCGGAGCACGAAACATTTGAGCATGAATTTATTTATCGATTTTACAGGCATAATGAGAGAAGCTGCATTAAATACGTGGTCTCATCTAAAACATATGTTGGAGGTTTATTAACCCTCGATTATTATCCAAAGATCAACCTGACACCCAAAGTAAACTCTGTCGATAACATTCAAGATCTGCGTTATAGGGCACTAACGCGTCAAAACTCTTTCGGTGTTATCGGAGGAACGTTATTGGATATCATGTCCGAAATAACTGTTATCACTGGTTACCAGAACTGGGGTTTTTTAGCTGCCAATTTGCCAAATGAAATAAGAAACTCTAACAACAAGCGGTACAAGGTGTATCGTAAAATACTTACGCGTACATTTTATGAAAGGCATAATGTCTATGGTAGTAAGAAAAATAGCGCTATATTTGTTATAAAGGGAATGGACGATGAAGACGCAAAAAAAATCATTAAGCGTTACGAAGAAATTTTCGCAGAAACCAACTAACGAAAGCTTTCGAGCGGAACGTGTAACAAGGGAAACTTCTACGGGCAGATTTAAAGATATGTCCGAGAATATCGAGAAGTTCGACCCGATCGTTATACCAGGTTACAAGGTGCGTGGTTAAAACGATGCTACCTGATTACCGATATTGTGAATTCATCTTCCGTTGTGTTTAGATTCTTATCTGTTGCTAGGATTATCAATTCAAATTCACCCTCTATAGGTGCAACACCTGATAACATCATTTCTTCGCTGTCAAAGTTCAACCAATCCAATTCGGGACTGTTAAGTGCGTATATCAGCTGGTCATCGTCTATATCTTTAAAATAATCACCGGGTATAGATACCTGGAATTCCGTGCCTGATGGTATAGTGATATTTCCAAGGGGATTATAGACAAACGGTTTAAACAATCTTGAAGTATTAACCCAAAAAATGTCCGATTCGTTCAATCCGGTTTCATCTATTTGCAGGCGAGTAAAGAACAAGAATTTATTGTCGTTGCTCACGAACGGTCTTCTTTCCCAATATTGCGAATTTATGGTCGAGTCTACCATTTGAGGTTCGGTCCATTGATCATTGACATTCCGATAACTAATGTACAGGTCAACCCCTGATTCTTGGCCTGTGTATCGGCAGAAAATGATATATTCCTCATTTGGAGAAATGAATACACTTTCTTCATCATTTGATGAATTCAATTCAGATATAATCTCCACATCATTATAGCCGTTGTCTTCCGGTTTGGAATAGAACAAATCGGCGGTGTAACAGTCTTCCTTTCCTTCACAATTTCTGTTGGATGAAAAGTAAATTGTGCCATTGTAGGCCATACACGCATTAGCCTCCCTGCTTGAAGAACTCACCGGAGCAGGAATGAGTTCCGGAGATACCCAATTGTCGTTTTTCTTTTCAATTCTCCATATATCGGTATAAACATTTTCCTTTTGAGATTTACTTTGTGTGTAAAGTAAGAATCTCCCATTCGGAGAAAAGTAAGGGAGATAAACGGATTTATCTTTTAAAGGCTCGAAAACTATTGGCTCAGTCCAACTCTCGTCAATCCTTTTGGAATAAAATATTTTCCCGTTAAAATCTTTCTCTTCCAATACCCCAAATGCCAACTCGTCAGCATCAGGTGTAAAAGAAATACCATGCTCTAATCTTCCTTTTACTGAAACTATATCTGGTGCAAATATCACTGGCGTAGGGCCTGGGTAGTTTTGTCCAAAATAATCAGATTGTTCAGCAGAAGGCTGACAACTTAAAAGGAAACTGAATAGAATTGGCAGTACAATACCTAGAATAGTATTTGTCGCGTTATTCATGGAGTCTACGTTACCCTAATGTACGGAAGATATTTCACTTGTTCTGAAATCTCTTCCCTCTGTGTTTCGAATCATTGATAACCAACAGCAAAAGTAAACCCTATGATAGTCAGGATAAACAAGTATACTCTAATTGTCGTTTTATTCACACTCCTTTCCTGTAAAAAACAAGATGACGATTCGGATTTGACATTTTCCCAGGTCTGTGACTTTACTGGCTCAAGGGTCGAATCTGTCAATAGATTAAGTGGCTCGCTGAGTTATACAGGTAACATTATGGATATTCCTCCCACTGAACTTCCCCCAAACGCTGACTCTGTGTTTCTAATCCGATCACCTGGTAGATTACAGATGGTTGTTTGCAACATGC
>JBMDWN010000362.1:0-2801 GCA_048595275.1 Olivibacter sp. | reverse complement strand
AGATACCTGGTGGCTGTTCGGTGGTGGCTGGAACCGGACTTATGGCGTCATGCATAACCAGAACCGGGATATCCGTTGGGAGGTAAAAAAAGAGTATAACATCGGTCTCGATTTCACGCTCTTCAATCAGAAGTTAACCGGTCGATTTGATTACTACAAAAGAGTGATCGACGATATGATCTACGACATAAGCGTATCTCAGCCGCCTGCGATCCACGACAAAACGACTATGAACATTGGCAGCATGCAAAATCAGGGCTATGAAGTCGAATTGAATTACCAGGTCGTTAACAACAGCGACTGGAACTACACGACAACGCTGGTGGCTTCCCATAACCGCAGTACGCTTAACTCGCTTTCCGGTAGCCAGACCTTCGCAGACCGCAAAGGATTTCCGGCACCGGGTTCACCCGGAAGTGCAGTTAGGCTATATCCTGGCGAAGATATCGGACGCTTTTTTATCTGGCAGGCTGCCGGATTTACGGACGAAGGCCAATGGATGCTATACGATCAGAACGGCGAAGCTTTTGATGTTACCGAAAGAAATAAAACGATTGCAGACAAACGCTTCATCGGTAACGGCATACCCCGCTTACAATTATCGTGGAACCATACACTTTCCTATAAGAACTGGGATGCCAGTGTGTATATGAGAAGCTGGATGGGTTATGATGTGTTCAACATGATCAACATGTACTACAGCCTGCCAAATGTTCGCGGACAGAATGTACTTCGCACAGCCTTCGAGGAGCACCAGAACATCGTGGGTGAGAAGGAACTCAGCGACTATTGGTTAGAGCGTGGAAACTTCCTCAAAGTCGATGTGATCAGCTTAGGCTATACCTTCAAAAAGGATTGGATCAAACCGTTGAGCAATCTTCGCTTGTACGCGGCAGGACGGGATCTTTTTGTATTTACAAAATACAGCGGACTGGATCCGGAGGTGAACATCAATGGCCTGGAACCGGGATTCGAAGAGCGAAATGCTTATCCGAAAACCAGAACCTTCATGGTCGGTCTGCAAGCTAATTTTTAACCCATTGAAACGTTGTTATGAATATCAAATATAAGTTCTTAAGTATTGTAGGATTGTGCACGATGCTCTCTTCCTGTACAAAACTTGATCAGGAGTTCTACAGTCAGGTCACCCCGGAAACCTTTTTCCAAAGCGAGAAAGATATACTGGCGGCTCTGAATCGTCCTTTTACGCATGCCCGATGGTACCTGGGAGAAGACCGGTGGCGTCTCCAGGAATACACGGCCGATAATTTTGCCATCACCACGAAAGGAAGACACTGGTACAATGGCGGAGAAAACGAACGCTATCATTACCACCGATGGACGCAGGATGATGGATGGATATGGGGCAGCTGGCGGGGAACGCTTATGGGCGTAGCCCTGGCCCTCGATGCCAAAACCGATTTGGAACAACTGGATTATACCCGATTTGCGTTGACGGAGGAAGATAAACAAGCGCACTTGAATCAGTTGAATACCCTGGCCGCGTTCTTCTACTTACGCGGACTGGATTATTTCGGCGGGATGCCCATCTTCACCAGTCTGGAAGGTGAAAGCTTGCCCAGAAATACGGACGAAGAATTATTTAACCATATTGAATCCATCCTGACAGAAGCCCTGCCCTTATTGCCTCAAAAGGAGGCCGGTGCACCGGAGCAGGGAGCTTTAACGCAGGCAGCAGCAGCAACGATGCTGGCAAGGTTGTATTTTAATGCAGAAGCGTATATCGGGCGCCCGATGTACCAGGAATGTATGCAGATCACGCAGGCGATAATGGACCAGGAATATGGGGCCTACTCCTTAGATCCTTCCTGGAACGGACCGCATGGTTTTACGAATGACCGCTCACCCGAAATTATCTGGTCTATCCCGTCTGAATTTAATAAATTACAGTACGATTGGTTTTACGCGGATTTCTACCATTACAACACGCGCCAGTTCTTCGATCAGGATATGGGCGCGAATAATGGAGCGCATCTAACACCATCAAGACGCCCGGACAGTTCACTGTATACCTCGCAATTCAAGTTGGGTGCACCTTTCGAGAAGTTTGAAAATACGGATCTTAGAAAAAAGCCCTACCGGTACACGGGTAATGGCACCTATGAAGGGATGTTTATTAACGGACCTATGCTGACGCGTACCGGGGGAACGATTCCGGGCGGAGAAGAATACCGCGATCAGCCGCTGATCTTTAGGGATCAGGTAGGACGCTTTTCTGAAGTCGGCCCTGGAAAACGCTTTGCAAGCATTCAGGACCTGACATCCAGGATGGCCGATGGTGAAGAGAATACGGGGGTCAGGCTGGTAAAAGTGCCCATTCCGACACTTGCCGAAAACACCTTGCGATGGGGAGCGGATAATCCGGCCATACGCCTGACGGAAATCTACTATATGCTGGCTGAATGTAAGTGGCGCATGGGAGATATCAGTAGAGCAGCGGAACTGATCAACACGGTTCGGAGAAGGAATTTTGCCGGTGGAGCAGATCCGAATCCAGTCACTGCCGGAAACCTCGATAAGTATAGATTTCTAGACGAATGGAGTATCGAGTTTCTTGGTGAGGGCAGGCGGCGTACAGATCTTATCCGTTGGGATGCGTTTGTTACGGAAGCCTGGTGGGATCACCAGCCATCCAACTCGGAACATCTCAATAGATTCCCGGTACCGACGGAAGCCATTTCCGGGAACAACAACCTCCAGCAAAACCCTGGTTATTAACACCAAAATCTGTTATAAAACAAAATCCGATCGTTCTGATCGGATTTTGTATTTTTGGTTTC
>JBMDWN010000361.1:0-6750 GCA_048595275.1 Olivibacter sp. | reverse complement strand
CACCATGGAAAGTAGTTAATGGTATACCGGAAGTTCCAATAAGAGCATAGCAAAATAAGCTATCTTCTTATTGGAACATGCCATGAAATTCTACTCTACATCCCACCAGACGCGACCCGTCAACAGATCGCCTCCCGGAACGGCCCCGGCAGCCTCGCGGTAATTGTCTGGGTTGGTGTTTTCCTCCGCTATAGGATAAGGGAATCTTCTTGGAATGGTGGCGTTTGTCGCATTATTAATATAATTGACGGGTGTCAAGGCAGGGAAACCTGTCCTTCGCCAGTTAAACCAGGCTTCATAAAAGTTAAAACTGGTGCAGGCATTGGCCCAATATTGATTTCCGATATCAAGTAGCGCATTGCCCATGTTCAATGGGTGACTCTCCGCATAGGCGGCCGCATCGCCCTCGGAGATCGCCAGCGCCGTTCCCCATTGCGACAGAAAGCTCAATGATGCCTGAAGACCGTTTTTATAATGCTCGGAAGCGTTGCCCAGGCCCCAACGGACGGCCGCTTCGGCTAGCAGAAATTCCGATTCAGCATAAGTTAAGAAAAAGGTGGGCGCCGTGCGCGAGATCATAGCCGGATGCGGAGAAGAATAGTCCGTAAAGCTGGTGAAGCTCGGGTCATCGTTGATTCTATAGAGCGGATTGTTGCTGAGGTCTTTCCCATTCGGCATGCCTTTCTGCGTTGCACCCCCTACAATATAACCAGGGGATTGCTCTTTAGATCCTTCCGATAAATAAATGTTGGTTACAGCGATCTTATCTAAACGAGGATCTTCCTGTTGTTTTAAGAAGTCAATAAACGTATCCGCCCATTTAACATAGAAGTTTTCCTGTCCTCCGTCGCCCAGCAGGACCTGGCCGTTGCGGTTCTGGGTCGCCCGTCCTCCGCTTTCATCGTGTAAAAGAAATGCGTTGTCTGCGTTTCCGGACCTAGTGTTGCCGACCGCTTTCTGAACGTAGCTCCGTGCGAGATCTTCATTGACCTTTGTGATGCGCATAGCCATCCGCAACATCAGCGAATAGCCAAAGCGTTGCCACTTAGCGAGATCACCGTTGAAAACGATATCGCCCGTAACCGCGTCGCCAGAAGGGTTGATCGCATTGACCGCCTCATCGACCTCTTTTAAAATATCGGTATAAATGCTCTCCTGTGTATCGAATTTAGGATACAGAATTCCCGTGTAATATGCCCCGCCGGCTTCGCTGTAGGGAACGTCTCCGTACAGATCGGAAATACGCTGAAAGGCCATAGCACGCCATATTCTTCCCACCTGATGAATGTTGTTGTATTCCGGTTTATCCCGGGTCGACTCCACAATATCGACAATGCGTTTGATTTGTTCATCGTAGGCTCTTTCCCAGTAGGCTGACGTATAAGCCGGGTTGTTCTGATACTTATCGCCGGCCCAGTAAGATACCACGGTAGCCATTCCCTGCATCATGGTTGCCGAGTAGATCAAATTAGCCCGCCAGGTGTCATAAGCAAAATCATTGCTCCCGGCATAGGCGAGTTGCGCGGTGGTCAAAAGGTAGTTCGGATTAAATCCGCTGCCCGGCGAAGCCGTTGGATCTGTGTTGATTTCGTCAAAATCGCTGGTACAGGCCACGGCACCGAAGAGGATAAAAACGACTATGCAGCATTTATTGATGAGATACTTTTTCATGTTGTCAACGTTTAAAATCTGGCACTTAGATTAACCCCAAAGGAGCGGATGGGCGGTACGCCACCTAACTCTAAACCGGGTATACTGGCATTATAACTGGCTTCCGGATCTATATTGTCTGTCCGCCTCATTAAGATGAATGGGTTCCGCGAAACCACGCTTATGTTCAGCGACTTCAGTTTGTTGTTTAATAATGGAGCAGGAAAGGTGTACCCGAGGATGACCTGCCGAAGCTTTATGAAACTCGCATCCTGCACGAACTGTTTAGATACATTGCTGGCATACTGACCGTAATATTCTGAGGCTTCTACACCACTTTCCCCGAAACTGCCTTCCCTGTTTTCCAGGGTTGCCTGGTGCAACCCGAAGATGTAACCGTAATAATCCGTTGCAGAGAAGATTTTACCGCCCCATTTACTGTCGATCAGAAATGAAAAGTTCAGGTTCTTGTATCTGAATTCGTTATTCCATCCAAGCATCCATTTATGCATTGCCGAGCCGTAGGGGGTGAGCTCACCTCGTACCGGAGCACCGTTAGGCTGATATAGAATTTCTCCGTTTTCGTCATAGGCAAAGTCAAAGGCCATAATCTGGAAGGCCGCCAAACCCTCACGGTGCTGGAGGAAGCCTACATTAGACCGCGAGGTCGCTACCGGCTGCACCGTAGTGCCCTCCGCAAGGGAAATGATCTTGTTGTTGTTCAGGGTCCCGTTGAAACTCGTTGTCCAGTTGAAGCCATCAGCGTTTCGGAACACATGTCCGGTTAAAAGGAGTTCCACACCTTTGTTTTCCATTTCGCCCACATTGAGTACGGCACCCAGGTAACCCGTGGTAGTGGAGGTTGTTACGTCAACAATCTCGTTCTTCGACTGCTTATTGTAGTAAGAGACGTCCAGGTCAACTCGTCTGTTAAACAGGCTGGCCTCCAGACCAAATTCAAGCTCAGAAGCGGATGATGCTCTTAATCCTGAATTAGGTATAGCTGTATTGATGATGTTGCCAAGCGGCCTGCCATTGATTGTTTCGCTCAGGAAATTATACATCAGCTGCGTCCGGTAAGGATCTGTTGCCTGTCCGACGGTCGCGTAACCCAGGCGTACCTTTCCGAAGGAGAGAAAATCCGGCTTCCATAGTTCTGAAAATACAAAGGAAGCATTGACCGAAGGGTAAACCGTATTCAGTTTATTATCTGCCCCGGGCGTGGCCAAGGTAGAAAACCAATCGCTTCTGACAGAACCGGTGAGGTAAAGCAGGTCGCGGTATGAAAGCTCCACGCTGCCATAAACAGACTGTGTCTCCTGGTCGCTCGGCACAAATCCAACCGTTTTGTTGACCGTATTCAGGATGTTGTATAAGCCTGCAACAGAAAAGTCCTGACCGTTTTGAATGGAGAGTTCACTTTTAGTTCTTCTGAAGGCGGCACCGACAGCCGGACTGATCGTGAGATCACCAAGTGTATAAGTACCTCCCGCCAAAAAGTCGGCATTCAAATCGGAGAATAAAGTGATTTGTTCTGTCATCGATCCTAAAGGGCGGTATGCCGTTCCGCTGGGAACAACATTGGTGAATTTATTGGAGTAGTTGTCTCTGCCGACCCGACCCTGAATGTAATGACCATCATCAAAATCGTACCGGGCAGTTATGGATCCTATAGTCCGCTCTCGTTTGGTGTTGTTCTGGAACTCATAGGCGGCGAACCAGGGATTAGTGGCGAAGGTATTTCCGGCGTTATAAGCACGCTCCGACCCATCTTCGTTTACCCAGGGTTTAAGGTCGGCAACATTCAGGCTTGTGGGCAGGAAGGTCACATTGTAGTTCGCGTTACCCGCGGCGTCGGAAAGATAAGGCCTGTTTTGAACATCTTCAATGATGTAGTTAACCCGGGCATCGATTTTCAGGTTTTTAACCGGGTCAAATACACCACTGAAATTGAACGTCTGCCGATCCATTCCGGAATTAGGCACAACGGACCGGTTATCCAGGTTGCTGCCGGATAATCTGACCGTACCGAAATCAAAACTTTTATTCAAAGCCAGGGTGTTTGTCCAGCTTCCGCCGGTGCGATAGAAGTTGCGCAGATTATTTCGTTGCGCAACATAAGGTCTTTCCACGCCATCAAACTGTACCACCTGACTTCCATCCAGCGGAGCTCCCCAGCTGGAACCTCCGACTTGCGCTGCACCTGCCTGGTCTATCGGTTTTACATTGTTTGAGCCCTGACCGTATATATATTGCCAGTCCGTCATGTCCATTACCTGCTCTGCTACATAATTTGAACTGAAATCTATGCTATTGCCTTTGCCGCTTTTGGTGGTAATCATGATCACGCCCGCCTTAGCCCGATAGCCGTACAAGGCCGAAGCTGCAGCGCCCTTCAGAACGGAAATACTTTCAATATCGTCTGGGTTGATATTCGAGATAGCGTCTCCAAGATCCGGCGCATTATCAAATTGACTACCTGAATTGCCGCTCGGATTGGCGTTGAAGCGGCCGACGGGTTTACTTTCCATCGGCACCCCGTTTATGACGTATAACGGTTGATTGCCCTGCCCGATACTAGAGACGCCCCGAATGGTTACATTGCTGGCTGCTCCTACACCTCCTGAGGTTGCTCCGATGTCCAACCCGGCAACCTTCCCGGCAAGGGAATTCATGAAATTATTTTCCCGGGCGGTCGTAATTTCTTCGCCCTTTACTTCCGTCACCGCATAGCCTAAAGCTTTCCGCTCTTTACGCATACCCAGTGCGGTAACCACAACCTCATTCAGTTCATTACTGTTTTCCGTCATCAGAACATTTACAGAAGCCCGGCCGTCGATCGGAATCTCCTGGGTCGCATAGCCCGTATAAGAAAAGACAAGTGTGGCGTCAGCCGGTGCAGTCAGGGTATATCGACCATTCTCGTCGGTACTTGTACCTTGGTTTGTTCCTTTAATCCGTGCCGAAACACCGGGCAACGGTGCTTTGGTTTCATCGGTTACGACGCCGCTAACCTGCTGCTGCAGCGTTTTGGCGCTTAGAACAACTTCTTTACCCATAACGGTATAAGTAAATAAGTTAGGGTCTATCATTTCATCGAGCGCCTCCTTAACAGAAATATTATTGGAGTTGATCGAAATTCTTTCTGTCCTGCTGCTTAGCAGATCGCTGTACACCAGAGAGATTTGAGCCTTTTCCGCTAACACATCCAGCGCTTCTTTAAAGGAAGCGTTTTGCAGGTGAATGGAGATTTTTTTATTGAGGAGCTGGTCCGCATCGGGTCTGGCATAGGAGAGCGTTGTCCCCATGTAAATTAGCAGCAAAGCCAAAATAAACGAACGCCAGTTTGTCGTTTGCCGGTATAGATACTTATTCATACATTTATGGTTAAGTTTAGCTTATTAGTGGGAGTAAAAGGTGAAAGGTTTCTCCCATTTAGTAACTTCTGGTTCAATCGTCTGCTCTTAGCAGGCGATTGTAGTTTGCTCTCTGTCAGGCCATGTATAAGTCAATTTTTTTGGATGATGAATTTTTTCTCTGCTGTTTGATTCCACTTTCCGTTAACCGTTAAGGTTAGCTTGCTTAAAAATAAAGTGAGTTCGGTTCCGGTATCCAGTTCACCGTAAAATAGACGATCTCCCAGCCCTTCGTCGCAGTCAATATGGACGGCATAGGAGCGTTTCAGGTCACGGACCACATTTCTAATGGGTACTCCATCGTATACAATTATTCCGGCATCTATCTTTTTTAAAGCTTTTTCCTGGTATTTTTTTGTTTGTGTTTTTTCAGATTGGTGAATCGTTATTTCCTCACCACTCTGCAGCACCGCCGATGGCAGCGATGGTCTGTTGCTCTCTACCTGAACTTTTCCGGATGTGACCAGAATGCTCGCCTCTTCGGAGGTGTATGCTTTCAACCGGAAAGTCGTCCCCAGCACATTAATTTTGACGGTATTGCTGGTTACCGTGAACGGCCGCTTTTCATCTTTTTCTACCCGAAAATATGCCTCACCTTCTAAGCTTAGTTCCCGATGGGTTTTACCGAATGATTTGTTATAGATTAATTTGCTGGAAGGTGCCAGACGAACATAGGAACCATCCGCTAAATAGACTTCTTTGGTTTCGGCAACAGCTGTTATAATCTTCAGATTTCGATCGTAGGACTGGTATAAAATGCCACAAAAAATTACGATGGCTACAGCTGCAGCGTAAGGTATGTAGCGCCAGTACCGAAGACGAGCCTTGGGAGCTAATTCCTTTTTGACCCGTTCAAGCGCATTTTCCGCGCGTTCGTCGTATTTGTCGCTAAACCGTTCTTTTGAATGCTCAAACTTGTGCCGCATCTTTTCATAAAGTAACCGGTTTTCAGGTCGTGCCTTTAGCCATGCCTCAAGCTTAAGTTGTTCTCCTTCGTCAAGCGCCTGGTGAAACGAACGGTTCAGTAGGGATGCGATTTTTAGGGTTTCATCTATATTCTTCACCGGGATTGATTTTGCTTGCAAGAAAACATCGTGTCTTCAAGTGTTTTAGAATAAAAACACCCTCGTCCTGAAAATCTCTAAAAGAAAATTGATTTTTAATTCGGAGTAAAATCTCACCTAAATATTAGCAATGAAAAGCATAGTAATACGACCCTGGCTAAAGTCCTTTTAAGCAATTTGATGCCGCGAGCACGTTGGTTATCAACCGAACTAATGGACATGCCCATTTCTTCCGCTACCTCTTTCGATGACTTTTCTTCCAGGTAGGTCCGCCTGATAACCATTTTGCACCGCTTTGGCAATGCTTCTATGGCTCTGTTCAACACAAACATCACTTCCGTATAAATGATTTGATCCATCACGTTCTGATCCGCAGAGATTGAGTTTACGAAGAACTGCTGCTCCAGCTTGAGTCTGTTTTTCTCTTTTTTGAGGTGATTAAAGGCTTCGTTCTTAATAGCGATGTAAAGGAATGCTTTTATTTTTAGAAGGGAATCAAAATTATGATGCCTTTTCCATAGCTTGATAAAGGCGCTTTGAGTGAGCTCTTCGGCAATAAGCTCGTCTTTAACAATCCCTTCGGCAAAACCACATAGCGGTCCGTACAAGCTCCTGAAGAG
>JBMDWN010000360.1:0-2089 GCA_048595275.1 Olivibacter sp. | reverse complement strand
CAGTTAATTGCATCAGAGAAGCTCGCTTCTCTGGGTATGTTGATTGCAGGAATTGCCCATGAAATCAACAATCCGGTAAATTTCGTAACATCAAGTGCTCTACCACTTCGCGGAGACTTCGAACAATTTTTGGGTATTGTGCGAAATATGGAAAGTATTGCATTAAGCGGATCTCACCCAGAAGAAATAAAGCGACAGCTCGATGAACTTAAAGGCTCTGAAGACTACGATTATTTAATCACAGAGGTAGATGCCCTCATCAGCAGTATAGAAGAAGGAGCTCGACGTACAGCAGAAATTATTAAAAGTCTGTTAATCTTTTCTCGAGGTGATGAAGATTCATTGCGTGTTGCAAACATCAACGAAGGGATAGAATCAACATTAATTGTTCTCAAAAGCATTTTTAGCGATTGCATTAGCCTTCATAAAAAACTTTCTGTGGATCTTCCTCCTGTGGAATGTTATCCTGGCAAACTCAATCAGGCACTTTTAAATATTATAACCAACGCCGTGCATGCTAATGAGGCCAAGTTCGGACGTCACCCTGGCGGCATTCTTGAGATAGAAACCAGCCACGACGAAGGCACGTTAAGCATATCCATAAAAGATAACGGATCCGGCATTCCAGAGGATGTTCGAGCAAAAATGTTTGACCCTTTTTTTACGACAAAGGATGTAGGTCAGGGAACTGGTCTCGGCCTTTCTATTGTCTATCAGACTATTCAAAAACATAAGGGAATCATACAGGTAGATAGTCAAGTAGGCGAAGGCACTGAGTTCATCATAACCATCCCTTTAGTTCAACTCGTTCGTAAGAACATCTGATTAACCAACAACTAAAATTTACACCAGAATTGACTTATTGTAGTGAATAGAAGAACCAGATATATTTGTTTCTAATTTAATATACTATACGGATTGCTGGAAATGAATACAGAGCACTTTGCTATTATTTTAGCCGACACAGGTCATCATTGTCCGCAATTATCCAATCCTACAAATAATCAGCTGAGTGCAAAAGAGAATTATCTAAAGCAGCAGGAAAATCTGCTGGAGCTTACTTTGGAGCGATTAAAAAAGCTGATTCCCCGAAAAAATATATTTGTCTTAGTAAGTAAGCAGTTGGAATCATACGCTCGTGAGCAGCTCGATCTAGATGTAGCGTCGTGTATAGTAGTGGAATCCGGCAGCCGTAATTTGATACCCTTGATCGCATTTACCTGTTACAAAATTAATTCCATTGAACCTGCTGCTAGTATCGTTTTGCTGTCGACAAGCTGTCAAATTATCAACCTTAAAAAAACGCGTGAACTTTCTAAAGCACTTTATCTGGCTCAGCAAGTTCCCGCCTTTCTGACCTTCGGTATACACCCATCGCATCCAAGCATTAAAAATCGCTACATAGGGTATTCGGATGAGCATTTGCGTTATGGCTTTAAAAGAACGACGAAGATCGTTGAAAAACCCAGTGAGAAAGAAGCATCCAACATGTTGGACAATGGGAAATTTGTCTGGAATTCTGGGATCATCATTAGCAGTGTCTTCAAATTTATCGCTGAGCTAAACACCATTGAACCATCTTTAAATCAATGGCTTATGAAAGGACTCGGCATGTATAACACAGTAGTTGAACCGGAATTTTTCAATCTCTTTAAAATAAAAACACCGCATTTTTATACGCCTAAGCCCCTTCTGATGGGAAATAAGGATTTATACGTACTACCGCTTTTCGGTATAAATGACTGAACAAGTTCTCAAGTTTCAGGAAAAGTCCATATTATTGTAGAAGGAATAAGGTAACTATGCATATAGCAATTGTTGACGATCACGATCTTTTCGGGGAAATGTTAAAAATCATGCTCAATAAAGCCTTGGGCACCGACAATGATATTCTCCTCTATACCGATCCCGAAAAACTACTGGACCATCTTAAACAGGAAACTCCCCGCGTTGATTTGCTATTTATAGATATGATGATGCCTCAAATGACCGGAAAACAACTAGTAGGGGCACTATCAGATTTACGGCTGTCTGAGCCTCCAAAAATCATCATGTTGTCAGCAGTTCGGGAGTATCGATTAATCAAAGA
>JBMDWN010000359.1:0-5681 GCA_048595275.1 Olivibacter sp. | reverse complement strand
CGGCATGCCAACCCGCCGACGAATTTCGTTGACGGCCCACTCAGAATCAGACAAATAGCCTGCTTCTGCCGCTGCCTCTGCATAATTGAGATATACTTCCCCTAACCGGTAATATTTCCAATTGGCACCCGCTATCGGATTATCATTTCCGGAGTTGGGATGTAAAAATTTCCGTTGAAAGAAGCCAGTCCGGGTAGCCCTGCGAACCGATTCATGAATACCCGTCTGAGGTTCCCCAACATACGTGGCAATTACGCGTGTTCGATTACCCATCGCGGCTGGGTAGTTCTCAAAAGATCCCGGTTCTTCCGTAAAATTCCACAAGGCTCTCCGCCTGGACCCATTGTAATAAATGGAGGCGTAAAAACGGGGATCACGATTAGTATAGGGATCTTCAGGCCTATAGAGCGTGTTTTCTGAGTTATAATTTGGTTGCAAATGCCGATCATCAAGATATGGCCTTTCCAAATCTAATATAGTACGCCCATCTACAGTCTCATAAGCGTCGACCATTTCTTGCGTTGGACAAGTACCGGTTTTGTAACCATCTTGTGCTCCTACACCATCGATATTCCAAATATTGCCCTGGTTTTCTCTGCTTTGATAAATCGTTTCGCGGTCGTTAGGAACAGGAGAAAAAGTAGCGGTCTGTGTGAAATACTCGTTATATAATGCCGCATAAGCGTCCTGTCCCGATCCGAGATATGCAGACTCTGCCAGATAGATGTGGGGAAAGTGCACCGTTCTATAAAGGTCATATCCGTTGCTTTGTAGGTTGAAAAGCGCTTCTTTGTTCACCTGATAAGCTTCCTCCCAATGATTTTCTCCTTCGTTATATAATCGGCTCGCGGCGAAAAGCATAACTTTTGAACGGATGGCTTCTGCAAGAGCTTTGCTAACTCTTCCGGCTTCAGCACTTACAGTAATCCTCCAAGGAAGTTCATTGGTTGCTATAGCAGCATTACAATCTGACACTACAAACTGGGCCAATGTATAGAAAGATGCACGTTCCAGCTCGGAGAAGTCATCTTCAAAACCTGTCGGTTGCGTCAATATGGGCAGGGCGCTGCCAAACCATTTCATTAATTCGAAATAATAAAAGGCACGCAGCAACCGGGCTTCTGCCCGCCATCGATTTCGCTCAATTTCGCTCGGCACAGCGGCTGTCTCTATTTCGGCAAGAAATACATTGCAATTTCGAATCGCTTCCCAATACCTGTTCCAATAGCCTCCGTTGCCGCTGTCAGAACTCACATTCAGGATTGGATGATTACTGGCAGATGCGTTCCCATTATAGATCCGCCCCGAGATCAAAGTTGGTTCTGCTTCCGCATCGGTATCCCAGGCCTCATCACTCCAGACCGCGGGTCCACGGCTCCAAAAAAAATATCTGGTTCCTTTTGTAGGAAGATTATTATAGCAGGAATTTAAAAAAGCACCTACCCTATCCGCGTCAGAAAAAATCTCTTCCATCGTTAACCGTCCATCAGGCGCCATATCAAGTGTCTTTTGGCAGGCCCCTATGGTAAGGAAAAGAAGTACGGCCAAGCCTCTATAGAATGTTTTCATAGTTTTAAGATTTAAAAGGTCACTTGCATTCCAAAATTCATCATTTTGGTTACCGGATAGCCCAGAGCACTTCCATTTTCCGGATCGAGGTGCGACATCCGTAATCGATCCCAGGTGATTAAATTTTGTCCCCCTCCATAAATTCTCATATTTTGTACTCCTATCCCACGAAGCCAGGACTTAGGCAGCGAATAAGCAAGCTCCAGGTAACGGAGTCGGATATATGATTTATCCATAATGAAAAAATCATTAGGTACATGATTCGTGGTGGTTCGGGTACTCAGGGCCGGGTAGGTTATCGCATCTCCCGAGGCATAACGATCAGGCGTCCATGCACTTCGGTGATAACCGAAGTAATTGCCATTTTTTGTATTCTCGTATACGCCTTGTTCCTGATAAAGTTGAGAAAAATCCGCTGCACCCTGAAAAAACACGCTGAGATCGAAACCCGCATAACCAACCGATACGTTTATTCCAAAGGTCTGCCGGGGAATTCCCGAGAAACCAATAGGAACCTGATCTCGCTCGTCAATTACTCCGTCTCCATTAGCGTCTACATATTTAAAATCGCCAACTCTTGGATCACCAAAATTATAACGGGTATTCAGAAGGTAGGCATCTAGTTCGCCCTGACTGTTGAATAATCCATTGCCATTTGAATAATCGATCTGATAGCCCCAATTCTGTCCGATTGATTGATTGGTAATCTGATACGGGTAAACGAAACTGGCGTCTCTTCGTACCTCATCCAGAAATTCAATATCATTCCGATTATAACCGAAATTTCCATTGAGACCGATGGACCACTTCTCGCTTAACTTACGATTGTAGTTTAGTTCGATTTCATATCCGCGGTTGTTGATAACACCCATATTGACCTTCGGAATATTACCAAGCGGCACACCCTGGAGAATCGGGATGGTCCTCCGGTCTATCAGAATATCTGTTCTTCGTTCTTTAAAATAGTCGAAAACAAGGCTAATATCTTTAAACAGTTGGAGATCCAGACCATAATTTTGCTTCGTGGCTACTTCCCATCCAAGATTTGGATTCCCCAATAAACCTTGATTAATTCCCTGGCCTCTGCCAAGACTGCCAAGCGGACCTCCGCCTATAGTGATGTTGCTTTGGTAAAGAAAACGTGCTCCGCCTAAACGGTCATTTCCAGACTGCCCGTAAGACCCCCGAATCTTCAGATTATCGATCTGCTCAACATCTTTAAGAAAGGATTCATTGCTTAGCACCCAACCTGCAGAAACGGCAGGAAAGAAACCAAACCGTCGGGTGGGAGCAAATTGTTCTGAGCCGTTATAACCGATGTTTACCTCAGCCAAATATTTACCATCATAAGCGTAGGTGGTCCGCGCAGCAATACCCAGCACGTTGAAAGGGATCTCGCCGGCAGTAGATTCCCAGTTGTCTCGTTGCGCAAGAATCATTGCTGAAACGTTGTGCTTGTCAGAGAAAGTACGGTTATAATTAACCGCACCCTGTATGTTGATGTTGAAACGGGAGTCAGCCCCTTTTGTCAGATTTAATAATTGCTCATCGTTTCTAAGTACCGTGTAGACCAAGTTGTTTGTAGCGAAATTCACGTTAGCCAGATAAAGCCGTTCCCGTTTATCTCCTGACATTGCTGTCGTAGCCCTGGTATCATAGGATACCATTCCCCGAATGCTTAGGCCTTGCGTAAGGAGATTGCTCAAGTCCCATTCTGCACCAATTGAACTATTAAGATTAGACCGCATCTCATTTCGGAATCCATGGCGATTCATAACCTCAAATGCAGAACGATCTAAATAGCCCGGATCTACCAACTGCCCCGGCTGTACACCGAAACCCGATATTGTCGTAGGCCCTGGGGTAATGGGTAAAATACTTTGAGCTTGAAATAAGATGTCACTCATCATCCAGTCTGTACTATGGCTGTATTGATGTGCGGACGGCATATTCACTTCTTCGATATAGCTGCCAATATTCAGGAAGGTTTTTAGAGATGGAGTAATTTTATAATCTAGGTTAGCCCGGAAATTATATCTTTTCATCCATGATGATGGATCATAACCCAATTGCGACTCAGGCTCCGTCTTAAGATTTCCACCCTGATTTAGAAAAGCAGCATTAACAAAAAAGGAAAGACGTTCTGTACCTCCTCTCGTGTTAAGGTTAACCCTTGTCTGAGGAGTATACCTTGATATCAACATGCGGTAATAGTCGTGATCGGGATAAATGTAGCGTCGGAGCATCGCTTGCTCTTCATAATTCGGATCATTAGGATCTAATCCTGCCAGCGGATCTCTAAACTTAGAGATGGTCTCCTCATTAAATGGCTCAGTGATACCATCGTTTCGTGCAGCTTCGTTACGAAATGCCAGATAATCCAGAGAATGCAGGCGTTCAGGTTCTCTAGTGAAGCTAATATAGGATTGATCGACACTCCCTGTAAGCTCGATTTGACCTGCCGCCCCACGCTTAGTCGTAATCATAATTACTCCATTTGCGCCTCGAACACCAAAAACGGCTGTCGCAGATGCATCTTTTAAGACGGTGACAGATTCAACCTCACTCGGATCGAGCGTTCGTATATTATCTCTCGGAACGCCATCAATCATAATAAGTGGATTTGTCGAATTTGTCGTGGCTGCACCTCGCAGGAACAGGTTGGGATCATCTCTTCCTGGCTGTCCACCTCCGGATTGAATGGAAGTAAGGCCTGGTAACCTTCCTGCCAAAGCACTGGCAAAGCTCGCAGACGAGTTCTGCCGAAGTTCTTTGTTTTGAACAGTTGCTACGGCTCCAGTGACCGATATTTTTTTCTGAGTTCCGTAACCCACAACGACGACCTCGCTCAGACTTTCATTAACAGCGGTAAGGAGCACGCGTATTTGTGCTTGCCCATTTACAGAGATAGATTTTGATGCATAACCAAGATTGACAAAAAGTAAGGTGCCATCCGGGGGCATCTCTACGCTGAACTGACCATTTTGATCGGTTTGTGTCGCGACATTACTACCCTGCACTTTAACGGTAACCAGCGGCAAAGGGCTTCTTTCTGCGGAATCCAGAACCGTACCGATCACCGTGATACGATCCTGGGCAACCATATTTCCGCTGGCCGTTGTAAACAATAGGATAAGAGCTGCTGTGAAGCTACGGGAAGAATTGAATAGCTTGAACATTTATCTTTTTTAAGAGATACATAATTTGAAAAATAGGCTTCCATCCCACGCGCAAATGAGCTCGCAGGTAAATGCATCATGTCTAGTCCATGGTCGAATTAGACGATAGAAAAAAGAAAAATTAACTCGAATTTTGAATTGGTCTCATAATCATAATTTGGTTATTATTAGTTAGTAACGCGGTTAGTTATCATTAGCGTCTCAATCAAAGATGCACGATCAATTCTCTTTATGCAACCCGTACCATCCTGAAAACCATCATGGTCTGTGCTGCACCTCACTGATCTGCCCACAGCAGACGTACCGGTCCTTTCAGACCTGTGCGCATCAGCTCACTATCAGGTTTATAGGGATTAATAATGGTCCAGGTCTTACGTTGATTTTCAGGCATGCCGCTTTCTTCAATCAGCTTATTTTTCCAGGTAGTCGCGACATCAATCCTAAGCGTATTCTTTCCAGATTTTACATCTTTGGTAATGTCCAGACGATAAGGCGGTGTCCATACACCACCTACGAGTTCACCATTAACGGAGACACGAGCCATCGCCGCGAGGTCTCCGAGATCCACGATTAGACGACTTTTATCATCAGGTGCTGGAATATCAAATTGCCGTTCATAATGCACGGTGCCGGCGTAGTATTTTACCGCTTTATTATCGGACTCATTCAGCCAGGAAGTACCTTGTTGGGTCAGCGGAGCAATAGCCTGGCCGGCTAAGGTGTCAAAATGCAACTGCCATTCTCCCTCATTCAGCTGTTGCTCTTTCGCTATCTGAAGACGATTACTTCCTTCGGCTTTCCTATTTATATCTGCGTTGTTCCTGAAAATGACAAAAAGACTTTCGAAAGGAGCCAGCTCGAGCGGCACCTGAATTCCTGCTTCATCCCTTTGAAACTCCGGAAGAGGTTTGACCGACCCGTCGATAGCGTCCC
>JBMDWN010000358.1:0-2528 GCA_048595275.1 Olivibacter sp. | reverse complement strand
AGGTTCTTCAGCGATTTATCTTTTGAATAATTACCGTAAAAGCGCAGATCATCAATCTTCCCTGTGTACGTTACGCGGACATTGTACCAGCGTGCCAGCTTATTCATAATGGTTCGCAGATCCTCATTGTTGAAGGCAAACTGGCCTTCTTTCCAGGATAGCACATCTTCCGCCGTTACCGATGTTACATTGAGATATCCTTTGCCATCACTGGTGGCCTGCTGAAGCGGCCGGAGCGTTACGGAATGCCCATCAGTCTTATCAGCCCCTTCGGCATGAACGCGTACACTGCCGTTGATGAGCGTAGCCTTTGTGTAGGCTTCGTCGGGATAGGCACTGATGTTAAAACTTGTTCCCAACACTTGCACTTCGTTCCGGCCATACTGGACGAAAAAGGGGCGGGCTGCATCGCTCTTCACCTCGAAATAAGCTTCTCCGCTGAGTACCACCCTTCGCTGATCCGCTTTGCCCAGGTTGGTTGGATAAGTGAGCCTGGACGAGGAATTGAGCCAGACGCTCGTTCCATCGGGTAAGACTAACTTGTATTCTGCGCCAGCAGGGATGTCTATGGTATTGCTGGCTACGGAAGCCGAAGGGGATGTCACTTCGCCTTTGGCAGGGGAATAGGCCAGTTGACCTTCACCAGTTTTGTTAATCGTGATGTCTCCCTGACGGGCAACCTCACCCGCGTTTGAGGAAGCCAGATCAACCTGTTCCCCATTGGAAAGGGTGAGCGTAGGGCCTCGTTTGACTGTCGTGGACGTAATCGCATTAGCAGCGGGCAGCTTCTGCTGGCTTCTTTCGCTGACCCAGTGCATCGTCAGGCCAATACCTGTTATGAGAACGGCTGCTGCGTATTTCAACCAGCCGAAGCGATTGATTTTGATCGCTTCCCCGGTATCAATAGATTCCCTTAACTCTTGAAGCTTACGCTCGGTATCGAACGTGCTGCTGTCGATACAGTCTTTCGCAGCTGCCTTGATCGACCGCAAATCCGCCAGGATCAGGGCTTCCTCTTCGCTGATTTTAGATTGATCTGCCGCCTTCTCCTCTTCGAGAAAGCTCAGTAGTTTATCCCAATCAGGGTGCTTGTTGTCCGGGTTTTTAGCCATTGTTCTCTTATAGTGTCGCAGGAAAAGGAAAATAGGGTTACGCAGAAACGGAATTTATTTTTTTAATTGCTCCCGGAGAAAGGCGTAAGCCTTGACCAATTGGGATTTCACGGTATTGACAGAAAGGTTCAGCTGATCCGCAATTTGCTTGTAGGTATAGTCTCCGGAGGCGTTGAGCAGAAAAATTTTACGCCTGGCGGGTGGAAGCTCGTCTACGAGTGCCTGCATACGAAGTGTGCGGATTTCCGCTTCGTCGGCTTCCTGGTTGAGCTGGACCGGGTCTTCCGGAAGGGTAAAGTCTTCGATGGCCTCCGTCACAAACTTGCTTTGCTTTCGTAACCAGGATATACTTTTGTAACGCACGGCCTGGCAGGCGTAGGCACGAAAATCAGCCGGGTACGGAGTATCAGACCTGCGCAGCCATAGGCTAATGAAAAATTCCTGAACAATATCCTCCGCAACTTCCGGGTTGTTGACCAGCCGCATAGCAACGGAACAGAGCAAACGATGGTTTGCTCTGAACAGTTCTTCATATAACGTTACCTCAGAATCCTCAGTCATGCTCCAGGTCTGCTTTGCGGAAAAACTATTAGGGTGTTGACTGGAGCATAGATATTAAAAAAAAGTTGAAATCCTTGCGTTTGGTAGGCACATGCATGTAAATTTTCCTGTTAAAATCTATTTTGTGTTGTAAGCCCGGGAAACCTGCTTGCGATCATCGGAATTTAACATTGACCTAATATTGCTTCAGTAACTTTGAATTGCTCAAAAGATATGACATTACGAAAGTTAATCATTCAGCATGATTTAGCCGAAGATATACGAAACGGCAATGAGATAGCATTCAGGGAGGTGTTTAATGCGTTTTGGGAATTGCTCTACAGAAAAGCATACACCCGCATTCAAGATCAAAATCTCGCCGAGGACATGGTGCAGGATGTTTTCACCGAACTCTGGGCAAGGAAGGAAAGCCTGCATATCCATACAGGGCTGGAGAATTACCTTTATAGTATCCTAAAGTATAAGATTATCCATTGGGCAACGCAGCAAACGCGTACCGAGCAATTGCATGAACAGTTGTTTCAACGGATGGAGGCCATGGAAGCGACCATCCTGGACGCCATGGAGGCGGGTGCCTTGCAGAAAACCATTGGCGAGGTGGTAGCTACCTTTCCGGAAAATATGCGGCAGGTATTCCTGCTTAGGATGGAAGGCTTCATAAAAGCTGTTTGAGTTAAGGTGTTTGCCAATCCGTAAGCATTACCTTTGAATGAATGATAGTCGGCCTTAAAATCGTTCATGGCATAGCTGCGCTTTAAAACTATATTGTCCTTAATACTTTGCCCGGTCACTGCCTCAAACCGGTTAACCATTAAGTCAAAGTATTTTTGGCGCAAGGTATCATCATCATTCAGG
>JBMDWN010000357.1:0-12453 GCA_048595275.1 Olivibacter sp. | reverse complement strand
AACGCCCACAGACAGCATCGCCTATAAGGCAGCGGAGAAGGCAATGGAAACAGCGTTTGGGAAGAAACCGATTCCTTCCCGCGGTGGTGGGAGCATTCCCATCGTTTCGCTTTTTGAACAGGAACTGGGGCTGAAGACCGTGCTGATGGGCTTTGGTCTGGATAGCGACAACCTGCATTCTCCAAACGAAAAATTCGATATTGCTAATTTCTATAAGGGTATTGAAACCATTCCTTTATTCCATACTTACTTCGCGGATTTAAGTGAATCCGAAAAGTAGTTAATGTATTATAGTGAATTCATAACCATCTTGTTATGTAATCCGTAACAAGGTGGTTTTTACACCGCTCTCCAAGCTTCCTTATTTTCCAATAATACCGTAACTTTGCCGGATGACAGAGAATGATCAGCCTCTTACGAGCCGACGAATACGCACTGCCTTTCTGGATTTTTTCAAAGAAAAGGAACATCAGATTGTTCCTTCTGCCCCGATTGTTGTTAAAAATGATCCGACCCTGATGTTTACCAACGCGGGTATGAATCAGTTCAAGGCTTATTTTCTGGGAGAAGAAATACCCAAAAGCAAAAGGGTTGCCGATACCCAGCGTTGTCTGCGCGTATCCGGGAAACACAACGATCTGGACGAAGTAGGGATTGATACCTATCACCATACCATGTTCGAAATGTTGGGTAACTGGAGTTTTGGCGACTACTTCAAGCAAGAGGCAATCGCCTGGAGCTGGGAGTTGCTGACATCCGTTTATGGTCTGGAGAAGGATCGCTTGTACGTTACCATTTTTGAAGGTGATCAGGGAGAAGGCCTCCCCCGGGATCAGGAGGCTTACGATTGCTGGAAGCAGCACATCCCTGAAGAGCGTATCCTCAACGGGAACAAAAAGGATAATTTCTGGGAAATGGGCGATGTCGGGCCTTGCGGTCCCTGCTCTGAAATCCATTACGATTGCCGGCCGGACAACGAAAGGCGTAGACAGTCGGGTGCTGAATTGGTCAATGCCGATCACCCGCAGGTCATTGAAATCTGGAATAACGTGTTTATGCAATTCAACCGGCAGGCAGATGGTAGGCTGGTTGCCCTTCCCGCTAAACATGTGGACACAGGCATGGGCTTCGAGCGTTTGGTGCGGATTATCCAGGGTAAGGACTCTAATTACGATACCGATGTTTTTCAGCCACTGATTCAGTTCATTGCGGCGGAATCTTCCATCGCCTACGGAAAATCCGAGGACACCGATATTGCCATGCGTGTCATGTCTGATCACATCCGTGCCATTGCTTTTGCCATAGCGGACGGTCAGCTTCCCTCTAACAATAAGGCAGGATACGTCATCCGCAGAATATTACGGCGCGCGGTGCGTTATGCCTATACTTTTCTGGATTTCCGGGAGCCGGTTTTATACAGACTGGTACCTATTCTGGCCGACCAGTTTCAGGGGGTATTTACGGAGCTGGAAGATCAGCGCGATTTCGTAGCCAAAGTGATCCGGGAAGAGGAGTTGGCTTTTCTGCGCACGCTGACAACGGGCATCAGTCGTTTTGAGCGCTACGAAAGTGCAGCTAGGCAGATTGAAGGCGGTTTTGCTTTTGAACTATACGATACTTTTGGCTTCCCGATTGATCTGACCCAGCTGATGGCGCGGGAAAAGGGGTGGACAGTGGATATGGCAGGCTTTCAGGAAGAGCTCGAGCAACAAAAGAACCGTTCCCGTAAAGCAACCGCTTCGGAGACCGGCGATTGGGTACTGGTTAATCCGGATCTGCAGGAGCTTTTCGTGGGTTACGATGCGCTGGAAAGCGAAACCCGCATCATCAAATACCGATCCGTAAAGCAAAAAAATGGCCTGCAGTACCAGCTGGTGTTGTCCGAAACGCCCTTTTATGCGGAAGGTGTCGGACAGGTCGGCGATCAGGGTACGCTAATGAATACCGCTGGTGAAATGATTTCAGTTCTGGATACCAAAAAGGAAAACGGACTCTTCATCCATATGGTCAATAAACTTCCGGATCAGCCTGAGGCGATTTTCCAGGCAAAGGTGGACGAGGGGAGAAGGCGACGAATCGAAGCAAACCATTCCGCAACCCATTTGCTCCAGGCCGCCCTGCGGAAGGTATTGGGTGAGCATGTAGCCCAGAAGGGGTCCCTAGTGAACGATCAGCTGCTGCGTTTCGACTTTGCACATTTTAATAAAGTGAGCCCGGAGGAGTGGGTGGAGATCGAGCAGCTGGTCAACCAGAAAATCCGGGAGAATATCGTCGTGGAAGAACAAAGAGCGTTGGCCTATGATCAGGCCCTTGCGGACGGAGCTACGGCGCTTTTCGGCGAAAAATACGGAGATACGGTACGGGTTATCACGATGGAGGCCGGTTTTTCCAAAGAGCTGTGCGGCGGAACGCATGTGCGGCGCACAGGTGATATCGGCTATTTCAGGCTTCAGGGCGAAGGAGCAGTTGCAGCAGGCGTTCGCCGGATCGAAGCCTTTACCGGAGACATGGCAGATGCTTTGGCCCGGGAACAGTCTGATCTCCTGAATGCGGTACGGGAGGCTTTAAAGGCGCCTAAAGATGTTCTGCAGGCGGTTCAGGGCTTGCTTCAGGAGAATAACCGATTGAAGAAAGAACTGGAAGGTCAGCTTGCTGTTCGACTTCAGCAATTATCGGCAGAATTGAAAAATAAGAGCGAGTCTGTTGGTGGTATTGACTTTCTTGCGCAGCAGGTAGAGGTTCCCAATGCGGAGGCTTTGAAGAGCCTGGCGTTTTCGCTGAAGAACAGTCTTGCGAAACCTTTTATTGTATTGGCCGCGGCCGTGGAAGGGAAACCGCTTCTTGCCGTAGTCGTTGCGGACGAGCTGGTGGCGGAAGGAAAACTTCACGCAGGAAACATCGTCCGGGAACTGTCAAAGCTGATCAAAGGGGGCGGGGGCGGTCAGCCGTTCTTTGCCACCGCCGGCGGGAAAGATGTTTCAGGCATTGGCGAAATATTGAGTCAGTCCCGTACGTTTATTAAATGAAGAAAATGATGAAAAAATATTTTGGAATAGGGGGCTTACTGGTGTTTCTTTTTGCTGCCTGCGGCAGCGATAAGGACCGTTTCGTGCTGGATGGTAAGCTATCCAACGTGGAGGCAACTAAAAAGGTACTCCTTTATGAAGGCAACGACCTGGTCGATTCAGCCTTTTTGAATGAAAAAGGAGAGTTTCGCTTCCGTCGAAATGCTTCCCAGCCTAAATTTTATAGTTTGAGCGCCGGAAATAACGAGTATTACTTCGTGCTTCAGAATGGGGAGCAGGTGGACTTTAAAGCAGATTTGCAGGCGGATCTGGCGACTTATGATGTTCAGGGATCTCCCATCTCTTCTGAGATGAAAGAGTACAGTTCCATCTCTGCGAAGTTCAATAAAGATGCTCAGGCGCTTGAGCGGGAATTTAAGGTTCGGCTTGCCGAACATCCGGATCGTGAAAATGAGATCCGCAACGAGCTTATGCCTACCTTCAGGAAGAACCTGGAAGAGTACTCCATCGCGATCAGGCATTTCGCCGACCGTAACCTGAATAACCTTGCCGGATTTTATGCCGCCAGTTCGTTGGATCCTGCCGAGCATGAGCAGTATCTGATGACTTATGCCGATAAAATAAAAGGCAAATTCTCCGGTAACAGTGCCGTACAGCGTTTTGTAACGCATATGGCTGAGCTGAAACCGCTCAGTGTCGGGCAGGTTGCGCCGGATTTCGAATCGCTTGATGAAAAGGGTAAGACGGTGAAATTATCCGATTTTCGGGGGCAGTATACACTCCTGGACTTCTGGGCTTCCTGGTGTACGCCCTGCCGTATGGAAAATCCGAATATTGTAAAGCAATATCAGCTTTACAAGCATAAGAATTTCGATATTCTTGGCGTTTCCCTGGACAACGATCAGAATGCGTGGAAGAAAGCCATTAAAGCCGATGGACTTTCCTGGACCCACGTATCTGATTTGAATGCCTGGAACAGTAAAGCGGCAGAATTATATAAAATCACGGGGATACCAGCTTCATTTCTGTTGGATCCGGATGGTGTCATCATCGCGAAAAACCTCCGCGGAGAGGCACTGGCAGAGTTTCTGAAGAGCAGGCTTCATTAAACCTGTTTGACCAGCATATCTTTTGATTGTTAACAGTTTTGTTGAATTTAATAATTTGTTAATATTTGCTTAACCGTTTTATGTATACCTGAGCTTAATTTAGCTGAAAATAACTCAAAATGAGCAACTCGAAGCAAAAGATATTGGTAGTCGATGACGAGCCTGATATACTTGAATTGATCGAATACAATTTAAAACGCGAAGGCTATCATACCTACACGGCTACCAATGGTCAGGAAGCAGTTGCTTTAGCCAAGAAAGTATCTCCGGATCTTATCATCCTGGATATTATGATGCCCAAGATGGACGGTATCGAGGCTTGCCGGATCATGCGGAACATGCCGGAGTTCAGAAATACCTTTATGGTTTTTCTCACGGCGCGCAGCGAGGAATATTCTGAAATAGCCGGCTTTAATGTAGGGGCAGATGATTATATTGCCAAGCCCATCAAACCCAGAGCACTGGTTAGCCGTATCAACGCCATTCTTCGTCGCAACCTGAAGCAGGAAGATGCGCTTGAAAACAAACTGGAAGTAGCAGACCTGATCATCGACCGCGAGTCTTTTCTGGTGTTCCGGGATGAGGAGAAAATTGTACTGGCCAAGAAAGAATTCGAGCTGCTCTATTTGCTGGCTTCCAAGCCCGGAAAGGTATACACCCGCGAGACCATACTCAAAAACATCTGGGAAGATTCGGTCGTGGTCACGAACCGGACTATAGACGTGCATGTGCGAAAACTAAGAGAAAAAATCGGTGAAAACTACGTTTCTACTGTGAAAGGAGTGGGTTACAAATTCGAGGCCGCTGAATAACGCTTTACCTGCTTTTTCTTTCCGCTTCTTGTAACAAAAAGCTTAAATTAGCTTCAAAAGAAGAAAGCATGAAGGAACAGGGGCTGAGCGATGCAGGTCGTTTTAAAAAGTTGTACCGGCACCATATTTTGGGTACTCCGCCGGAAGAATCCTTCGATAAGATTGCCCGTTTAGCCGCCTCCCTTGTCCATTCGTCGTATTCCGTGATTGTCTTTGCAACGGACGACGGTGTTTATTTTAAGTCTGCCAATTGCCCGGAAGAGCTTATCCAAAGTACTCAGGTCCACGAATTTTTTAAATCGCTGATCCTGAACAACCAACAAATTAGCAGTCAGGATCTGGAAGATAAAAACGATTGCGGTTTCCGGTTTTTATTATCCCTGCCCCTTAAATTTTCAGATGGAAGTCCGATGGGAGCTATGGTTGCTTTCGACGAGAAAGAAATTGAGGTCAACGCAGACCAGCTTAAAACGCTGAGTACGCTGACGTCTATAGTGGAAGATAAAATCGCTTTCAGGACATCCAGAGGAAACGCGATCCGCGCACATACGGACCTCATGAATATCGCCATTCACGACATTAAAAACCCGTTAACCACCATCCGCTTATATGCGCAGCTTATACAGCGGGAAAGCAGTGAACAAAAACAGATCAGCGAAAAGCAGATCAGCGTCGGCCCGATGGCTGACCGTATTCTGGCTTCCGTTGAACACATTCAGGGGCATCTGAATGACCTGATGAACTTGTCCCAGATCGAGGACGGGGAGATGAAACTGCGGATCGAAGCCTGCACACTTGGGTATGTGATGGAAGAGCTGATCAGCGGATACCAGGTCGTACTGGAAAACAAACAGCAACGCGTATCTTATGTCAATACCCTGGATCGTCAGGTGCTGGCCGATAGGAACCGTATCCGCGAAGTATTCGATAACTTGCTAAGCAATGCTTCTAAATATTCAGATGCCGGCAGTGAAATCGTTATTAAGATCTGGAACGCTGATGAAAGTACTGCGATGATCGAATTCCGGGATTCCGGACAAGGCCTGCACGAAGAGGATATGAAGAAGGTCTTCACTAAATTCGCTCGCCTGAGTTCGATTCCGACCGGCAAAGAGACCAGTAACGGACTAGGCCTGTCCATAGCGAAAATACTGGTCGAGTTGCACAATGGCAAAATTTGGGTCGAGAGTGCAGGAAAGGGGCAGGGAAGCAGCTTTTTTGTCAAATTGCCATTGGTTCAGTAAGGCTGAGCCTCCTTTCTCGCAGAAAATGGGTAATTTCGCGCCCTATGGACCGTAGCGAAAACGCTTTTTTTAAGATTCCGAAATTCGAAAGCCTGATCATCTGGGAAAACGACGATTTGATAGTCGTTAACAAACCTGCTTTTCTGTCTACGCTGGACGAAAGAACAACTGCAGGACAGGAGTCCGGCAATAGTTTATTACGACTGGCGAAGCAATACCACAACGACGCTCAGTTATGTCACCGAATTGATAAAGAAACCTCCGGTCTCCTGCTCGTCGCTAAAAACCCCGAGACCTACAGGTCAATCTCCATGCTCTTTGAGCACCGGCGAATTGAAAAGAAATACCACGCTGTCATTCACGGTAACCAAACCTTTAATGACCTGATGGTAGACCTTCCCATTCTCAACCTGGGTAATAAAAACGTCAGCATTGACCGTCAAAAAGGGAAGGAGGCACAAACCTGGTTTAATTCTCTCGAGTACTTTAAACATTATACCCTGGTGGAATGCCGGCCGGTGACGGGCAGAATGCACCAGATCCGGATACATTTGGCTACGCAGCGGGCGGCCATCGTGGGGGACGATCTTTATGGAGGAAAGCCGGTTTATCTTTCCCAAATCAAAAAAGGCTTCACCCTGGGCCGGGATCAGGAAGAACGTCCCATTATTCAGCGTTTTGCTTTGCATGCAAGACAGCTGGAGTTTGAATTGAATGGAGAAACCTATTCCTTTGAAGCACCTTATCCAAAAGATTTCAGTACCCTGTTGAAGCAGTTGAGGCGCTTTGATACGGTCAATTTTTAATCATACCGGTAAAAACCCTGACCGGTTTTCCGACCCAATGATCCGGCATTAACTAAATTTACCAGCAAGGGGCAGGGGGCGTACTTCGGATTTCCAAAGCCATTATGCAATACCCGCAAAATAGAAAGGCAGGTGTCAAGCCCGATAAAATCGGCAAGCTTCAAAGGCCCCATAGGATGAGCCATACCCAGTTGCATGACTTCATCAATGGCTTCGGCGGAGGCGACGCCCTCGTAAAGGGTATATATGGCCTCGTTAATCATCGGCATTAAAATACGATTGGCCACGAAGCCAGGGTAATCTTGGGACTGGATGCCGGTTTTATGAATCCGTTCTACAAAAGCGGTTATCGTACGAAGAGTAGGATCCGAAGTTTTGTTCCCTTTAATGATCTCCACCAGTTGCATGACCGGTACAGGATTCATGAAGTGCAGCCCGATGAAATTTTCAGGTCGTGCGCTTTGTGCAGCCAGCTGAGTGATGGAAATGGATGAGGTATTGCTCGCCAGAATAGCTTCCGGTTTAATCCAGGGGTTAATGGTGGCTATGAGATCCAGTTTTGCATCCAACGATTCCGTGATAGCTTCTATAGCAAGATCTGCAGAAGAGCAAGCTTCTTTCAGGTCCGTTGTGAGGACCAGCTGTTTCCATGCCTTCGTTTTTTGTTCAGGCGTGATTTTAGCGGCCTTTACCTGTCGTTCCAGGTTGATTTCAATCGTCGTACGGGCTTTTTCGAGGCGGTTTTCATCTGCATCCATCAGCTTTACCTGCAAATCGAATAAGGCCAGGTGGTGGGCTATTCCGTTTCCCATGGTGCCGCTGCCAATAACGGTTACCTTTTTTATCATGTTGGTTAGTCTTTGTATCCGTTTAAATATACGTATTAATCCGAGTCCGGAAAAAGAAAAAGGCGGATCAAAATCCACCTTTTTAACGTTTGCAGCATTAATTTACCTTAATTGCGAGGCATGTTCCGGGGAGCTCTTTGTCCCGGCCCTCTGCGTTGCTTTATGCGTTCTGCCATACGCTCACTGCGTTTTGACATCAGGTCTTCGTATTTTGCTTTTTGCTCCGCATTTAACTCTGCTGTTACCTTTGTATTACTGCTCTCGCGTAATGCTTTGCCTTCCTCTTCGAGCGCTTTACGCTTTTCGTTCAGCTTTTTCATGTCTTCCACTTCCTTCATTTTAAGGGCGTAGACTTTTTCGTACTGAGCATCGCTTAGATTCAGCTCTTTTTTCAGGCGCTCCGCGCTGCTTTTCGCGTAATCGCCCCGTTCGGGCATATTTCCTTTGCCTTTATCCTGGGCAAATCCCACTGCTCCAAAACCCATCAGGGCGCAAAGCATAACCACTTTTAGTGTTCTCATAATTTCCTTAATTTGATGTTCACTTATGATTGTTCGACTGGAAATAGCTTCGAATGTTTAAAAGGCCTCTGTTAATTATTGTTAAATTATTTCATCCCGTTTATGGTCTTTTGCATCTGGGCCATCATACTTGTTAACGTTTCTAAAGATGGTTCCTGACTAGCTTCCGGAAAGGTGGTGCTCAGGTAAGCTTTTGCTTTCCATACTTCCAGTACGTCGTCAGGGGCGATCCAATAAGGGTCGTACAGCTTATTATCAGATACCAGCTTCAGGCCTTTATCTGTCCTGTATTTTTGTCCCAGACGCTTGTATACCACTCCCTCTGATTTGGATACAACGACATAGGTTTGTGCCGGTTTCAGGTCTTGCCAGTTTTCCACGTATTCCCCGACAACCACCGTTCCATCCTGGAGGGGCAGCATAGAGTCTCCCTTAAGTTCAAAAGCCCTGAACGTGCCCTGCCGGAACATCGGCAAATGAAAACGCGGCAGATCCCGGATGTATTCGGGATCCGCGTAACCGTTGAGGTAACCGGCACTGGCCTTTGTCGGAACCAATTCAATATTTTCCCGGTCTTCCTGATCCACGGTGATGCTCAAGACGCGTACGCCGGCGGAAGCAGGACTCTTACGCATCCACTTATCGTTGATCTCTTCGTTAACCAGTTCGTCCATAGTCAACTCATAATGAGTTGCGAATTTTTTTAGTAATTCGTAGCGCGGTTCTGCCCGTTCTTCTTCGTAAGCCCCGACAAGCGATCTCTTTATATCCATTAAATCAGCGAATTGCTGCTGGGTATAGCCGCCTCTTTTCCGCAGGTACTTCAAATTTGAAGCGATGTGTGCCATTTGAAAAAATATTTTGTCTTAACTAAAATAGTTAGTATTATTGTGCCAATAAAGTTAGTAATAATTTTTCAATAGCGAAAGTAATTAGTTTCATAACATTAAAACGACGTAAGATGCACCGGATGGTTTATATTTTAACGGACAACAACAGGAAACAATGGGTGTTTGGAGTTTGCAGGGATATCAGTGAATTGTCCCGTAACCTGACGCTGCAGAACCAGGAAATGGGTCTGTTCCCACCGGTTAATCGTTTGGTCTATCTGGAACAATGCGATTGGCGTGATGATGCTTTCAATCGCCTGGAAACAATCCGGAATTTTACGCCCTGCCAACGGGAGCGCTTGATCCGGCAACGTAATCGTAATTGGAAAAATCTGCTGTCTACATCCGGGGAGCTGGAGGAAAGCCGGCAACTCAGCTATGCGGTTTAAGATTTACCAACCTGGTGCAAAATTCAGCCCGAAGGTGCCGAAGTTCAGATCGGTCCTGCTGAACGGAAAGGCGTAATAGGGCTCCAGTACGAAATAACCGAACAGATTGACCCGTAAAGATACCCCGGCACTCATCGCCGGCACCCGCTCATAAACGGGGATTGCCAGTGGGTTTTCCGGATCGTTGGGATTAGGCTGTACTTCTTCACCAATCTGTCGGGGCGATGCCCTGAAAGCAACCTGATCTCCGCCATTCCAGGCCAAGCCTGCGTCAAAGAAAAAGTTTAAATCAGAAAATAATAAGCCCGACTTGATTGCCGCCAGTCGTTCCGGACCGGTGAAGGGAATACGCACTTCCAGGTTTAACACCGCCATACGGGATCCCATCAGCTGGTTGATGTCAAACCCCTGCGCCTGCGAGCGCCTGGTGTTAATGAATGAGCCTGATTCATAACCGCGGACCAGGAATGGATATCCGATATACAAGGGAAACAGCCGGTCTTCACCAGGACCCACCCGCATGTACGTGTAGGCCCTTGCCGCCAGTGTAAACGGTTTATAACGTTGGTATTTTCGCAGGTCGACCGTGTACCCGGTAAAATTAAAATCTCCGAAATTCTGCTCTACGGCAACCCGGTAGCGATAACCACTGAGGGGAGCGGCCACGCCGAAAAAGGAATTGTCGCCCACGAAAGCCGCATTCAGTTGCTGAAGCGTAAAAGGGTTGAAGTTGGCGTCGTAGGACTCAGAGGCTTCTTCATTGCTGATCCGCCGCCGGTCGCTCCCTGCAAATTGTCCCGATTCCGTATAATAATTGGAGAAGCGGTCTACCCGGTAGCTGTAACGGGCAAGTGCTCCGCCGACCTCAAAACGGCTGACACGGGAGAAAGGGTAGGAGACGAAGGCATCTACCTGAGATTGGAAGGTCCGGATGATATCTGTGTTTTCCGATATGTAGTTGACCCCGTTGATCTCTTCGTTGCTAAAGCTCAGTAAGCCCGACATGAAGGGAATATGAGAAACCGAAACACCCCAATTGAGTCGACTCTTCTGGTTGATGTAGGCAAATTGTCCGCCGAAATCGTAAATCTCTCCGTTTATGGCCAAGCCGGCAAACAGTTGGTTCCGGCCTAGAATCTCTGAGAAAATCCCCTGAACACCACTGGCCAGGCCTGCACCATAGCGACTGTTAACGGCGACGCCCACACCACTTCCCTGAACATAGTCCAGCTGGAATTTGGGTTGATAGGGAATGCCGCGGATAGCCGCAGTATCAATACGTCGGAATAAATTGAAGTTGTTCAGGTTCGCGTTGACAAGATCGACGCCCAGTATATCCGGGGGCGGTAACATAGCTGCACGGAAGTCGATTTCATCGTGAGCTACCGGCTTAGGATTAAAATCCGAGGGTCGGGCGTTATAGATCGTATAACGCTGGGAACGGTAATAGGAATAGAGGATGTCGTCGTTTGCTGAAATACTCAATGCCGGAGAGTATTCCGTGATTCCGCTGATGCCTGTAAAATAATCGGTCAGCTGTTCGATGTCTTCCGTGAAGAGGTCATAGCGGTACAGATTCCGGAAGCCATCCCGGTTGGAAAGGAAATAAATCTTTTTGTCTGTATCCGCAAATTGTGGGTTTAGGTTATTGGCTCCCTCAAAAATATCTATGGTATTCAGCGACCGCGTTTCCAGATCGTAGACAGCCAGACCAAGGGGAATGTCTACACCTTCGTACCCGCTTTCTAAGCTAAGCCGGTCGGTGCTGAAGACGATCTGTTTACCATCTCTGGAGAAACTCGGATGATAATCCGAATATACATCGTTCGTCAACTGACTGAGTTTTTTGGTTTCGAGGTTGTAGAGGTATAAATCGCTCTGCCCTTCTTTCAGCCCGGAAAAAGCAACCGTAACGCCGTCGGGCGAGAAACTGATGTTCGAAAACTCAATAATATCACCCATGCTTTCCGTAAGCAGGGTTTTACCAGAGGCTACGTCCACCACCATCAGTTTGTTACGTCCGCCACTGAAAATGCTGAAAGCGAATTTCCGGCTGTCGGCAGAGAACGCTCCGGCAGACTCGATGTAACTGAATTCGTCGATATGCGAATTGCTTTCCCGGCTGGTTAATTTCCGGATGATTTTTCCGGTTTGTGCATCAGCGAGAAAAAGATCTACGGAAAACAAATCTTTTTCAGACAGGAAAGCGACAAGCTTTCCATCCGGCGAGATGGCCGGGGATACGTTCATGTTTCCGCCGTTCTTATTGTCTATGATCATCCGGCCAAGCGGACGCTGAACGGAATCCTTCAGTAACGGACGATAAGCGTTTTCGATACTTTGTCGCCACAGGTTCGAAAGTGTACGCTCATCGTAGCCAAAGGTCTCCTTGATGGCTTGCTGATAACCATATTTCGCCGTATTTTTAAAGAGCGGCACAATTACCGTATCTCCATACGTGGCGCCTACATAGGCCCAGAAAGCCTGACCATATCGATAGGGAAAATAACGGCCGCTTTCGGTCAGGTCCTTAAGTGTCGGGATATCCTTATTGAGGTAGGCATCCCTCATCCACATGGCTGTAAACGCATCTTTCTTTCCGATGGAAAGGTATTCGGCCATCCCCTCAACCATCCACAGCGGTAAGTTGCCGATATTTTCAAGCTGGGTAGAGTCGCCTTCTATCAGACTGTGGTATTGAAAAGCGTGTACCAGCTCATGGCCAAGGACGTGCCTGGTCTGGTTATTGATCTGCATAAACGGCATCACCACCCGGTTTTTGAGCCCCTCGGTTACCCCACCCGTCCC
>JBMDWN010000356.1:0-7330 GCA_048595275.1 Olivibacter sp. | reverse complement strand
TTAAGGTCGTCCGAGTTTTTTGATACCGCTCAATTTCCTAAGATAATTTTCGACTCCACATCTTTTAGCAAAGCCGGATCGGATGAATATACGCTTGAAGGTGAACTGGAAATGCACGGTGTGCGTAAGCCCGTTAAACTCCAGGTAGAATATGGTGGCGTTGGTCAGGATGGCTACGGAAACACCAAAGCCGGGTTTGAAGTAACAGGTAAAGTTAACCGTAAGGAATTCGGCCTTACTTATAATGCGCTCACCGAAACAGGCGGTCTGACCCTTGGCGAGGACATCAAATTAATCATCAACATACAATTACTAAAGCAAGCTTAGTTCGGTTGATCGTTTCAAAAAAGGGAAGCTGTCGTAAAGTACGGACGACGGGCTTCCCTTATATTTATATAGTATAGCAGTAACGCGTTTCCGCCCCCTCAACAGAGCTTAACTTTCTCAACACTTCATCGAGGTGGTTTTTTCGTATAGCCAGTAGTATGGAGCAGCTGAGCTCAAAGTCTTGCTTCAATACCTCCAATTCCGATTGCTTGACAATAGACATCACATCGTTCATGTGCATGTAGTCGAATCGTATTGAATATACCTCCATAACAGTTCTTTCCAATATCAGACCAGACTTTATGGCTTCATCCGTCGCCGTTTTATAGGCATGAATAAGGCCGGGCACACCAAGCAAGGTGCCTCCGAAGTATCGGACAACAACAACAAATACCTGTGTTACCCGATGAGATAAAAGAACATTCAGTCTCGGTCGACCGGCCGTGCCGGAAGGTTCTCCATCATCGTTCACGCGATAATCTGATCCATCATGGCCCAGCCGGTAAGCCCAGCAAAAATGATTAGCTTTTGGATGAACTGAGGCCCTGTCAGCCAGGATTTCTTTTATGCTTTCTTTGTTTTTCAAGGGATACGCGTAGGCAATAAATTTACTTCCGCGATCGCGAAAGACTGCCTCGGATGATTCTTCAATAGTACGATAAGTATCTTCAAATAAATTCACAAAAAACTGATTAATATGACCGAAATTACCGCTAACAGCAGTCCGAGTCGGTTTAGCATCGTCAACTTCTCCCGAAAGAGCAGAACACCGGCAACGGTGCCCAGCAAGATAACGCCGATGTTCATTAGAGAAAAGATCAACGATGGCTGGTTCGGGAGCGCCTGATGCGCCCGCATGTAAAAATGGATATTAATAAAATTGAAAAATCCCATACCGAGCCCCCAAAACATACCCGATACGGAAAAATTCATCTTCTTTCTAAGCATCTGCATCAGGATGAAAGCGAATGAAACCATACAGGCAATAGAGAAGACAAGCAAAAGCGTGGAACCCTGGTTCAGTTGCTTCAGCTGGGAAAGATATTTAAAAAGGATGTCGATGGACCCCATTCCCAAAAATACCACCGAGAGGTAGATCCATCCTCCCGCACGACCGCTGCTTCCCGATTTGCCGTGAATGGAGAGTAAAATGGAAAAGAATCCAAGGACTATGGCGAGAATCCTGGTGAATAAAACCTCTTCTCTGAAATAAATGAAAGCCGCCAGGAGGGGAACAACCAAGGATATGCGCTGAGCAAGTTCTGTTTTGACAAGTCCCGCATACCGTAACGATGCAGAGATGAGTAAGAACAAGAGCGGAAGAAGAAATCCAAGCAGCCAATAGGGCAGACCCGCTGACGTAGATAAGGATGTCAGCGAGAGCTCCGCATTCAGAAAAAAATAGGTGAGCAGGATCGCCATTGGATAATTCCAGGCAATCATTTGCGTGATATTTACCGAATATCGCTGTGCCAGTTTCAGCATGGCTGAAACTGAGACGCTGCTTATGATGCTAAAGATCAGGTAGAGCATGCGTATGGTTATAATAAACGGCCAGCCGGTCCTTTGCGATGAAGTACTCCTCCAGTGGAGCCTGATCCAATGCCGGGGCCTTAATTCCGTCTAACCAATAATCGGGAGATGAAAATAAGCGTACTTCATCCCAGAGCCCTGCATCGGTGAATAGTTTCAGGGTCTTGGCCCCCCCTTCAATTAAAATGGACTGCACGTCAAGGAGATGCAGCTGATACAGAATATTCTGTGGGAGATACCAGTCAAAATTTTCTAGCGCCACATATTTAAGGTTGTCAGACCAGTCGGTCTTTTCTGCGTTAAAAACAATGGTATCTGATTTTCCATCAAACAGATGCAGCTCCTGCGGTAGCTGAAGGTGCTTGTCTATGACCACTCGTCTTGGATTGCGTCCATGAAACAACCTTACCGTGAGCTCCGGATTGTCATGAAGGGCGGTATTCTTACCGACCAGGACAGCATCTTCCTCGCTTCTCCATTTATGAACCAGCGTTTTGGCTACCTGGCCACTGATCCATTTCTGCGTACCATCTGACTGAGCGAAATATCCGTCAGCCGTCTGCGCCCATTTGAGGACTACATAAGGACGATGCTTGCTGATCGAAGTGAAAAAACGTCTGTTGAGGAAGCGCGACTTATCCTTAAGAACATCCTCTTCTACGGAAACGCCCGCTTCCCGGAGGCGAGCGATCCCCCGTCCATTTACTTTTGCAAAAGGATCCCGGGTTCCGACAACCACCCTTGGTATTCCTTCCGCCACAATGCGATCTGCACAAGGGGGCGTTTTGCCCGTATGAGCACAAGGTTCGAGATTCACGTATAGCGTTGCGTTTCTAAGCTTGTCCTTCGCATCCTGAAAATGACGGTAAACGTCTTGTATGGCATTGACTTCCGCATGCGCTTCGCCATAAGAGCGATGCCAGCCTTCTCCAATAATAATGCCTTCGTGAACGATAACGCTACCGACTAAAGGGTTGGGACTCACCCTGCCGGCTCCGAGACCGGCCAGCTGAAGGCAGCGCTGCATATACAATTCATGATCGGGCATACCGCAAACCTAATACAAAAATGACACAATACGCTTCTATAACCTTATTTTTGCAATCTTCTGACTGAAACACGGCAACACCCGTAACTTATGGAAAATACAATAACGAAATTGCGAGCAGAATTTCGGGAGGGACTGAAGAAGCTCTATTCCATTGAGGAATCCGATGCCACATTTTTCTGGCTGATGGAGGAGCTTGAGGGATTGAAACGCCATGAACTGGCCATGCGACCGCTAAAAACAGTGGACGACAACAGTGCCTCGGAGATCAGGGCTTGCCTGACGAAGCTGATCGAGGGCGTGCCTGTCCAGCAGCTGCTGGGATACAGTTACTTTATGGGACGTCGTTTTTTAGTCGATTCTTCTGTCCTGATTCCCCGTCCGGAAACAGAAGAACTTTGCGCCTGGATATTACAAAGGCACGGAGGCTCAACTCCGGGCCTGCGCATTATGGATGTGGGTACGGGTTCCGGCTCCATTGCCATTTCGCTCGCTCTGGGACTTCAGGATAGTCGTGTGCACGCTATGGATATTTCCCCGGAGGCGCTCATCTTGGCACGCAGAAATACGGAAGCGTTGAATGCTTCGGTAGCCTTCATGGAAGCTGATATACTGGAATGGGACAGTGTCTTTCCGGAAGATCAGGTTTTCGATGTCATGGTTAGCAATCCACCCTATATCACCCAGGCAGAGAAAGGGGAGATGCATCCGAATGTATTGCAGTATGAACCTCATCTGGCACTTTTTGTAGAAGGGAACGCTCCATTGGTTTTTTACGACCATATTGCCGATTTCGCCAGAGCACATTTATCGGAAAACGGCAGCTTATATTTCGAGGTCAACCGGATGTATGGCGCGGAGGTCGCAGAGATGCTTGTCAAAAAAGGATTTAAATCCGTGGAATTGAAAAAAGATATGCAGGGAGCGGACCGCATGATCGCCGCGAGCCGGTGATCTCGTTTTGCAAAAACACATCGCTTTAGCTACTTTTGCGCTGCTTTAGGTTTCCACCGGAAACGGGGGATTAAATGGGAATTTGGTGAGAATCCAAAACTGTCCCGCAGCTGTATACTTCTTAACCGGATCAACAGAATGCCACTGCCCGATGGGTGGGAAGGCGTTGATCAGGGAAGTGAGTCAGAATACCAGCCTCAAGCCATATTTCAAAGACTTTCGCGGATTGAGGTACTTTGGATGATCTGACCGGACCTCTTTACGGTTATGTTCTTCCACGTAACCACCTTTCGCCTGACGGATTTACTATGTCGCCCTTTTCTGGTTGTATTGCGCTTTTATGCTTTATGATTCCGCTGTTAAGCGGAGCGAAGATTTATGCGCAGAGAAAGGCGGATACGCTGGGAACCGTTGATGTTATCGGGACAGCAGCCCCGTTGAACGCTTTCTCCACAACTCCAGGACAGGTGATGACGCGCAGCCAGCTGGATGCAGGAAATGCTGTTTTGGTCTCTGACGCCGTAAAGCGACTGAGCGGTGTCCAGGTTCGCGACTACGGCGGAATGGGTGGAATGAAAACCGTAAACATCCGCAACCTCGGAGCAGCCCACGGCTCCGTTTTTTACGCCGGGTTACCCTGGATGAATACGCAGAACGGACAGGTTGACCTGAGTAGCTTCAGCCTGGATAATGTTGAGCAGATTGCCCTTTTCAACGGTCAGGTGAGCGATATCTTTTTACCGGCCAGCACCTTTTCAAACGCCAGCGTATTGTGGATAACACCGCGCAAAAGCCGTTTTGCTGCCGAACAGAACAGTGCTGTCGGTGCTGTTTTCAGAATGGGCTCATTTGGTTACCTGAATCCTTCACTACATTTTAGCCGTCGGCTGGGCAGAAAAACAACGCTTCAGGTCAATTCGGAATGGTTAGACTTCAACGGTGAATTTCCATTTCACTATCGGAATCAGCGCTTTGATACGTTGCTTCACAGGCAGAATGCAGATTTACGTTCCCTGCGCAATGAGGTTAGCTTACAAGGCGAACTGCCCGACAGCAGTACCTGGGATCTACGCTTTTATCAGTACTATGCTAAACGGGGCTTGCCCGGCGCCACCATTGCCAATAACTTTTACCGACCCGATCGGCAGGAGGACCGGAACTGGATAATTCAAGGAGGCTGGAAAAAAAAGATCAGCGATCGTTATCAAATCTGGTTGAACGCAAGGGGACAGCTTTTTCATCAGGCGTATACAGACCCGGTTTACCCGAATGAAAGAGGAAGACTGGAAAACCGGTATAACGAACGAAACCTGTACATTTCAGCGGCTCAGCAGTACCGGTTATTCCCTTCCTGGTCGATATCCTTTTCGACGGATTATACCTATGGTCAATTGGAAGCGAACTTACCGCTTTTTACGAACCCGGAGCGGCATGTGGTACTGAACAACCTGGCGTCGGAATGGCGGGAGGGACGATGGCGCATGCAGGCCAACCTGCTGCACACATACGTAGGCGGTAGCGAAAAGGACATCGAAGGCTTAAGTCGGCTTAACCCAGGCTTTTCAGCCTCTTACCAGGTCGATGACGATGCTACATGGTTTATCCGGGCTTTCGCGAAGAAAAGTTTCCGCTTGCCAACGTTTAATGATCTGTACTATACGGTCTTCGGTCAGTCGGGTCTAAGACCCGAATACGCAACCCAGTACAACATAGGAACCAACTGGGGCCCGGATCTTGGTTCTGTATGGCGTTTTACCGTTCAGGCTGACGCCTATTACAATCGCATTCAAGATCAAATTACGGGAATACCAACAGCTAATCTTTTCCGGTGGATGATGATCAATTTAGGTGAGGTCAGCATAAAAGGTCTGGATGTTAAGACTGATATTTCCTGTATTTTAAATGATCGTATTTCGGTGTCCTGGCTATTGAATTATTCCTTACAGGATGCCCGGGATGTCACACCCGGGTCCAGTACATACGGAGAATTTATACCTTATGCCCCTTTAAGCAGTGGTAATCTAAGCACCGGTATTACATTCGATAACTGGCAGCTAAATTATCATTTGCTGGCGACCGATCGGAGATACAGCGCCCGAAACAACCTGCCGGTTAACGATATGCCGGCATGGTATGTGCACGACGCGTCGATCGGCAGAGGATTTACGGTAGGTAGATCAGCCTATTATGTGCTGATGGAGGTTAATAATGTATTCAGTGAAGACTACCAGGTTATCCGGAATTACCCGATGCCCGGAAGAAATTACCGGATAACCTTAAGATGGGATTGGCAGTAACCTTTAAAGAACACGTATACAACATTTTACTATATTTACATCAATAAATTATTATGAGAAAAAATCAGACTTTATTACCAATTGTTTTAGTCGCATTCGCGTTGCTCATGAATGCATGTCGAAAGGATGATGTACGTCCCGAAGAGCCTGTAGAAGGAACGACGGGTGTACTGATCTTGAATGAAGGTAATTTTCAGATCGAGAACACGGCCTCCATATCTTATTATGATTCACCAAGCGGGCAGTTTGCACTCGACGCTTACGCCGCCATAAATACCAGCGGAGAAGGTTTGGGTGCGGGAGCTAATGATTGGGGCGTCTATGGATCGAAATTGTATGTTGTGATGAGTGGATCGAATAAGGTGGAAGTGCTGGACGCTGCAACTCTCGAATATATCACCAAGTTCGATGTACCTCAACCGCAATACATCACGTTCGATCGTGGAAGGGTATGGGTAAGCTCCAACTTCAACCATGTTCACTTTGCAGATACCCTGGGCCTAACGAAAGACAGTCATAATAACCCTGGCCTGATTCGTAGAGATTCGGTCGAGGTCGGCAGAAATCCTATGCAATTAGTCGCAGTGGACGGTTATTTGTACGTCGCCAATTCCGGCGGTTTTAGTGAAGAGTTTGATAACCGGGTTTCGGTTATTCGCACCTCTGATTTGCAGCAAGAGGAACCGATTGTAGTTGGAAATAATGTCAGCTATTTAACCTATGCCGGAAATCGCAGGTTGTATGCAGGAACCGAGCAGGACTGGAAGGCAAATCTCCCCGGTAATTTGTACAGCATAAACCTGGATAGCAGATCGGTAGAACGCAGTTTTGAATTCCAGACTTATGGAAAGGGTCAGGTGTACAATGGGCAGCTGTATTTTCTGGGCGAACCCTATAGTACGAAGAGTCTTTATGCTATTGACCTGAACAGGAACGAGCTAAACGGGGAGCCTGTATCCATACCGATACCAACCGGAGCAGAGGTAGGATCTGTAGCCTATAGTTTAGGCATAGATCCGGCTAACGGAAATTTCTGGGTTGGTTACTCCAATTTTGCAGCCAATGGGAAGGTTATTGTTTACGGTCAAAACTGGCAGGAATTGAATCATTTAAATGTTGGCCTCAGTCCACGTTCCTATATTGTCAGGACGGGTACGATATGGCAGCCGAT
>JBMDWN010000355.1:0-5981 GCA_048595275.1 Olivibacter sp. | reverse complement strand
GCTGGCCGAAAGTTCAAGCCCATGATTGCGTATGCTTCCAACATTTGCTAATCCGGGACGAGTACCTAAGATACCCGGAACCGTTACGAGCATATCACGCGTTTCCTTATCATAGTAAGCTCCTTCTATAAATAAGCGGTTATTGAAGGCATTCAGCTCAAGACCAGCTTCCCATGCACGTACAGACTCCCAGCGAAGATCGTCTGAGGCGATGTATTCAGGCTCGAAAGCCGGGTACAAATTACTTCCGAAAACAGCCGAAGAATTTGATATAAGAACTGGATAAGCCGGATAGCGATTGCCAAAGTCGTTAGCGGTTGCAGGAAAAAAGTTATTGCCATCTCCGCCAGTATTTTGACTTCCCAGTATTCCGTAAGACCCTTTCAGTTTCAAGTTATTGACAAAATCAACAGATTCCATAAATGACTCCTCGCTAATCACCCAGCCGGCACCAACCGTACCGAAGTTTTGCCAGCGATTTCCGCTATCTCTGAACGCAGAACTTCCGTCTCGGCGAAAAGATGCATTTAGCAGGTATTTGCCCTTGTAATTGTATAAGGCACGTGCCAGGTAAGATAAGTTAGCGCGTTCCCAAGCTATCCCGTCTCCCGTTTGGGCATCAACTGCGCCTATTCCAACATAATTGAATCGCGGATCATTCGGAATCGGTGCTCCTTGTCCTTGTGTTCTTCCGGCATTAACCTGTTCAAACGAATCATAGTAAGATGTAAAACCTGCAGTCGCAGTCAGGTTATGATCGCCGAAGCTATTCTTGTACGTCAACAACCAGTCAGTTTGTACTTTTGAATAAATGTTTTGAAATGCCTGAACACGACTGATCTGTTCGACTCGCTGAAATTCAGGATCTCCTGAAGCGGTAGGGATAAACAGATCAATAATTGGCGTATATTGCCTACGTTGATTAAAGCCATAATCAGCAAGTAAATTCGTTCTGAAGCTGAAGTGTTTCAAAAAGTCTATTTCCGCAAACACACTTCCCACCGCCCGGTAATTTCGATTAATTTGGGTTCCATCCAGAATATCAACAGCCGTAAGCGGATTTCGAATCTGCGGCCGCTGGAAATCTGGTAAAGAATAATACATATCATTTTCAGCATTATAGGCGGGAGAAATAGGCGCGGCGCGGATGGCACTTTCCACGCCTCTTTCGAAAGTTGGCTCGGCCCGATACCCCGTGAAATTAACGCCTACTCTGAAGTTATCTGTCACTTCCAGCTGATCGTTCAAGGTGATGTTAACTCGATTTAAAGCCTCATTTCGAATCATTCCCTGTTCATACTGATACCCGAGACCCATGTAGAAACGATTTTTTTCTGTGGCTCCGCTGACACTCAAGTTATTAAGCGTGATGGCGCCCGTCTGGAAAATCTCATCCTGCCAGTCCGTATTAGCATTGTATAAACTATAATCGTAGGCTGCCTGGCCTTGATTCTGACGTTGTTCGTCAAAGAGCATCCGGAACTGTGGACCATCCGCCAACCGCATACGGTGCGCAACGTTCTTAAATCCGGTATTTGTGTTGAAATTGAAATTGAGCTCCCCTGCTTTGGCATTTTTTGTCGTGATCGCGATCACACCATTTGCTCCGCGAAAGCCGAAGATAGCCAGTGACGACGGATCTTTCAGAATCTCCATTGATTCAATATCAGCGGGATTTACAAAATCAATATTGTCATTTAGAATACCGTCGACGACATACAGCGGCCGTGATCCATTGATGGAATTGGTTCCCCGTATACGGACATCTGGCTGTGCGCCTGGCCTGCCGGAATTCGTAATCTGGACACCGGCTACCCGTCCTTGGATGTTCGCAACCGGATTCATTGCTGGCCGGTCTGCGATGTCCTCGCCCTTTATTGTAGCGATACTACCCGTTAGATCCCGTTTTGCTGCCGTACCGTAACCAATTACGACTACCTGATCAAGTTGCTCGCTAACTGTTCCCAAGGTCACGTTAAGCGTCTCTTGATTACTTACCGCAACTTCCTTTCGCCCGTAGCTCACAAAGCTGAAAACGAGTGTTGCGTTCGAAGGAGCGGAAAGCGTGTAATCTCCTTCAGCATCTGTCTGTGTTCCTTTAGTAGTCCCTTTGATAATAATACTAACGCCGGGGATGCCCAACCCGTCAAGTGAATCGACTACTTTACCTCTCACCGTTATTTCCGAATCTTGCGCGTAGGATGAAAAAGCCAAGACAGAAAAGATCAATGTAAGGCACCAAGTAAAAATGTTCCTCATGAAAATGAATATTGGTTATACAATTATTTAGTGTGGCTAAGTTGCCTCAACCCCCAGTTAACAGTGCAAAGGTTATGTTTTGTTTGAAAAGCAACTAAAAAAGCGGTTCATCATCGTTACATCAGGATATTGAAACCTCTCAGAAAAGCTATATTGATTATATTAACAAACTGAAATACAGCATATTATTTATATTTGTAACCTCTCTAGGCACGTAATCTTAGTGTAAGGAAAACACAAATAACGTGATGTAGTAATGATGCGTTCTTAAACGCTCATAAGAAATTCCGTCAGGTTCTGATCGTGCTGGAGAAGCAACTTTTTTCGAAGACGATATCGGCGTATTTCTACCCCCCTTGTCGTAATGTTAAGCAAAGAGGCAATTTCTTTGCTGCTCATATTCATCCTCAGGTAGGCACATAATTTAAGGTCATTCGGCACCAATTCCGCGTATCGGCTCTTTAGTTTTTTGAAGAAATTTTCATGCGCTTCATTAAAACTCTCTTCAAACAAATCCCAGTCGCGCTCATCGCTTCTTGCATCTTCTATGACCTGGTTGATTTTCTTTAATTGCTCGGTTGAAAGGCTTTTCCCCTGGCGGTCTTTCAAACTCAGTATTTCGTCGTGAATTTTGCTCAGGAGCTCGTTTTTATATACGATATTCATGGCAGAGTTTGCCAACTCACGATTCTTACCCGCCAGTTCCGTTTCCAGCTGTTCAGTTTTCACCTGCATCAGCTGTTGTTCAGCTTCCGCCTCCTGCTGTCGGCTTCGGTCCCTTGCCTCCCGCTCCAACTTTAGCTGTAGTGCCAGCCGATGCTTCCGCAGGTTGCGGAGATATAAAAGATAGCCTCCGTAGACCAATCCACCCAGAAGCAAAAAGTAAACGGCATAAGCTTTCCAGGAACGATACCAGGGGGGTAGCACAGAAAACGACCACTCTCCAACCTCACTGACCAATCCATCTGGTGTACGTGCCCGGACTTTAAACACATAATCTCCGGCAGGGAGATTCGTAAATTCCCGCTCCGCCACCATAGACCAATCCGACCACCCATCGTGAATCCCACTCAGCTGAGACTGGTAATGTACAGGCTGCGAATAGTACCTCGCCAACGCATACGCTATGCGAATGTTGTTTTGTTGATGGTTGAGTTTAAACGCGCCATTTAAAAAAGGAAGCTCTAATCCTCCGCCTTCCGTGATGTCTTCCACTCTCTTAACGACAGGTCTCGAAGTCCCGCGTGCCTGCTGCACATGCTGCTTAGCGCGGTACAATGCAAAACCATCATCCAGGCTGATCAGGTACAAGGAAGGGGCCAGTTCGCTCACGTATTCGTAAAAACTAAGGATCCGCCCGGCCAGGCCTGCAAATTTGACCGAATCGACCCCTACCTGTCCGCTTCTGAGAAACTCTACCCAGGCCAGGTGTCCGCGCTTGGCAAACCAGTATTGTCCCTCGGCCACAGGAATCACCGTATTAGCACTTGCAAAACTCCCAAGACGTTCGTTCAGCTGATCATAAGCGTGAAATTCATCGGCAATGTCATCATACAGATAAAACCCGGAGTCGGTCGCAAACATCGTTCGTCCACCAATCTCCGTAATGCTGTTAAACCGGCTTTCCGGCAAGCCCTGTTCAGGTCCGTATTGTTCAGCGGCAAGCACACGCTTATAGGCACTATCAAGCTGCAAACGGAAAAGACCCTGGTAACCACTGACCCAAAGCCTATTCCCGTCCTCCTCCTGAAAAAACTGCACCGGCTTATCAAAGCCGGCAATCTTCGTTCTCCAAACGAGCTGCTGACCGCTCTGTTCAAATAAGGAAAGTCCGGTATAAGTCCCCTGGATGAACAGTTTACCCTTTTTAAGACTGCCTTTAAGCACATATCCGCCATTCAGATCAGATATCCGGACCAGCCGATCCGGTGCAACACGAAACGTTCCGTCATTATGCCCGCAAATAAGCTGTCCGTCAATAACCCGGAGATCCCAGACCTGTCCCTGGCTGCCCGGCACCAATTGGAAAGAAAAACGGTTCTGCGGAGACCAGGGACTTCGGTACAGACCCTGGTTTGTTCCAAGGTAAAGATCCCCCTGGTAAATCGCCGCGGTGTAAACCGTACCGAGGCGTCCACTCAGATCCGTATAATAAAAGAAAGGAGTGTTAATCTCGACCCGGTCAATACCATTGTCCAGCCCGATCCATAGATTATGCTGCTGATCAAGCCCAAGACTAAGAACAGTATTGTTTTGCAGGCCGTTTGCTTTATTCAAGTGATATAGCTGGTGCCCTTCCGAATCCATTACATATAAGCCATTAAGGATTGTTCCAAAAGCGAACTGACCGCCTGGCAGCGCAATACCATTATTGAGTTGCTCCTGACGCAAGGCGGAGCTTAACTCCGTTTCCCAGGCCGTCAGCTGATCGTCTTTCCAGCGAAAGAGTCCATTCTGCGCGGTCCCGATCAGCACTTCGTTTCCGAAGGGAAGCATGGTGAGCACGCGTCCGCCGCCAATAGCAGCGGCATCCAGCCTCTTTACAAAACGATCCTCGTCCAGCTCGTAAATACCATCGTCCAGTACCTCCAGAAAAAACCGCTCTCCTGCCTGAAAAAGGAATAAAGCAATACCGGGAATGGCTATTCGCTGCAATTCGTTGTTGCGGTAGCGGAAGACCGCAGAAAAGGTCTGAAAGAGTACTTCATCCCTATGTGTATATATCTTCCAAACCTCGTCTACCGGTCGGTCTTCCTCTGGAAGCAAAGCGACGAGCGACTGGTAATTCATACGTCCGTATGCGTCCGGCTTCCAGATGCCAAACTCTTTCAGTCCGCCTGAGTAAACCTGCCCCGAATTATCGGAAGCCACACTGCGGACAATAATATTTCCCGGCATAGTCCTGAGTCTCCAGGACTGCCCGTCGAAGCCCAGCAGCCCTTCGTTATTAGCGAAATACATGCTGCCGTTCGCCGCCGATGTTAAAGACCAGTTCTGATTTGCTGCCTGATAGAGTGTTTTAGGAAAATGCTGAACCATAGGCTGCCCCCGCAGCGCCTGCTGCTGCCCCCGGCTTGTTTCAAATGAAAGCAGGGAGTAGAGGAGCCATAGAAAAACGAAGCGTGTCTTCAGCTGATAATCTTTTTTCTTTTCCGTTTACTTAAGTTAACGGCCTGAGGTACTTTTACGTAATAACCCGTGCCGTCATAAGGGCGCTTACGCGGATGTTCCTGGCAAGTATCTGAACAACAGCCATCCAGCCGCGTGCCGCAAGCTTCACATTGCGAGAAGTGCTCGTTACACTCCGGATTGGCACAGTTGATCATTCGGTCGGTTTTCGTGCCGCAATTCAGGCAGGTAGACACTACGGAAGGATTCACCGAATTGACCTCTACGGCCACCCGGTTATCAAAGACGTAGCATTTCCCTTCGAAATCCTTCCCCCCGACTTCTTTCCCGTATTTAATAATTCCCCCATGAAGCTGGTAAACATCTTCAAAACCTTCATGCAATAAGAGTGCAGAGGCTTTCTCACATTTAATGCCTCCGGTACAATAGGTAAGGATTTTTTTTCCCCGGAATTGCTCCAGTTCCTTTACTTTTTCCGGAAACTCCCTGAAGTTTTCCATATCCAGCCGCACCGCATTTTTGAAATGTCCCAGTTTATGTTCGTAGTCCGAACGTACGTCCAATACCACAACATCTTCGTCGTCCTTCATCGC
>JBMDWN010000354.1:0-11814 GCA_048595275.1 Olivibacter sp. | reverse complement strand
CAAAAAGGTATTCAGCTCAGCTTTGAAAGTTCGATGAATGAGCACCTGACTAACTTCGACCAGGATAAAGTAGAGCGCACCCTCGTTAACCTCTTAAGCAATGCCTTTAAATTCACGGAACGGGGTTTTGTCTCCGTTCGTATTGAAAGCTCCGGGCAGCAATTGTGCATCGCTGTAGAAGATACGGGAAGAGGTATCCGGCCAGACATGATCGAACAGGTTTTTGAGCCGTATATCCAGGAAGCTGTCGGATCTCCGAAATCAGGAGGGAGCGGACTCGGGTTGTCCATTGTTAACACTTACGTTCAATTGATGAATGGGACGATCCAGGTTGAAAGTCAGCCAGGTGAAGGCAGTCGTTTTCTTGTCTGCCTTCACCTGCCGCCTCTTTCGCAAACAGTACCGGAACAGGATTTGATCAAAAATCCTCAGAAAGAAGGAGAACTTTTGTTAATTGACGACGATAAGGAGCTTTTATCCTACCTGAAACAAGCTCTATCGCCTTATTTTGATGTAGAAACGGCAACAAAATCTACCGAGGCCTGGTCACAAATTCTGGCTTCAAAACCGGATGTTATTGTTACCGATATGCACCTGCAAAACGAATCAGGCTTAGATCTTTGCGCAAAGGTGAAGCAAGATCCCCGCACGCAACATATTCCGGTATTGGTTCTGAGTGCACATAAGAACAATGATCTCCAGCTCGAAGCGGCCGAACAAGGTGCCTCGGAATATCTATTAAAACCGTTCAACCTGGCCTTACTCCTGGCCAGGATACGCAGTCATCTGAAACAACATAAACTTGCGGAAAAAACTTACCGGAAGCGACTGGATGTTGTTATCAGCAAGGAGATCACCGAAAGTCCTGATGAGAAATTATTGAAGAAGGCCACCTCCATCGTAGAAAAGAATCTGGATAACAGTTCCTTCTCTGTTGCTGAGCTTGCCAGTCAGCTCGGAATAACGAGGGTTGGACTCTATAAAAAATTACTGAGTATTCACGGCCACAGCCCAACAGAATTTGTGCGGAACATCCGGTTAAAGCACGCAGCGGATTTACTGAACGAAGGTCATCTTACGGTTTCCGAAATCGCCTATAAAACGGGCTTTGGAGACCCTAAGCAATTTAGTAAACATTTTAAAAATATGTACCATGTTCGCCCTTCAACCTATCGCCAGGATCATCACATGACCGAATAGGCCGTTTAGTTTACCAAAACACCCCCTTTTAGAAACATAGAACGCCCTCTTCTTTTGGTCTCCCGCCTACTTTTGGCAACAGAAGTAACCTATAAAACTAAACTGTATGACCAATATGTTAGGAGCCGTTGCGTTCATTTTCTTATGCCTAAGTCTGAATGCGGAACAACTTTTCGGGCAACAATTTACTTATCAGAAAGAGAAGGACGGCCTCACGCTGCTGAAGAAGAACGAGCGGAATGAGGTTACGCTGCGAACCGGCATCCATCTCGTGGAGGAAGGGATTGTACACGTTCGTTCCGTGCCAATTTCCCGGAATTCCGTGATCAATCCGACGCTCAACTATGTCGTTACCGATACGGTAGAAAAAGAGATCCCCTATACCTTAACGGAAACGGAAAATCAACTTACGCTGGAGACAAAACTGCTGACGTTGAAAATTTCCCTGACGGATGGTCATATTCAGTATGACAACCCTCAAAAATCATCCTTCCTCACGGAAGGAATACGCACAGATGCTTCTTTCCTACCCTCCATGGCCGATGGTGATTTGTTCTATCAGGTCGAGCAAAACTTTAATCTTTCCGCTCAGACCGGACTCTACGGTCTTGGACAACATCAGAAGGGTGTCATGAATTACCAGGGAAGACAAGTCAATCTTTTGCAGTACAATACGGAAGTTGCTATACCTTTTCTGATCAGCACGGATAATTGGGGACTCCTCTGGAACAACTATAGCATCACGAAGGCCGGAGATACACGGGCGCTGTTGCCACTCTCTGCCCTTCGTTTAAAAAATCCGGAGGGCAAAGCTGGCTGGATCAATGCTTCTTACCTGAACAAGAACGACCTTAAAGATACCTTGTTCAAACAACCCATATCAGATTTCTCATACAATTACCTTTCTGATATGCATAAGTTCCCGGAAGAAGTGGATCTGGCGAATTCAATCGTCGTGTATGAAGGATCGCTGTCTTCGGCAGACAGCGGTTTGTACCGGCTCCATTTCAATTATGCAGGCTATCTCAAAGTGTATGTTGACGGTCACCTTGTAGCTGACCGTTGGCGAGAATCCTGGAATGCCGGAACTTTTGAAACGGCCCTGCCGATAAGCGACAAAGAGGTAAAAATACGTATGGAGTGGAGCCCGGAGGGCAGCCAGTCTTACCTGGGAATCCAGGTACAGCGGCCGCTGAAAGATTCGGGTGATGCCACTTTCGGTTTCAAATCAGAAGCAGGGGACGCCGTTGATTATTACCTGATCAAAGATCAAAACATGGATGGGGTGATCGGGGGATATCGCCGGCTTACGGGTAAAGCTAAAATGCTTCCGCAGTGGGCTTATGGTTACTGGCAAAGCAGAGAACGTTACAAAACCGAAACGGAGATCAGGGAGGTCGCGAAAACCTTCCGTCAGAAAAACATCCCGGTAGATAACCTGGTGTTGGACTGGTCTTACTGGCCGGAGAAAGAATGGGGCAGTCAGGAATTCGACAGCGCCCGCTTTCAGGATCCGAAAGGCATGATCCGGGATTTGCATCAATCGAATTATCACTTTATGATTTCTGTATGGCCAAAGTTCAATGAAGAAGCCAATACCTTCAGCGATTTTTATCAGAAAGGCTGGCTTTATCAACGGAACATTGCTGATGGTCGCAAGGACTGGATTGGAAAGGGCTATACGTCGACCTTTTACGACCCTTTTAACGCAGAGGCCAGGCGCGGGTTTTGGGATTTGCTGAAAGGAAAGCTCTATGATAAGGGTGTCGACGCCTTCTGGATGGATGCCAGCGAACCTGATGTACACTCTAACATCAACATCGAAGAACGCAAGTCCGTCTTCTCTCCCCAGTCCGGGTCTTCCACCCGCTATTACAACGCCTTTCCCTTGTTAAATGCAAAAGGTATCTACGAGGGTCAGATGGACGCAGACCCTGACAAACGTGTCTTTTTGCTTACCCGATCAGGATTTGCCGGGCAGCAACGCTATTCTGCTGCGGTCTGGAGCGGCGACATTGCCTCGCGGTGGCATGACATGCGTGATCAGATTGCTGCCGGCGTGAACTTTTCCATGTCGGGATTACCTTACTGGACGATGGATGTCGGTGGCTTTTTGGTGGAGAAAAGATTTCATCAACCCAACGAAGAAGACCTGGAAGAATGGCGTGAGCTGAACAATCGCTGGTTTCAGTTTGGCGCTTTCGTTCCCTTATTTCGTGCGCATGGTCAGTATCCGTTCCGGGAACCCTACAACATCGCCCCGGAGGAGCATCCGGCTTACAAAAGCATCCTGTTTCAGCTTCACCTGCGCTACCGGCTCATGCCCTACATTTACTCGCTTGCCGGAAAAGTCTATCACGAGGATTACAGTATGATGCGGGCGCTCGCCATGGACTTCCCTTCAGATCCGGCAACTTACGCCATAGACAACCAATTCATGATGGGCTCGAATCTTCTGATCAATCCCGTAACGACCTACGGAGCAAAGGAAAGAGAAGTTTACCTGCCATCCGGCACATCCTGGTATGACCTCTATAGAGGAGAAAAGTACGACGGAGGGCAATCCATTTCTGCAAAGGCACCCTACGACCGCATGCCAGTCTTTGCAAAAGCCGGAACCATCCTTCCAATCGGTCCGCAGCAGCAGTATGTCGGAGAAGAAAAGGCGGAAGAGCTCCTTATTTACGTATTTCCCGGGGCTCCGGGAGCATTCACGCTCTATGAAGACGGCGGTCTGAGCAATGCTTATGAAAACGGCGAACACAGTTCTATACCCTTTCGCTATCTGCCGGAATCCAACCGTCTGGAAATTGGGGCTCGTGAAGGGCGCTTTCCTGGTATGCTGAATAAACGTCGCTTTAAAATCGTCGTAATCCGGGGGGGTGTAGGAGTAGATTTTGAAAGCACAAAAGCACCGCAGTCTTCCTTTACAGTTCAGTACACCGGAAAGAAGACATTGGTCGAACTTAAATAAAACCTAAAAAAACAAACGCTTAACTATTATAATCATGAATGAACTAACCAGTTTTATCAGAAAACTTGCCGGGATGCTTTTTTGTGTCCTCTGGGTAAACCTTGGGATGGCACAGGAAATCCTCGTGCGGGGAGAGGTACGCTCAAACGAAGACCAGCTTCCGATACCGGGCGCGAGCATCCAGGTAAAAAATTCCAAAAGGGCTGCCTCAACCGACGAGGACGGCCGTTTTCAGATCACCGCAAATGTCGGGGATGTCCTACTGGTATCCTATGTAGGCATGCAGGAAAAAGAAGTGCCTGTAAGGAATAACCAGGAATTGAAAATCACGCTGGAGCCTGGTATCGGAGACCTGGATGAGGTTGTTGTCGTGGGCTATGGCGTACAACGCAAAAAGCTTGTTACGGGTGCGTCCGTTCAGGTAAAAGGCGATGACATTCTGAAGCAGAACACGACAAATGCGGTCCAGGCGCTTCAAGGACAGACGCCGGGCGTGCAAATCACCTCAACCTCCGGCCAACCCGGAGAAGGCATGCGGGTAGTCGTGCGCGGGCTTGGAACCATCAGCAACGCGAACCCGCTTTATGTGGTGGATGGGGTCCTGACCAGCGACATCACCTACCTGAATCCGAACGACATCGAAACCATCGACGTATTAAAGGATGCCGCCTCAGCAGCCATCTATGGTTCTCAGGCAGCAAACGGCGTGGTACTCGTCACCACTAAACGCGGAAAACAGGGTCAGCCTGCTCAGATTTCGTTAGACGCCTTTACGGGCGTGCAGCAGGTTCCACGAAAAATGCGGATGCTGAACGCTACAGAATACGGCATCATCATGAACGAGGCTGCTGTAAATTCAGGCAAAGCACCCTATTTCTCCAACACCGAACTGGCCGGGCTCGGCGAGGGTACGCGCTGGATGGACGAGATGTTCACCGATAATGCGCTCCATCAGAATTATTCGCTCAGCGCCCAGGGTGGCGGCGAGCAATCCACTTATTCTACTTCCTTCTCCTATACCGGGCAGGAAGGGATTGTCGGCGGCAGAGACCTCTCCAACTATGAGCGTTTCAATTTCCGGATCAATTCCGAACACCGGCTTTACAATGACATTATCCGCTTAGGTCAGCACCTGACCGCAACGCATATCAAGACGAACGGCATCGGTGTCGGAAATCAATACAATAACACGCTCAGAGGAGCCTTCAATACCAGCCCGTTCGTTCCCATGTACGATGCTTCCGGGAACTTCTTTGACAACAGTCAATCCGACTGGAATACCGGAGAAGCGAATCCTTATGCTGAAATGGTCTTCAACAATCAGAATGTACAGAACAGCCAGCGACTTTTGGGAGATGTGTACTTGATTGTCGAGCCATTTCAAGGGCTCCGCTTTCGCACCAGCCTGGGACTGGACTATAACGTCAACGAAAGTCGCTCCTTCGAGCCGATTTACCGCTTATCGACTTACAGCTTCAATGATTTCTCCCGCATCAACCAGAATATGGGCAAAGCGAGTACCCTTATCTGGGACAATTTACTCAGCTACGACTTCAGCATCAAAGACGATCATCGTTTCGAAGCGCTCGTAGGTACTTCCGCCTTTCAATACGACGGGTCCAGCTTATGGGGCACCAACATTAATGCGGTGTTTAACGACTTAAAACATGCCTGGCTTTCTAACGCAACGAACCGCAGCGATGCCACGCAGATTACCCTCGGCGGAGCTCCGGAAAACCCGGACTACCGGATGTCCTATTTCGGGCGTTTAAACTACAATTACAAAGAAAAATACCTGATCAATGCTACATTCCGGGCGGACGGCTCCTCTAAATTTGCGGCGGAAAACCGGTGGGGCTACTTCCCCTCCATCTCTGCCGGATGGGTATTGAGCTCAGAAGAGTTCATGGAAAGTCAGCGCAACTGGCTGGAGTATTTTAAATTAAGAGCCAGCTGGGGACAAGTTGGAAACCAGCTGGTCGACGCGTTCCAGTTTATGGCTCCGGTGACTTTTCTGAATACAAACTACATATTCGGCCCTACGGAAGGCGTCCTGACCCCCGGGGCTTACCCAAGCCGCCTGAGCAACCGGAATCTTTTATGGGAAACATCCCAACAAGCCAACATCGGCTTCGATGCCCGCCTGTTCAATCGCCTCGACGTGACATTCGATTGGTACGATAAGATTACGAAAGACTGGATTGTAGAAGCGCCGATCCTGGCCACTGCCGGGGCCAATCCGCCCTTCATTAATGGCGGTAATGTCCGCAATACCGGGGTCGAGCTTGGCCTGAACTTTCAGGATAAGCTGGGTGAACTCCAGTATACCATCGGAGTCAATGGAACCTACAACCGGAACACGGTCGGATCGATTCCTACAGCAGACGGCATCATACATGGGAATGCAAATGTGCTGTTTGACAATTCCCTGGAGTTTTACCGGGCGCAAAACGGCTTTCCTATAGGCTACTTCTGGGGATTGAAAACCGATGGGATCTTCCAGACGGAAGAAGACGTTAACAGCCATCGCAATGCTAACGGTCAACGCATCCAGCCGAATGCTCAGCCGGGCGATGTTCGCTATGTAGATTACAATGGGGATGGCATGATTGACAACAACGATCGCACCATGATCGGAAATCCAAACCCTAAATACACCTTCGGATTCAACCTCTCGCTGAATTACAGAGGATTTGATCTGGCTGTTCAGGGACATGGCGTCGCGGGAAATCAGATCGTACAATCTTACCGCAACCACGGGAACATCTTCGCCAATTACACCAACCAGATACTGGATCGCTGGCATGGGCCCGGCTCTTCCAACAGCCTTCCCCGGGTTACAGAGGATGCACGGAACTGGACGAACTTCTCCGATCTGTATGTCCATAACGGGGACTTTTTACGGATCAGCACGCTGACCCTGGGCTATGACTTCGGGAAAGTCATTAATAAACCCTACATGAGAAAAGTAAGGCTGTTCGCTTCGGTACTGAACGCTTTCACATTCACCAGCTACACCGGCATGGACCCGGAAATTGGCTACGCAGAGAGCTTTGCCGCAGGCGTAGACGTAGGTTATTACCCCCGTCCGAGAACTTTTATGATCGGCACGAACATTACTTTTTAATCCATCTGTAAAAACCATTATGATGAACAGACTGAACATCCTATACGCGCTCATGATCACGCTTGCCCTGAGCAGCTGTACAAAAAGCTTTTTAGATAAAGAACCCATTACGGAGCTCACCGATGAAAACTTTTACCGCACACCCGACGATGCCTATAAGGCTTTGGTGGGCTGTTACGATGGACTCCAGATTATATGGGCTGAAGGCGTAGCCTTTCCCGTAGCAGCAGAAGTCATGTCCGATAATTGCTTCGGAGGAACCGGAAATGCAGACGGCTTTGGTTATCAGATGTTGGATGAGTTTGACCGGCAGCGTTCACCAGCCGATCAGAATCTTTTCGGACCAAACTGGTCGGCCTATTATCAGGCTATTTTCCGTTGCAATACCCTGCTGAGCAAAATGGATGAAATCGAATGGAACGGGCAGGCAGAGCTTCGCGAGCAATATGAAGCCGAAACCCGTTTTCTGCGGGCTTACTTTTATTTCGATATGGTTCGCTTATGGGGTGATATCCCACTGTTGACCGAGCCTTCGGCCGAAAACATTGGTCGTTCTCCTGCCGCGGAGGTCTTTTCCGTCATCGCTGCGGATTTGCAATACGCTATTGAAAACCTGGGTGCTACACCTTACACAGATCAAAACAGCAATACCTACGGGCGGGTAACCAAATGGGCGGCAGAGGGATTGATGGGCCGCGTATTTCTTTATTACACCGGTCGCTACCAGCAAAGCGATCTCGTTGGTCAGGTCAGCCGTACACAAGCGCTGGCTTACCTGGAAGATGTGATTGCTGCAGGCGGCTTCGGTCTTTTAGACCAGTTTGAAGAACTTTGGCCGGCATCATTGGAGAACTACGCCGGAGAGGACAACCGGGAAACGGTTTTCGGCATTAAGTATACCTTCACGAGCGACTACGATGGCAATACGGACGGCAATCACTGGCTCGTCATGCTCGGAATGCGGGAGCAGTACCATTTCCCCTATGGTAACGGCTGGGGCGGCGCCCCGGTAAATCCCAGACTTTGGAATGCCTACCAGGCAACCGACACGCGCAGAGCGGCCTCCATTATCGGTATACAAGAAGAGGGAATCAACTTCACCAATCAGGTGCGGCAGCGCGAATACACCGGCTACTACAACAAAAAGTACACCCCATTGGTGGACGAAAATGGGAATAGCGTTACTATTGAAAAGGGGGCAGTAAATTTTATGATCGGACAGTTTCAGGATTATGTCGTTCTGCGTTATGCCGATATCCTGCTTATGGCGGCCGAATTGGGTAGCGGAAATGCACAGGCTTACTTCGACCAGGTGCGTCGCCGGGCATTCGGCGATCAGTTCACCCCGCTGGCCGTCAATGCGGCACGCATTCAGCAGGAAAGAAGACTGGAATTTGCTTTTGAAGGCATCCGTTATTGGGATCTCCTGCGCCAGGGGGTGGATGTTGCAGCCAGTACAATCGCGGAAAGCACAACGGTCGTTAATGGCGGACAACCTGCGGCCAAACAAATTCAGGCCTCTATGATCAGCACAACGCAAGGTTTTCAGCAGATCCCATACGATCAGATCACGCTGTCCAATGGCGTATTAACCCAAAATGCAGGATGGTAACTCCTCAATTATGAAACGATATATTATGAAAACGAACAATTTTCTGCAGCACCTCATTTCCGGCAAAACGTATTTGCTTCTTCTGGCAATCCCGTTGCTCTTTGCCACCTGTAAAAAACACGATCCAGATCTGGACACACCTCTGGATCCGGCAGCAATACGCTATGAGATTATCCAGGATCTGGAGGCTGATCCCGGGGGGAATACGGTTATCCTGATCAATCAAACGCCCGAAGTCATCCCGATCTGGGAATATGGTACCGGCAGGTCGACCCGGCAGCGCGACACCATCCGATTCGCCTTCCGAGGAGATTATGAGATCCGCTTTTCAGCAATGGCAGGAGGTGGTATTACCGATATGGATCCAATCCAGATTACCGTGAGCGAGGATAACCTGAATTACGTCAACGATCCGTTATGGATCGCCCTTTCCGGCGGCCCGGGTGCTTCCAAAACCTGGTTGCTGGACATTGACCAGCATTTTTTCGACGGCCCGCTTTATTTTTACGGAACGGATAATGGTTGGCTTGAAGGTGGAGACGACGGTTGTTATGGAGGGGATTGCTGGAACTGGAGCCCGGATTATGCCGGTAACAGCTGGATTATGCCCTATGGCGATTACGGACGCATGACCTTCAGCCTGATCGACGGGCCTTATGTGGAAGTATCACACACAATGGTACCCGGACGCAACAATGAACGGGGAACGTACAACCTGGACATTGCCAATCACACCCTATCCATGAGCGGAGCGGCGCCGCTGCATGATGCAGACCGCGATGGTTGCGTGGCCAACTGGGGAAACATCCGGATATTTTCGCTTACAGAGAATACCATGCAGTTGGGCGTCCTGCGGCGTGAGTCCTGTGAAGGAGAAGCTATGCTGGTGTATAATTACGTCACCGAAGATTTCGCCAATGCGCAAACCGAGTCTGAAGAATGAGAACTATTTCTTTTTTTCTGATCCTTTATGCGCTTTCATGTGCCCTGGGATGCGCTGAGAAGACAAGCTTTCAAAAAGTTAATTTCAATGAGCGATGGGAATTTACGCTCGCGGATTCATTAATCGACTTTTCAACGGGCGAACAACATACCGCCAACTGGCGGACGCTGGACCTGCCGCACGACTGGAGCGTTGAAGGAACATTTAGCAAAGAACACCCGGCGGGGACAGGCGGCGGAGCACTTCCGGGCGGCATTGGCTGGTACCGTAAATCCTTTCGATTAAACGAAGTGGAAAGAAAAAAAGTCGTACGCATCCAGTTCGATGGCATTTATCAGCATAGCAGCGTATGGATAAACGGTCACCTGCTGGGTCAGCGGCCAAACGGTTACATCAGCTTCAGTTATGATCTCAGCCCTTATCTTCATCAGGATGACCGGGAGAATACCCTGCTTGTAAAAGCCGATAACGGCCGGCAACCGAACTCGCGCTGGTATTCCGGATCAGGCATTTACCGTCCGGTGTGGCTGCTGCTGGACGAATCCTTTCATCTTGATCAGGAAGAAACCTTTATCCAGAGTCGCTTAAGCGAAGGCAAGGCGGCTATCCACGTGGACATGACCTTTAAAAATGAGGAGCGTCAGGCAGTGGATTTCCGCTACGAGATTGAGGTCTTGAATCCCGAAGGAAAATCAGTCGTAACATGGAAATCGCCTGAACTGAGTTGCGCGGCCGATAGCAATCGTGCTGTCGGTCTGGAGGTGGACGTACCCGATCCTCAGCTCTGGTCTGTAGATAAGCCCGATTTGTATACGTTTTCTGTAAAACTTATCCGGAAGAAACAGGAACATCAGGCACAATCCCTTCGCTTCGGCCTTCGGCATTTCAACTTCGATGCGGAAAAAGGTTTTTCGCTGAACGGAGCCGCGTTAAAAATTCAGGGCGTCTGCAATCACCATGACCTGGGTGCGCTGGGTGCAGCCGTACACCGCGACGGGTTGAAACGGCAGCTCCATCTGCTGAAGGACATGGGGTGCAACGCCATTCGCACCGCCCATAATCCTCCAAGTCCGGAGCTCTTGGATCTGTGCGACGAGATGGGCTTCCTGGTCATGGATGAGGCTTTTGATATTTGGAGCCGCGCAAAATCGGAATTTGATTATCACCTTAACTGGAAGGATTGGCATGTCCGGGATCTGACCGACCTGATCAAACGGGACCGCAACCATCCCTCAGTCATCATCTGGAGCATCGGAAACGAAATTCCGGAGCAAAACGATACCGCGGGATTCGAGATCGCGCGCGAACTCCGTGACATAGTCCGCGGATTGGATACGACTAGGCCGGTAACGGCGGGCTTGAATGAGCCTTATCCTTATAACGCCATTTACCGGTCGGACGCTTTGGATTTAGTCGGTTTCAACTATCATCATCAGGATTTTGAGGCCTTCCCGAAAAATTTTCCGGGGAAAAAATTCATCGCGACAGAAACCACCTCTGCTCTCCAGACCAGGGGTTATTTCGAGCAACCAGCCGACACCATTCGGCGCTGGCCCTACCGGTGGGACCTGCCCTTTCTGGATGGCAACCCCGACCATACCGTTTCCGCTTATGATCACGTCTCCACGCCCTGGGGCTCCACACATGAAGAGACGCTGAAGCTTATACATCAGCATGATTTTCTTTCTGGTATGTTTGTCTGGACAGGTTTCGATTATCTTGGAGAGCCCACGCCGTACACCTGGCCGGCACGAAGCTCCTATTTCGGGATCATCGATATTGCCGGAATCCCAAAAGACGTTTATCATCTTTATAAAAGTGTATGGAGCCAGGATACGGTGCTCCACCTTCTTCCGCATTGGAACTGGGCTGAAAGTAAAGTAATAGACGTGTGGGCTTACTATAATCAAGCCGACGAGGTCGAGCTCTTCCTCAACGGTCGTTCCCTGGGATCAAGA